>NZ_UGJJ01000002.1:0-347704 GCF_900451175.1 Kingella potus
TCAACGAAGCGGCGGAACACGGCGCAGACGGCGCGCGCACGGCCTACGATCGTCTTGCCCAATCCGTCAAAGCCGCCGCGATGATGCCGCCGAAAACGCTGGCGGCAGGCGGCAGGCGTTTTCAGACGGCCTGATTACCGCCGCGCAATACGGCCAAACCCTGTCCGAAGTGAAACGCCGCAGCGCGGAGGTGGCACAGCGCGATGGGCGACACGGCAAAAGCCGCCCACGAGCAGGCCGCCAACGCCGCCCGCGCCCATGCGGATGCCGAAGCGCAAACCGCCAACGCCGCCGCGCAGGCAGCGCAGGGCGCGGACAAAGCCGCCGCCGGTGCGGTGCGCCGCGTTACCCGCCTGCACGAAGTGTTCTCCACGCAGCACGGCAACATCAGGCTCACGCGCGAAGAGTTTGCCGCACTCAATGCCGAAATCGACCGTTTCAACGTCGGCCAGCCCGAAAGCATGAGCGTAACGCGCTGGATTCAATACAAAAACCAATTGCAGGCGGTCAAAGACGGCTTTGCCGCCATCATCCGCGAAGCCGAAGAGGCGGGCGATGCCGTGTCGCAAATGGCACGCGATGGCACGATTAACCAGCAGGCACTTGCCCGCGCCGCGCAGGCCGCTGCCGAAGCCACCGGCAAGCTCGACTCCGTGCGCCTGACGAAATTGCACGCGCAAATCGACGAAGCGCGGCAGAAGCTGCGCGAAATGCAGAACGAAGCCAAGAAGCGCGGGAAACTTTGGAGGCGGAACTGGCGGGACTGGACGGCAACGAAGAGGCCGCGCACGAATTGGAGGCGCGGCGCAAGATTGAAGCATGGAAGAAAAAAGCCGCAGAATCGGCGGACGACGGCACGGCGGCCGAATACCGCAAAGCGGCCGAATTGCAGGAGCACTCTCCGCCGCCAGCGGGAAAAGCGCGAAGCGGAAAAGCAGGCGAAAGCGGAAAAAACGCCCGATTTGTCCGCCCTGGCCGAGCCGCAGATCAATATCGGCTGGGATGGGGTGGCGGGCTTGATTGAAGAATGGAAAAACGCGCTGGAAAGGCGTGATGCGAAAGTGGCCGATGCGGCGGCGGCGGTCTTAATCGAAAAATTGAAAGACGGCCTGCGGCGGATGGTGTAAAGGATTGGATATGCAGCTCAAACGCAAAGACACCGGCGAAATCCTCGCCCTGCCGGACGATATGCAGTGGCAGGACGAGATGGAATGGAGCGCGGTGGCGCAGGCCGCGCCGCAGCGCACTTTGTCGGGCGGCCTCGTTATCCAGCAGGGGGTAAAGCAAAACGGCCGCCCGGTAACCCTTTCCGGCGATTGGGCGTGGCACAGGCGGGCGGATTTGCTGCGGCTGCGCGGCTGGAGCGACACGGCGGGCTTAATCATGACGCTGACGCTGCCGGACGGCCGCAGTTTCGATACTTGCCTTCCGTCTGCACGACAAGCTGTTCGGCAAGGCGGAGGCGGTGGCCTTCCGCACCCCCGAACGGACGACACGCCTTATCTGGCAACAATTAACTTAATGACGGTATAGCAAAATGGCAAAACTCACACAGCAAGACCTGCGGATTTACCCCTCGCAACGCCTCACCGACCGCCCGACGGCGGCGGCCTGATGGTGGGCGAGCCGCTCACCGGCAAAGACAACGAACTGTTCCCGCCGGTGTCCGATTTGGACAGGACGATGGGCAGTTTTGACGCGCGGCTGGTCTATCCCGGCGTGCTGCGCGACGATGCCGAGCCGCTCTACGGGGCGCATCTGGTTATTTCCGAGCCGCCCCAGGCGCAGAACGTGTCTTATTTGGCGTTTAAAGCAAAAAACTACGGCGAAAGCCGCGCCGATATTCTGCCGGCATTGAGGCATACAGCGTGCCGACCATCGAAAGCCGCATGACGCTTTTGGGGCGGCATTTGGCGGGCGGTCGGCTGGTGCAGGCCTACCAGCGCGTCGAAGCCCCGCTGCCGAAGGTGGGCGAGCGGTATTGTTTGGAAAACCGCAGCCGCACGCGCCAGCAGTTTTCCGCATTGCGTCGGTCAAAGACGAAATCCGCACCTTTGAAATCGTACTGCCCAGCGGGCAGACCAAAGAAATCCAACGGCGCGTGCTGAAAATGGAAATTCCCAACGCGCTGGTCGAAGACTTTAAAGGCGTGGACTACCCGGCCGAAGGCTATGCCAATGCCGAAACGCTGGTTTTGGAAACCCATGTGGCCGATTCGGCCAATTATTGCGGCGTGCAGCCTTTGGCCGAAGATTTGGCGGCGGGCGGCGCACAAGTGCTGGTAGAGAGCATTTTTGCCAAACTCGTCCCACCGCCACGGTGGAAACCGCCGAAGCCGACGCGTATCCGGTGTCTTCCGAGACGTGGGTGCCGTCCGCGCCGCGCCGCAATGTGTTTCAGACGGCCGCCAAAGCCTCGGGCGATATTTGGCTGGAAAATCCGGTACTGCCCGGCAGCATCGAGATAGACGGCTGGGCAGACAACGGACGCGGCCAGCTCGTACGCGGCGGCGAGAGCGTGCAAGCCGACTACCGGCGCGGCCTGATACAGGCCTTTCCCGACAGCTACGGCCTGACCGTGTCCGCCATCCCCGCCGTGCCGGTCAACGCCGCCCGTTTTGCCGCTTTCTTGGAAATCAAAGACAGCAATCAGGGCACGCAGTTTGCCCCCGCTGCTGCCGTCCGCCCCTGCCGGGCTGTCGGTGTCGTTTATGTCTTTGGGGGCGTGGTACACGCTCACCGACGAAGGCGGCGGCATTCTGCGCGACGAAGCGGGCGAAGCCTGCGGCACGGTGTCGGCCACAGGCTCGGTTGTCCTTAATCTGCCCGCCCTGCCGGATGTCGGCAGCCGCATTGTTTTCCAATGGGGCGACAAGAGCGTGTTCCAAACCTACGACGCGAAAGAGGCGGGCACGCAGCCGGCGGTCAAACCCTGGGCGGCGGCGCGGTGCTGCCCGCTGCGGACGGCGGCTTCATCAAGCCCGGCACGCTGCGCCTGTCGTGGAACGGCAAAACGGCCACAGACGAAGCAGGCCGTCTGAAAGGCGCGGCGGCGGGCTATGTCGATTATTACGGCGGGCGGGCGGCCGTTTCAGACGGCCTCGAAGCCGCAGCCGTGGAAATCGCCTATCAGGCCTACACCGGCGAAGCGAAAGAATACAGCGTCGGCAAACAGACCACCGGTGCATTAAACCTCACACTCGGCCGCATCGCGCCCGGCAGCCTGTGCCTGCGCGTGGCCTACACCGCCCGCGCCACGGTGCAGACCGAAAGCTGGGTGCAGATGAAATACAACCGCCTGCAAGCCGGACAGATGGTCAACGGTGCGCAAATCGTCGAAGCGAAAAACACGATTTGCGGCTGGCCTACGACAAAAAAGAAGTCTACGGCGCACAGGAAATCACCTTTACCGACAACGGCGCGGGCGGCCTGATGGCCGACGGCAAAACCCTGCCCGGCGCAACAATCGACTACGGCACCGGCAAAATCGTCCTGCCCGAACCGGACAGGCTCGGCCTGGCCATCTCCGGCACTTCGCAGGACACCGGCAGCGTCCAAATCCTGCCCGGCGCGTCGCAGGCCGCCGAATACGGCCGCGAGCGCGTGGTTGCCAATGTAGCCTACCAAATTCAGGCCGCCGCCTGCCGCTATCTGGACAGCACCGCCACCCGTCAGGTGCACCTTACCGAAACGCCGTCCAATGTGTGGGCCAACGTACTGCCGCAGTCGGGCGCGCGGCCGGTGCAGGACAGTTGGGCGTTTGACATCGGCGGCGTGCGGCTGATTGAGCGCGGCGGCGTGCTGTATAAAAACTTCAAGCCCGAAACCGGACGCGGCGAAGCGGCAGGCCGTCTGAATTTGGAAAACGGCAACGTGCAGGTATCCGATCCTTCGCTCAATCTGGCCGCGCTGAAAGTAACGGCGGGCATCGTATCCCTCGAACCCAAGCCCGCCTTCAGCTTCTGCGGCCGGGTCGGCGGCGCACCGGTCAAGCCCGAGAGCTTTACCGTCTATGCATCGGGCGGCGGCGGCCTGATTTCCGCCCGCTCCGACGCGGAAGGCAATCTTACGGGAGACTTTACCGGCAAAATCGACTACCGCACCGGCTTTTTCCAAATCGAACGGGAGCGCGGCTTTCTGCCCGACACCCTGCGCTACAACGTGGTGTTGCAGGACGACATCCCGCTCGATTCCTCCGTCATCGGCATCGATTCCGTGCGCCTGCCCGCCGACGGCCGCGTCCCCATCTTCCGCAAGGGCGACATGATCGTCATCGGCAACCGCCTGAAACAAAACCTCGGCAGCGCGTTCACGGCCGGGCAGCGCATCCCGCTGGAGCGGCCGGATGCCGACCGCGTCTGTCTGACTGACGCGGCGGGCAAACACGTCCTGTCCGAGCATTACACCGTATCCGCCGGCACGCTGGCCTTTGCCGACCCGCTGGATTTGTCCGCTTACCAAATGCCGCTGACGGCCGTGCAGGCGTGGGAAGAGGAAAACCGCATTGCCCGCGCCGACATATCGGGCCGTCTGAAACTGCAGTTTCCCGTGTCCCGCGCTTATCCGAAAGCGGGTACCTACGTTTCTTCCGCCCTGATTGCCGGCGATTTGCTGGTACGCGCCAGCGAGCCTTTCTCGCAGCAGACGTGGAGCAGGCATTGGAAAGACGAAATCGACGGCGAAGAAATCCTTGCGCGGCTGGACGTGCGCAACTACCCGTTCAAATTAATCAGCGGCGGCGCGGTAACGCAACGCTGGCTGATTCTGTTTACCTCGGAAAACCAGTTCGAGCTGTACGGCGAAACCCTCGGACTGGTTGCCAAAGGCGACACCCTGTCCGACCTGGCTCCCGCCAACCCCGCCACCGGCAAGCCTTATTTCACGCTGCCGCGCACGGCATTCGGCGGCGGCTGGGCGGCAAGAAACTGCGTGCGTTTCAACACCTACGGCACGCCCACGCCCGTGTGGATTTTGCGCGCCGTGCAGCCCTCGCCCGAGCGGCAGAGCCGCCGCGACGGCTTTACCGCCTGCCTGCGCGGCAACACCGTGGCCGACGGTTGAGGCCGTCTGAAAACCCTCGGGCATCAACGCGGCAATACGTTTCCGAAAAGCCGGATACTGGTCTTTTTGTATCGCCATGCGTTACAATATGGCAAACAGACGCGATACAGACAAATGATACTTTCATTCAGGCACAAAGGGCTGCAAAGGTTTTTTGAAACAGGCAGCAAGGCGGGCATACAGGCCGCCCACGCCCCCAAAATCGCCCGCATACTTGCCCGTCTCAACAGCGCGGCCGACCCCGCCGATATGAATATCGCAGGCTGGCGGCTGCACCCGCTGGCAGGCAGTTTGCAAGGCCATTGGAGCGTTACCGTCAGCGGCAACTGGCGCATTACCTTTACGCTGGAAAACGGCCGTGCCGAAATCGTCGATTATCAAGACTACCACTAGGAAAACCCATGCAGATGCACAACCCCCCGCACCCCGCCGAAACCATCCGAGAGGACATACTGCCCGCTTTGGGATTGAGCGTTACCGAAGCCGCGCGGCAGCTTGGCGTGTCCCGCGTAACCCTTTCCCGCCTGCTAAACGGCAAAGCGGGAATCAGCGCGGACATGGCAATCAGACTGCACGCATGGCTGGGCGAAAACAGCCCCAGCCCCGAAAGCTGGCTGCACCAGCAAGCCGATTACGATTTATGGCAGGCCGGCCAAAAAGAGCGGCCGCACATCATCCCTGCTTATGCCTGAACACGAATCCCGCCCCATGGCGGGATTTTTATTGCAGTGAAACCGCGCAGACCGCGCGGCAGCGGGGTTTTCCCTACCATAGCCTGCCCGACAGAAAGGAAACCCCATGCTGCGCACCGAACGTGTCCCCGTTACCCTCTACACCTCCGAAGACCCCTCCGCGCCCAAGCTCGCAAACGCCGCCGGCGCATTCAAAACCATCCTCAAAGCCTGCCTGCTTACCGGCTACGGCGCGAAAGCCGCCGCAGGCTGGGAGGCGGCTTTTGAAGGCAACAACAAAATCGCCCTGCGCCCCGCCGACCCCAAATCGCCGCGCGGCCTCATCCGCATCGACAACGGCACGGCCGGCATTGCCTACATACAGGCCTACACCGCCATGAGCGGCATCGACAGCGGCGAAGCGGTATTCAACCAAACACAGAACCTGCATCTGACCGACTATTCTTACCAAACACGCAAATGGTGGCTGATTGCCTGCCCGCGCGGCTTTGCCTTTTTTGCGGAAGGGCGCGGCGGCGGCTGCCGCTATCTGTATTTCGGCGACTTTCCCACGCTCTCGGCGGGCGACAACGGCAATATGGTTTGCATCGGCTCCTTCGGCCAATCCTACGGGCAAAACATTGTTCCAAGGGGGTTTTATTCGCGCGGTGGTAGCGCATACACTTTTGCCGCGCTGCTCAAATCCTACGACGGCCTGAGAAAAGGCGCGGGCGCAAATCTGCAAACTGCCGCATTTTCTCTATATTCTGCAAACGAGACTCCGCAGGAATACCCCTCGCCTGTTTCCGGCGGCTTTTCCGCCTTCCCCGTATACATTATGGAATACGCCAACAGCCTCACTATGCCGCGCGGGCTGCTGCCGGGCATCTCTGCCGTGGCCGAGCGTATGTCCGCCGTTCCCGTCGGCACCCGTTTTGACCAGCTCGCCGGCGAAAATTTCATCTGCATGGACTTTGGCGACGGCAACCAGCGCGATACCGCCGTTTTGGTAAACACCTCATATTGGGAAATATGATGAACAGCGTTTTTGCCCCGCGCATCCTCACATGGCGGCGGACGCGCCATGCCGTGCCGCAGAATCAGGTTTTTGCCGCCCGGTTTGTGCAGTACAGGGAACGCAACCACGGGCGCGGCATCATCGCCGGACGCGGTATCGGCATCGTTACCGTCGGCGGCAGGCCCGCATCCCGCCGCATCCTGCTGATTGAGCGCGAGCGTTTCAAAGTCATCGACGACACCTGGTCTGCCGACGACGGCAGCTATCTGTTCGAGCAATTGGACACCGGACAGGATTTCCTTGTCATCGCCCTCGACCACAAGCGGCAATACGAACCCGTTTGTTACGACTACGTCCGCGCCGTGGAAGATACCCCCTAAGCGCGCAGGGTGTGTCGCTTGCGACGCACGCGTCCTATGCCGCAAGGTCTGAACATGTCCGATTCCGTCAAATACAACGCCCTGCCGCTGCCCTTTGGGCGGCCTCTGTCCGGCACAAACGCCGCCGCCCTGCCGCTGCCCTTTGCGCGCCTGTTGGGGCAGACGGAGGAGGGCGGCAGTCTGCCCGATCCGTCTGATCCGCCCGCGCCGCCGCCAAGCCGCCGCGTGCCGGTAGCCGCCGCTTTCGCGTTTCCGAATGCCGCCGCAGCGGGGGCTGTCGGGTGCCTGAATGCCTTTTCAGACGGCCTCGAAGTACAGGCCGCGCCCCGCTTTGTGCAGAGCGAAAGCCTGCCGCTCTCCGCCTGCCTGCGCTCCGCCGTGGTTGGCATGCAAGAGCTGCGCCGCTGCGCCGCCCAAAACACAAGCGTTTCAGACGGCCTCCAACGCCGCACCGCTATCCGCTACGGCAAGGCGGAACAACTGCGCCGCTGCACCGCCGCCCATACCGGCCGCTACGCCAAGCTGCGCCGCTGCACCGAAGCGGTGTTGTCCGCCCTGTCGCAGGCACGCGCCTGCACCGTGCAAACCACCACCGCACAGCAGCCGCTGGCACGCTGCGCCGCACTCGGCCTGCTGCACAAACAGCCGCTTTGCGCCTGCCTGCGCACACGCCACAGCGCAGCCCTGCGCCCGCCGTGCGAATGGCACGACATCCCCATACCGACCCCGCCCGATCCCGAAACCCATCTGTGCGGCAAACGCCCCAAGTCCGACCGCCTGCCGCTGCCGCTGCGCCGCCGCCACATCGTCCACCATCCCGCCGCCGTGCCGCTGCCCTTTGCCTGCGATGCGCAGGCGCACACGCCCATTTTGAAGGTTTACATGATTGAAAACAAAATCCGCGCCACAGCGGGCGGCAAACCGCTGGAACTCTTTTCCGCCTCGTTCACCGCCGACACTTCCGGCTACTGCTGGCTGGGCAGCCTGACCATCCCGCCCGAAGACTTCGCCCGCCTGGATATGGACGGGCGCGAAAAAGGCCGCGAAGCCCTGATTGAAGCAGACATCAACGGCGAAACCTTCGCCATACTCGCAGAGGAATACCGCGACAACCGCAGCTTCGGCCAAAAAAGCTACACCGTTTCCGGCCGCAGCCGCAGCGCACGGCTGGGCGAAAGCTACGCCGCACGGCGCGGCGGCCTCATCGACAACCCGATCTACGCCCGTCAGATTGCCGATCAGGCCCTTAAATACAGCGGCATCCGCATTGCCGACTGGCAGGCCGCCGACTGGCTGATACCCGGCGGCATCTATTCCACCGAAGGCAAGACCCCGATGGCCGTGGTGCGCGAGCTGGCCGAAACGGCGGGCGCGTTCGTATACAGCCATCCGGCGCGCGGCGAAATCTCCGTCCTGCCCAAACGCAAAGCCCCCGCCTGGCAGCAGGCCGCGCCCGACCGCGTCATCCCCGCCTCCGTCATCGTCAGAATCAGCGGCAGCCTGTCCGTCCGCCCCACCGCCTCCGGCGTATTCGTTTATGCCGAACACAATCAGGGCAAAGCCGCCGACGTGTACAAAAAAGGCAGCAGCCGCGAACCCCGCGCCGCCGCCCTGATCGGCCCGCTCTACACCGATTTGTCCGTTCTCGAAGCCGCCGGAGTCGCCGCCCTCAACGAAGCGGGCACGCACAAAACCGAATCCGTAACCCTGCCCGTAGCGGAAAAATACGCCATATCCCGCGCCGAATTGGGCGAAATCTGGGAAATCCAAGAGCCAAGCGGCAACTGGCAGGGCGTGGTAACCGGCCTGACCCTGTCCGTCGAAATCGAAAACGACGCGCCCGTCGTCATGCAAACCGTCAGCATAGACCGCTACATCGCCGACTAGCCGCGCACGCGTCCTATGCCGCAAAGCACCCCCGCCGGATAACGGCAAAGGCCGTCTGAAAACCAAAAGGAAAGCCCGTGAACCTCTACCAACAACTCATCAGCCTCACCGACCGCCACACCCGCGCCGCCGCCACACTCACCACCGATCTCGGCGGCGGCACATGGCAGGCGCAAACGCAAAGCGGCCGCACCGTCATCCTGCGCGGGCAGGGCGAAGCGGGGCGGCGCGTGTTCTACGACGCAGGCACGGGCAGCATCCTAGCCCCCGCGCCCGATTCGGACATAAGCGATATTGCCGTATGAGTGAAGCGGTACACGGCGCAACAGGCCGTCTGAAAAGACACAATCAAGATAAGGGAAAACAGCGGCGCAAACCGCAACGGCCGCAACAGGCCGTCTGAAAACAAAGGAAAAACCATGCCCATCGAAACAAGCACTTCCGCCGCCTACCTGTACAGCATAGGCGGCATCGGCATCGTCGGCACCCTGTTCGGCATGCCGCTGGACGCGCTGATACTCGGCGGCTTATCCGGCGCGGTGGTGCGCGGCCTGCATCCGGCCGCCTCGCGCCAAGCCGGCTTCTTCTCCATCCTGCTGTCCATGCTTCTGGCCGGCGCGGTTTCGCCCGTGCTGGCCGAATGGCTGGTGCAGCGCGGCGCACTCGACCCGCAGCGCGCCGCCGAACTGCTCAAACCCCTGCTGCCCGTCGTGCTTGGCGGCGGCTGGCCGTGGCTGCTGCCGCTGGTGCGCGAGCATATCTTAGGCCGTCTGAAAAAGGAGGACAAAGCATGAACGCCCCATCCCTGATGAATCTTGCCAACCTCGCATCCGCGCTGCTCATCTTCGTGCACTGCGCCTGCCGCCTCACCGTGCAACGCTGGACGCTGCGCCAGCCCGAATTGTGGATACACGCCGTCTTGCTCGCTTCCGCCGTCGGCGTGGCCGCCTCTTCGGCCGACACCGCCAACCCGCACGAAGTCATCCTCAACGCCGCCACAGCCGCCTACTTCGCCGCCCAGACCTGGCGTTTGCGAAACAGCAGGGCGCGCAACTGGTAGGCCGTCTGAAAAGCAGGCAGGCAGGACAAACGCGTGCGTGGCTGCGCCACACACCCTACCCAAACCACAGAGGCCGTCTGAAAAAACACGTAGGGTGTGTCGCCAAAGCGACGCACGCGTCCCAAACCCCGCAACAGACACCCCTACCGCCAAAGCAAAAACCGCGTGCGCGGCTGCGCCACACCCCACGCGGAAATCAGCCGGTGCGTGCCGCACCGGCCGCGCACGCAGCCTTTACAGCATCCGCCCCAGCATCTGCCGCACGGGCGCGGGGTCTTGGAGGCCGTCGGCAAGCCGCGTCAGGCTGTGTTTGGCGGAGTGCAGCCACGTATGCGGCTCTTGCGAGAGCGAGAAAGCGCGGCCTGCGTAGTGGCTGCCCAAGCCGCGCAGCGAATCGGACAGCGGGCGCAGGAAGTCCATGCTGTCGGAAAGATATTTCAGGCACACGGCAAGATTGTGGATTTCATGGTCGGCCAGATGTTTTTCAGACGGCCTGTCCAGCCGCTCCAACACCTCGCCCGTCAAAGCATTGTCCAGCGTCAGCGCGTGGACATAGCGCACCGCATCGGGCAGGATTTCGCGCGGCAAATCCTCGATTTTCTCCACGCCGAAACGCTGGTGCACCATATTGTAGGCCGTGGAATAGTCCACCCGCCGCAGCCCCACCAAAGCGGACACGGCTTGGCGCAGCGGCGTGCGCTCGTCAACGGAAGTCGGGGCGGATTCGGCTTTCAGACGGCCTGCCAGCATCTCGGCCATTGTGTTAAAGGCTTGGATGTAGGCAATTTTAATTGCCAGTGCGGCTTTGCCCGTGAAACCCATAACCAGCAGCATAAAGCCGTCTTTGGTCAGCTCGTAGGCGCGGGTGCTGCGTTCGCCGAAACCTGTTTTTTGCACGCGCTCCACGGCTTTGAAGTTTTGTGCGGCAAACGCGGGGTCTATATCGGCCAGCAGATTTTCAATGTCGCGCAGTACATTTCTGTGCTGTTTTTTGAATGCTTGAGCGATAAATTCGCTGGTGGTAACGGTTTGGGAATGTTTGACTTGAACAAAGTCTTGGAAGTTTGCTACTGCGTTCATGATGAACTCCTTATGTTTAGGATTGGAAACTGCCTAACTCTTTGATTTTCGCTTACTGCTCAATTTTGAGCAGTAAGCAGAATCAGGCGGGGTTGTCCTACGTCATAAGAACGCCGGGTCGTTGCCGATACCCGCAACCCCATTGAAACTTGAACAGGCCGTCTGAAAAACAGCCGTGGGGAAATTCGAGATATGAAAAATCGCGCAACTGGCGCGGTGCAGCTTATGAAGTAGGAAGCGGCATAATAATTTCAACATCTCAAATTTGTCAAATGCTTTTTGACGTTTCGGCCTCCCCAATTTTGGACTTCCCGAAAAAATCAACGATTTAGCTTAAAAAAATCCGCAGAAATGACTTGACTTTGTTACTAATAATGATATAATACAACCATTCGGAAAGCACTAAGCCCCGCAAGGTGGCAGCCAAGCGGGGCTAGTTAAGTCCGGATAGGAAGGAGTAGCAAAGATGGTAAAAGTTGTCTTATTTATCATGCTCTTGTTGGCTTGCTCCCCAGCATACTAACATAGCAGATTGAAGCAACAAGAAGGGCGGCAGAACACCGCTGCCCTTTATCCATCTTTCCGAACGGATGCTACTCTAATACAAAAACGTTTAAGGAGCAATATCATGGCAAACGCCAATACCGAGCATTCTAAAAAACTGCGGGCGGCCACAGCGGCAGCAGCGGCCAAGAAAAAACTGTCCAGCGGTGCATACCGCCAATACACGATCCGCGCCAAAGCGGCGGAAATGGACATTATCGACGCGGCCATAGCCAAAGCGGGCGGCAGCCGTACGCAGGCTTTGCTGAAAATCTGCAAAGAATGGCTGGGGGAGTAGCTTTCAGACGGCCTCAAAGCAAGAAAGGAAAAGCAAATGAATGAAAACCTCAAACTCGACAACACGGGCTATGCCCTGCTTGCCCGCTTCGAAGGCACGCGCAGCCGCGCCTATCTCGACAGCGCGGGGATTCCGACAATAGGCATCGGCTTCATCCGCTACACGCTGGGCGCACGCGCAGGCCAGCGCGTGAAAATGGGCGACAGCATGAGCGAAGCCGAAATCCGCGCCGAATTTCTCAACCAGGTGCAAAGCTACGAAGCGGCGGTGCGCCAATACGTCCGCGCCCCGCTCACCCAGTCGCAGTTTAACGCCTGCGTTTCGCTCTGCTACAACATCGGCACAGCGGCCTTTGCCAAATCCTCCGCCGTGCGCCTGCTGAACGAAAAACGCTATCAGGCCGCCTGCGCCGCCTTTGCCCTGTGGAACAAAGCAGGCGGGCGCGTGGTGCGCGGGCTGGAAAACCGCCGCAAAGAAGAACAGAAAGAGTTTTTCAGGAACGGTTGAGCGCGTCCAGCGCGGCACGGGCGAGAAAGCCGCTGCGTGTTTCATGGTGTATGGCGGTGTATTCGTCCACGCGGTCGAGCAAATACTGCGGCCAGCTCACATTGAAGCGCGTCTGTTTGGAAAACACGGTTTCATCCACCTCTACCAACACCCACATAAGCGCGTCGGCATAATCGGGCAGGCTGCGCAGCTCGGCAATGCCGCGCGGCGCGGTAACATATTCCAAGCTCTCGGCAATCATGCCCTCAATGTGGAACGCGGCGGCGGCTTTCGCGTCGGCCAAGGCCTCCTCCACCGTATCGCCCACAGGATAGCAGCCGGGCAGGTCGGGAATGACTATGCCGTAGCCGCTTTGCCCCGCATCTTGAAACAGGGCGGCCGGATAGTAAATCATGCTTTGTCCTTTTTTCGGATATGGCAGGGAAAGCCCCTTGCGGGGCGTTTGTTTCAAAAATCCAAACCCGATTTCTTTTTTGCATCTTTCAGTTGCCCCAAAGATACGTCTTTTTCGGGATGGCTGATGGTAATCAAGTGTGGAACGCCGTCTTTCTTAAACTGATGGTGGCTGCCTTTCACTCGGACAAGCTGCCAGCCGCCGGCTTCGAGAATAGCGATTAACTCCCTGCTTTTCATATCCTTTCCTTGTTTGTTTAAGATGTGTGTATTATTACACAAAAAGCAAGTAAGGGCAAGCGTTTTGTGTATTTTTGGAGAAAATTAATGTTGTTTTTAAAACATTGGAAACCCGCCCTTGCCGCCGCCCTCTGTGTTGCGCTGTTTGCCGCATGGCAGGCCGACCGCGCCGCGCAATACAGACGCGGGCAGGCCGACAAGGCCGCCGAAATCAGCCTTGCGCTGGCAGAAGCGGCGCAGAAGCAGGCTGCAGCCGCGCGGCAGGCGAGCGCAGACTATCAGGCCGCAAAGGCCGAACGCGAGCAGAAAGAAAGGATACGCTATGTGCAAGTGCAGAAAACCATCGAACGCCCTGTTTACCATACTGACTGCATCGATACTGACGGCCTGCGCCAACTCAACGCCGCCATCGCAGAATAAACCGCCCGCCGATTTGGTGCAGCCCTGCGCCAAGTTGCAGCCATTGGACGGAACGACGGGCGCGGACATCCTGCCCTGGGCATTGCAGACCGTGCATCTGTACAAAGACTGCGCCGAGAGACACAACGCGCTGGTTTCGGTGTTCAAGTAAAACCCGCATACTCAATCCAGCAAATCAGCCACTTCGGCCATATCAGGGTTGTAATAGACATTGAGCAAAATCCGCAAATCCCTGTGGCCGCTGATTTTTGCCAGCGTTTCCACGGGGACTTTTTTTGCCATCCGCGTCAAGGCTTCGCGGCGGCTGTCGTGAAAGTGCAAATCCGCAATGCCGCAACTGTCGCGGGCGCGGCGGAACACGACATCCAGCGTTCCCGTATCCAGCGCGAAGACGCGGGTGTCGTCTATGCCGCGCAATTGCTCCAAGATAGACAAGGCGCGGCGCGACAAAGGAACATCGCGGCTGTGGCCGTTTTTCGTCATGGGCAGATGAGCGAGACGGCGTTTGAAATCAATGTCCCGCCACTTCAGACCACAGATTTCGCCTGCCCGCATCGCTGTTTCCACCGCAAACAGAAACGCCGCCGCCGCCCGCTGGTAAACCAGCTCGGGCTTGGCATCGGACGAGTAGAGCAGGGCGGTGCAGAGTGCGTCAATCTCGCTTTCAGACGGCCTGCGCGTGCGGGCTTTCGGTTCTTTGGGTTTGCTGATTTTGGACAAAGGATTTTCCCGCAGCAGCCCCCATTCCTTTACGGCATGGGTACAGATGGCAGACAAGATGCCGATTTCACGCAGCACGCTGCCCGCCGATACCTGCTGCAGCCGCCTGTCGCGCCAGTCGGCAAAGTGCTGTGGCCGCAGGTCGTCAAGGCGAATTTCAGCCAGCGGATCGCGCAGAAATGCCCGGATGCGCAAACCCTCGAACTTCGCGCCGCGCCGCGTCGGGGTTACGCTGCTCAAGTAACGCTGTAAAATGTCGGCGAAATAAGTATTGCGGTCGGCGTTGCCCTGCACGCCGTCAAGAATCAGCGTCTCCATCCGCGCCGCCCACGCTTTCGCATCCGCATGCCGCTCGAAAGTGGCGGACTTGGAAACGCCGCGAAGACGGACTTGGGCGCGGTATTTTCCGTTGCGCTGGGTAATGGTTGCCATATCGTTTTTTGGTGCAAATTTGGTGCAAAGAGTATAACGCCAAATGTGCCAACGGCTTGCAATAGTCCGCTATCTTGATTTTTAGCTGTTGATTTTTCACGCAATATGCAACAATACGAAGTAATGGTTTTTTATTTCCAGTGCTTGCCGCCGGCATCTGCCAACCGCGTGCGTGGCTGCGCGATACACCCTACTTTCGCAGCAGAGGCCGTCTGAAAAGGGAAAAATCCGTTTTTCAGACGGCCTCTTAACTTGCTTTCGCGCTGACGGCCTGTGCAGGGTGTGTGGCGCAGCCACGCACGCGGCTTGGAGATTCAGGCTGCCTCTGTGTCCGCATAACATAAAAACGGGTGCTATACACGAATCGCTTAAAACGCGTGCGTCGCTGGGGCGACACACCCTGCGGCGGAGAATCCGGCGCGTACGCCGCCGGGACGGCACGCCCCGCAGCGGGTAAGAACGGACAAACAGGCCGTCTGAAAACCGTATTTTCAGACGGCCTTGATACAGCCGCCGTTCCGCAAATCCGGCCGACGGGACGGCGTACGGGCTTTACAGACTTTCCAGCGTGCTTTGGTAACGCGCGGCCTGCAAGACGGCGGGGTCGTCCGCGCCGTCGAGTTTGAGGCGCATATTTTCCACGATGGCGAAATCCTTTTTCAAAAACGCCAGATAGAGGAAGCGGGCGAGATACAGTTGCAGGCGGGGCAGGGTGGCGGAGGGGGGGATGCCGATGGAGGCGAAGGCGAGGGTGCGGCGGTGTTCGGGCGGGGTGTCGGGGGGATCCTGCGGCAGCAGGGCAAAGATGCCGCTGGTGGCAAAACGGCCGACGCGGCTTTCCACCATGATGCTGCTGCCGTTGCAGGTGTGGGCGAGTTCGATGCGTCCGCCCGAGAGCCGCTGCATGAGCCAGCTTGAAAAGCCGCCTTTGGGCAGGATGCGGGTGGAAAAACGCATTCTGATGCCGCCTTCGGCCGTGTGGTCGAACACGGGTTCGCCTTCGGGGGTGCGCTGGTGGACGATGGCCATGTGCGACAAATCGAAGCCGTTGCAAATCATGGCGCGCCAGTCGGCGGGGATGATGCGGGAGGCGGTCAGGCGCAGATGGCCGTTGTCGGCAAAGGGCAGGGGCGGGGCGGTTTGCCCGGGCAGGAGCGGGGGATGCAGCCAGACGAGGCCGAAACGTTCGGCACACGGCCAGCCTTGCGCGGGCAGGCGGCAGCCTTCCCCGATTGCGGGGAGGCCGTCTGAAATGCGGGGGTTTTGCTGCGGCTCGATCAGGCAGCCGTGCAGGCCGCAGCGCAGTGCCTGCCCAGCGACACAGGCGGCTTTGAGGTGTGCGCCCATGTGGGGGCAGAACGCGTCGGCGGCGCGGAATGTGCCGTCGGCGGCGCGGTAGAGTACCCATTGGCGGCCGGCGATGTGGCCGCTGCGGATTTGCCCGGGGGCAAAGCCGTCGGCGCGGGCGGCGGGATACCAGCAGCGCGGCCAGTGGTGCCATTGGGATTCGGCGGGATCGTGTTCGGTCATTTTTCCTGTTTTTTGTTTTTTAATTGCGTTGAAACGGCGTTTTCAGACGGCCTCAGCCGTTTTCTTCGTCGAGCAGGCGGCGGATGTCGCGCACTTGGCCTTTGCGGTTTTGCCGGTGGGCGGGCGGTTTGTCGGCGGCGCAGCAGGCTTTGACGGATTTGTGGCGGTTCATCCATTTCCGCTCTTCGCCCCCGTCGGCCCATTCGCAAACGGTGTACACGCCGATGCGGCGGTTGCGGATTTTGCGTTTGGCAAACTCTTTGTCTTGTTCGCGGCGCAGCCCGGCGGTGTATTGGCGCATCTGCACGTCGCACAGAGGCTCGAGGCCGAGGCGGGAGAGGGCGGCGTAGGTGTGGAGGTCTTTGAGCAGCAGATGCCGGTAAAAGCGCGGAAAGGCTTGGTTGGCCAGCGCGAGGACTTCGAGCTTTTCCGCGTCGCCGAGCCTGTCGTTTTCGACGATGGAACGGTAGAGCGCGAGCGGGTTGAAGTCGGTGTAACGCTGGTGGTTTGCAATGGCTTCGCGGTAGCGGGGCAGGGTGAAGGTGTTGAAGCGGGCGTTGAGTTTCATATTGTCCTTTCAGACGGCCTGCGGCCTTGATGTTTTCAGACGGCCTCTGCGTATTTGGCGGCCGTCTGAAAAGCGTTGAAACAACGTTCAGCCGAAAAAGCGGGCGATGAGGGCGGCAAATTCTTCCGGATGGCTGAGGAAGGGCGTGTGGGCGGCTTTGTCGATGACGACGGTTTCGGCGCAGGGCAGGTGTTCCTGCAAATATCCGCCGATGCGCGGCGGCGTGAGGCCGTCTTTGCCGCCGTACACCAACAGCGCGGGATGGAAAACGCGCGGCAGGAAAGGGCGCGCGTCCGCGCTTTCAAGGGCGGAAAGCGCGCTTTCGAGCGCGGGCGGCGTGCCGTGTTCCGTGAGGCCGGGCAGCACCGCGTCGATGACGGCTGCGGCGTTCGGCGTGTTCAGCAGTTGCAACTCGAGAAACTGCCGCATATATTTCGGAAAATCCTGCCGGAACAGGCCGGCCATTTTGTCCAGCGCGGGGCGGCCCACACCCTGCGGGTAGGAGGGCGTGGCAAGGAATTTGGCAAACGAGGCGGTGAGGCAGAGATGGCGCACCTTGTCGGGATGGCGGTAGGCAATAAAGAGAGCCACCACGCCGCCCAGCGACCAGCCCAGCACGTCGCTGTTGCAGGGCATTTCCGCCGCGATGCGGTCGGCGGCAGCGGCGATGTCGAACGCGCCCTCCGGCGGCGTTTGCCCGTGGCCGGGCAGATCGGGTGCGTGTACCTGCCAGTGTGCGGGCAGCAGCGGGCGCAGCGGGTCGAAGATGCGGCCGTTCGCGGCCCAGCCGTGTATCAGATAAACCGAATGGGAAGAATGGCTTGTCATGGGAATGTTCTCCAAATGGAAACGGCTTTTCGAGCCGGAACGCTGCGCATTATGCCACGCGCGGGCTTTCGGCGGCATCTGCGGCGGCTGCATGGCCGATTTGTTGAAAAACGCCGTGCCGCCCGAGCGTGTCTGCCCGCAGTGCGGCGGCACAGGCGACGGCATTGCGCCCTGCGGTGCGTGCCAAAAGAAACCGCCGCCCTTCGATTTGCTGTGGTCGTCGTGTTTCTACGAGCCGCCGATTAGCGGGATTCTGCACGAATTTAAGCACTTGGGCAGGATCGGTCTGCGCCGTCCGCTCGCCTGTACGATGGCCGCGCTGCCGCCGCCGTGGCTGAACGGCGCACATTTCGACGGCATTCTCGCCATGCCCCTGAGCCGTGCGCGGCTGACGGAGCGCGGTTTCAACCAGTGCGCCGAACTCGCCCGCCTGGTTGCGCCGTTTTTCCGTTTGGACATCCTGCCCGAAGACACGGTTTTCAGACGGCCTTCCGTGCCGCAAAGCACGCTGCCTTATAAAGAGCGGCGCAAAAACGCCGCAGGGCTGTTTGAAGTGCATGCCTGCGTTAAAAAACGCAATCTGCTGTTAATCGACGACGTTGCCACCACTAACGCGACATTGGCCGAACTTGCGCGAACCTTAAAGCGGGCGGGGGCTGCGCGGGTATGCTGCTGGACGCTGGCGCAGGCAAAAATGCAAAAATCTTGACGCACCCGCCGCATGGCGGCATAGTGCGCGCGTTTCAAGTATCTGATTTTATGTTTACTGTCGTTTTGCACCAGCCGGAAATCCCGCCGAACACCGGCAATATCATCCGGCTGTGCGCCAACACCGGCGCGGATCTGCACTTGGTCAAGCCGCTCGGATTTCCGCTCGATTCGGCCAAAATGAAACGCGCGGGGCTTGATTATCACGAGTTTGCCCGCGTCAGCGTCCATGAGAATTTCGACGACTGCATGGCCGCCCTGCAAGGCCGCCGCATTTTCGCGCTCACCACCAAAGGCAGCACCCGCCCCGATCAGGCGGCGTTTCAAGCAGGCGATGTGTTTTTGTTCGGCTCCGAAACGCGCGGCCTGCCCGCCGAAATCCTCGACGGCCTGCCGCCGGAGCGCAAAATCCGCCTGCCGATGCGCCTGGGCAGCAGAAGCATGAATTTATCGAACACCGTTGCCGTCATGGTTTTTGAAGCATGGCGGCAGAACGGCTTTTCAGACGGCCTGTAAGCAGCCCGCCCGCGCGGGAAAGGCCTTTCTGAAACCCCGCCGCAGTACAAAGCGCGTATGGAAAAAACGCAAATGCGGCACCCACCCCTACCAACTCCGGAACAGGACCACGTTTTGATACAAACCAAAAACACTTTATTTGCCGGCATTTTTGCCTCCCTTACCCTCTCCGCCTGCGCCGCGCAGCAGCAGCCTGCCGCGCCCGCCGCTGAAACCGCCCCTCCCGCAGCCGCCGCACCCCGCGCCGCAGCCGCAGCCGCCTCCGCAGCACAGCAGGCCGCAGCCGCGCCCGCTGCCAAAAAATCCTCCGCCAGCCAAACGGCGGCGAAAAAAAACACTAAGGCCGACAGAGCCGCCAAATCCGATAAAGCCAAATCCGACAAAGCCGCAAAATTCAGCCAAACCGGCAAAGCCTCGTGGTACGGCCCCGGTTTCCACGGCAGGAAAACCGCCAACGGCGAGCGGTTTGACATGAACACCCTCACCGCCGCGCACCGCACCCTCCCGATTTCCAGCCGCGTGCGCGTAACCAATCTTGCCAACGGCAAAAGCGTTGTCGTGCGCATCAACGACCGCGGCCCCTACCACGGCAACCGCGTACTGGATCTTTCCAAAGCCGCCGCCCAAGAGCTCGGCTTCATCCGCACCGGCACCGCACAGGTCAAAATCGAACAAATCGCCGCCGACGGCAAAACCATCCGGCAGCAAAACCGCCGCAACGGCATCGTTACCGATGCGAAGAAAAAAGGCCAAACCCCCATCTGACGCATCCGCAGCAGCACAAAAGCCCGCGCCGCACGCACGGGCTTTTGTTTTACCGCTGCCACAGGACAAAAAACCTGCCGCACCGCCGTGCCGCCCGTACTGCCTGCGGCCTTGTATCTTTCCTATTTTGTTCCGCTATATAATCCGCCCGCCGTTCCCCATTACCGAAAGTCCCCACAATGATCAGCAGCCTCACCGGAGTTTTGGCCGAAAAGCATCCGCCGCAAATCGTCATCGATGTCAACGGCATCGGCTACGAAGCCGAAGTTTCCATGCAGACCTTCTGCGTCCTGCCGCCTGTCGGTGCGAACGTCCGCCTCTACACCCAGCTTGTCGTGCGCGAAGACGCGCACCTGCTCTACGGCTTTGCCGAAGCAGGAGAACGCGCCGCCTTCCGCCAACTGGTCAAGGTTGGCGGCATAGGGGCGAAAACCGCGCTGGGCATACTCTCGGCCATGAACACGGAAGAGCTTGCCCAAGCCATTGCCCAAGAGGATGTCAAACGCCTCTCGGCCGCGCCCGGCATCGGCAGAAAAACCGCCGAACGCATGATTTTGGAGCTGCGCGGCAAACTCGCCCCCGCCGCCGTTTCAGACGGCCTGCCCGCCCCGCAGGACGGCGGCGGCGAAGACATCGTCCAAACCCTGCTCGCCCTCGGCTACAGCGAACGCGAAGCCCGCGCCGCCGCCAAAGGCATCCCGCCCGACACCGAAGTGGGCGAAGGCGTGCGCCTGGCCTTGAAAAACCTGATGAAATAAACGGCGGCAGGCCGTCTGAACAGTCCGCCGCCGCTTCGGCTTTTCAGACGGCCTCTTCCGCCGCACACGGATTCCCCATGAACAACGACCGCTGGCAAATCCACCGCTACCTCGCCCAAACGGCCGATTCGCGGCTCGCCCTCTTCAAAACCGCCCCGCAGCACATCCTGCTGGCGGGAGCCGACGGCGATGTCAGCCGCAGCCTGCTTTGCGCCCGCTATCCCAAAGCCGCCTTTTCCGAATACGACCCCCGCGCCGGTTTTTTGCAGGCCGCCGCCGCCGAGCGCAAAAGCGGCCTTTTGGCCAGACTGGCCGGCAAAACCGTGCCGCAGCACTGCCAAAGCCTGTCCGCCCCCCTGCCCGAAGCCTGCGCCGATATGCTCTGGTCCAACCTCGGTCTGGCCACCGAAGCCGATCCCCTGCCCGTATTCCGTGCTTGGGCGCACGCCCTGAAAACCGACGGCCTGCTGTTTTTCACCCATTTCGGCCGCGACACCCTGGCCGAACTCACAGGCCGTCTGAACGCGCAGGGCATTGCCGCCCGCGCCCCCGCCCTCGTCGATATGCACGATCTCGGCGATATGCTGGCCGACAGCGGGTTTTACGATCCCGTAACCGACACCGCCGCCCTGCGTCTCGACTACCGCCACGCCGACACCTTCTGGCAGGACGCGGACACACTCGGCCTGTGGCGCGCCCTTGATTTCGACGATCCCGCCGCCGCCCGCGCCGCAACGGACAAAATGTGGCAGAGCGGCGAATTGCGCCACATCACTCTGGAAACCGTATACGGCCACGCGCTGAAGAAAAAACACCTGCCCGCAGGCGAAAGCGAAGTGCGCTTTTTCCCGCGTGGCCAAGCGTCCTGATAGTGCAAACACCGCCGCATCACACGGCCTGTCCGCGCTTCCTACGCGGAAACCGCCAAACAGACACCAATGCCGCTGCGGCAAGCCCGTCCGTGTTTTCAGACGGCCTGTCAAGGCCGAGAGGCCGTCTGAAAACGCTTTGGATATGTTTAACTGTTTAAATAACAAAGGAAAAATATGAAACTGCAAACCCGCCGCGCTTTTCTCGCCGCTGCTGCCGCCCTCATGCTCGCCGCCTGCCCGAGCGGCAACACCCCGCCGCCGCAGGTACACACCCCGCCGAAGCAGAAGCCGCAGGCCGTGGTGGCCGTTGCCCTCGGCGGCGGCGCGTCCAAAGGCTTCGCCCACATCGGTATTCTCAAAGTGCTGAAAGAAAACGGCATTCCCGTCAAAGTCGTAACCGGCACCAGCGCGGGCGCGCTGGTCGGCAGCCTGTACGCATCGGGTATGTCGCCCGACCGCATGGAGCTCGAAGCCGAGATCCTCGGCAAAACCGACTTGGTGGATCTGACCCTCTCCTCGGGCGGCTTTATCAAGGGCGACAAGCTGCAAGAATATGTCAACCGCAAAGTCGGCGGCCGCCCGATTGAAAAATTCCCGCTCAAATTCGCCGCCGTCGCCACCGATTTTTCCAGCGGCAAGGCCGTGGCCTTCAACCGTGGCAACGCCGGACAGGCCGTCCGCGCCTCCGCCGCCATTCCCAACGTGTTCCAGCCGGCGGTAATCGGCGGGCGCAGATACGTGGACGGCGGCCTGGTGCAGCCCGTGCCGGTAACCGCCGCGCGGCAGCAGGGCGCAAACTTCGTCATCGCGGTGGACATTTCCGCCAAACCGGACAACGCGCCCGACAAAAGTTTCTTCTCCTACCTCGACCAAACGCTCAACATCATGAACACCGCCGCCCTCAACAGCGAGCTGGGCAAAGCCGATGTCGTGATCAAACCGCAGGTGCAGGGTTTCGGCGCGGTGGGCGGCTTCGACCGCAAAGGGCAGGCCATCAAAGCGGGCGAAGCCGCCGCCCGCGCCGCCCTGCCCGAAATCAAACGCAGGCTGTCCGCCTACCGCTACTGACGGCGCACAGGCCGTCCGCCCGTTTTTCAGACGGCCTCCAAGCCGCCGCCCCGCAACCAGCCGATCCCGCCGCCATGACCCCCGCCGCCCGCAACATCCTGCTTCTCGCCGCCGCCGCCTGCGCCAACCTCGCCCTGCTCACCGCCGCCTCGCACGCGCCGCTGTGGGGCGCGCTGCCCGCCGTGCTGCTGTTTTCCCTGTCCAACAACACCATGTTCTCGCTGCTGCACGAATGCGTGCACGGCGTGTTTGCGGCGGGAAAAAAGGGCGGCAGAGGCCGTCTGAACGAATGGTGCGGACGGCTGGCGGCGGCCTGGTTTCCCACCGGCTTGTCCGTGCAGCGCGTGTTCCACCTGACCCACCACCGCAACAACCGATCGCCCTCGGAGCAGTTTGACATCCTGCACGAGGGCGATGTGTTGTGGCTGAAATACGCCCAATGGTATGCCATCTACACCGGCGTTTACTGGCCGGTGTCCGTACTCGGCGTGCTGCTTTACGCCCTCACGCCGCGCTTTCTGCGCCGCGCCCTTGTCCGCGCCTTCGGCAGGCGCGGCGGCGTGCAGACGGGGGCGGACGACTACATCGGCGCACTCGACCGCCTCGGCATGTCCGCCCGTTTGGAAGTGTTCGGCGCGGCGGCGTGGCAGCTTTTCTGGGCATGGGCTTTGGACTGGACGTGGGGCGGCTGGCTGGCCTGCTATGCCGCCTTCGGCTTTGTGTGGAGTTCGCTGCAATACACCGACCACGCCTTTTCGCCGCCCGACTGCAAAAACGGCGCGTGGAATCTGGCCGTGCCGCGCCTTTTGCGGCTGGTGTTCCTCAACTACCACCTGCACCTCACCCACCACCGCCATCCCGAACTGCCGTGGTACGAGCTGTTCCGCCGCCCCGCACGCGGCCCGCGTTTCACCGATGTGTGGCTTGCCTGCCTGCGCGGCCCGCGCCGCATTGAAGACTTTCCGCGCTTTACCGAACGGGACATCGTGTGAAAACGGGTTTTTGCTCCGCTGAAACGCACTTTGTTTGTTTTCAGACGGCCTTTTTCTAAAAATCGGAGAACGCGTGCGCCGCTTTGGGGCGGCACACCCTACGCGGGATTTGTGTAGGGTGTGCGGCGCAGCCACGCACGCGGCCGATGTTTTTCAGACGGCCTCTGCTCCCTCCCGCTGCGTGCAGACAATGTGGGCAGCATATTTTTCGGCAAAACTGAGGACGTTATTCCCTCCCCCGCACGCAGGGGAGGGCTAGGGTGGGGGCTTTGCCGCTTCGGCTGCGTTTGCGTTTTCGGGTGGAAAAGCGGCTCTGCGAACCGCCACCCCCACCCCAACCCTCCCCCGCGTTGGCGCAGGGGAGGGAGTGGGTTTGCGTCGGATTCATCGGTTTTGCTCCGCTGAAACGCACTTTGTCCGTTTTCAGACGGCCTTTTTCTAAAAATCGGAGAACGCGTGCGCCGCTTTGGGGCGGCACACCCTACGCGGGATTTGTGTAGGGTGTGCGGCACAGCCGCGCACGCGGCAGATGCTTTTTCAGACGGCCTCTGCCCGAAAGCCGTGGAGCGCGTACCCCGCCTCGGCGCACCCTGCGCAAAGTCCCGCTGCCGACATCCGTTATTCCCGCGCCGGCGGGGGATTTTCGTTTTGCAAAGCCCTTAGTCTGCCGGTCGTGCGGGAGAGGCCGCAAATGCTATCCTTTAAGGGGAAACGGCATCGCCGCCCGTACACAGCCCGATATGGCGCAACCTTTTAACGCGGCAAACCGCGCCCGCCGTCGGATAACAATCCGCCGCTGCACCAACCCCGCCCCGAACCGACCATGAATCCGATAAACCCGAACAGGCCGTCTGAAAACGAGCAAAGTGCGTTTCAGCGGAGCAAAAACCGCGATTCCGCCTTCGCCCTCGCGCTGTCCGCGCTTTTTGTCCTGCTGTTTGCCCTGCTTTACGGCGGTGCAAACCTGCTGGCGGAACACGTGCCCTGGCGCATCCGTCCCGCGCTGCCCTTTGAGGCCGCCGTGCCTTTCGCGCCTGCGTGGAGCGTCGTCTATCTCAGCCTGCCGCTGCTGCTGGTGCTGTGCGGCCTGCGTGCGGACAGGCGCGGTGCGTGGGTGCTGTTTGCCGTGCTGGCTGCGGAGCTGGCCGCCGCCGTGCCGTTTTTCGTGTTGCTGCCCGTGCAGACATCCTGGCCGCCGCGTGTTGCGGAGGGGTTTTGGCAGCCGTTTTTCGCGTTTGCCGACGCGGTGAGCCTTTCGCGCAACCATCTCCCTTCGCTGCACGCCGCCTTTGCCTGCACCGCCGCATGGTTTGCCTTCCGGCAGCGGCTGTCCGCCCGCGTATGGTTCGGCGCGTGGGCGGCGGCGGTTGCCGCGTCCGCCGTGCTGATACACGAACACCATCTGATTGATTTGGCCGCCGGCTTCCTGCTGGCCTTTGCCGCCTGCCGCCTCGTTTCCGCAAGGGCGGGGCGCGAAGCCGTGTTCCGCCGTGCCGAAACCGAATACCTGCTCTGGCGCGAACAGGCCGCTTTCGCCCGCCGCCACCGCCGCTATGCCCTTATCAGCCTCCTGCTGGCCCTCTACCGTCTGCGCCGCCCGCAGCGCGGCGGCCTGATGGCGGCGGGCTACTGCTTTTTGCAGGCTTTCGACGATTTGATGGACGGCGACAGGCCGTCTGAAAACCCGCCGGCCGAAGCAGACCGCCTGATAAACGCATGGCAGAGCGGCAGGTTTGCGGAAAACGACCGTTACAGCCGTTTGGCCGCGCATTTCCGAGGCCGTCTGAATGCGGTGCTGCCGCCCGCAGAGGCAGAAAAAGCCTTTATCGGAACGGCCTCCCTGCTGCGCGTCATGCGCCGCGACCGCTTCCGTGCCGAAGCGGCGGAACTGTGGCCGGCGGAGGCCGTTGCCGCGCAGCACCGCGCCACGTTTTCCCTGTCGCTCGACCTGCTTTTCGCCGCCGCAGGCGCGTCTGTGCGCAGCCGCGACGTGCCGGAGCTGGCCGACGCGCTGGGCTGGTGTTCGACCATGCGCGACCTGCCCGAAGACCTTGCCGCCGGCATCATCAATATTCCGGCGGAAATCTGGCACGAAGCCGGCCTGCCGTCTGCAAAGCCGCCGTCCGCCCTTTTTCAGACGGCCTCTGCGGGCCAAGCCGCAAACGGCGGCGGGGTGCGGACGGCGGCAAACGGTTTGCCCCGTTCCGCCCCCGTCCGCCCCGCTTTTTCCGCCTTGTCCGCCCATCCCGTCCTGCGCCGCTGGATACGCGGCGAACGCACCCGCGCCCTTGCCCTGCTCGACGCACTCGACGCGCGTACCGCCGATCTGCCCGACCCCGCATCCCGCCGCATCGTCCGCCTGTTTTCCCGCTCGGTGCGCGGCTTTGCCGGCAAACGGATGCGGCGGCTCTTTCCGTGGCTGTGAGGCCGTCTGAAAGCCGCCCCGCCGCCTGTTTCGCCTATGCCGTTTCCATACGGGCGGGGCGGCCTCTGTGCTACAATCCGCCCCTTTTTGCAAACGCTTGAACACATTACGTATATGACAAACAACATACAGGCCGCGCTCGCGCAGCTCAACCAACTGATTTTGGGTAAAGAACCCGTACTCAAACAGCTTCTCGCCTGCATCCTCGCCGACGGCCACGTGCTGCTCGAAGACGTGCCGGGCGTGGGCAAAACCACGCTGGCGCACGGTTTGGCGGCGGTGCTCGGTTTGGACTACCGCCGCGTGCAGTTTACCAACGACATGATGCCCGCCGACCTGTTGGGCGTGAGTGTCTACCGTCCCAACGAAGGCAAATTCGAATTCCATCCCGGCCCCGTGTTCCATTCCTTTCTGCTCGCCGACGAAATCAACCGCGCCTCGCCCAAGCTGCAATCCGCCCTCTTGGAAGCGATGGAGGAAAAACAGGTGTCCGCCGACGGCAAGACCTACCGCCTGCCGCAGCCCTTTTTCGTTGTGGCAACGCAAAACCCCACCGAACAAATCGGCACGTTTCCGCTGCCCGAATCGCAGCTCGACCGCTTCATGATGCGCCTGAGCATGGGCTATCCCGCGCCCGAGGCGGAAAAAATGCTGTATTTCCAAGGCGACCGCCGCCGCGCCCTGCCGCAGATTAAGGCGGTGTGCGACGGCAAAACGCTGCTCGGCTGGCAGCAGCAGGCCGCGCAGGTGCGTTTTGCCCGGGCGGCGGCCGACTATGTCTACCGGCTGGTGGAGGCAACGCGCCGCCCCGGCCAGTTTGTTACCGGCCTGAGTCCCCGCGCGGGGCTGGCGGTGGCCAATGCGGCCAAAGCCTGGGCGTTTATGCACGGACGCGGCCATGTGCTGCCCGACGACGTAAAGGCGGTGTGGGTGTCCGTGGCCAACCACCGCCTGCAACCCGTGCAGCAGGGCGCGACGGCGGCGCAGATTCTCGACGGCATCCTCAGCCATGTGGCCGTCCAATAATCCCGCCCCGCCCGCCGCCGGCCGTTCGCCCACCCTCGCATCCATCCGCTGCCTGCCGACGCGGCTGGGCGCGGGGCTTTTGGTGGTGGTGCTGCTGCTGTGGCTGGTGGGCGTGAACTACCAGGTCAATCTCGCCTATGTTGCCGCCTTCTGGCTTTTGGGCTTTCTCGCCGTGGGCGTGCTGCTCAACCTGCGCCAGCTTCTCGCGCTGAAAATCGATGTGGACATGCCGCAGGAAGTGTTTGCCGGGCAGGACGCGGTGCTGCACCTGACCGCCGAGGGCGCGCCGCGCAGCCGTTTTCTCTGGCTGTGCAGCGAAGACGACTATCTGGCTGCAGAGAGGCCGTCTGAAAAAATCTGGCAGCCCTGGCAAGTGGAAGCGGGCGGCGGCGCGTTCTTCTGGCGCGTGCCCGCCCTGATGCGCGGCCATCTGCGCGTGCCGCCGCTGCGCACCGCCTCCGTCGCCCCCTTCGGCCTGACCGTGTCGCAATGCGTGTGGCACTGGCCGAGCGATGCGGTGGTGTTTCCCGCCCCGATCGAACACGCCGTACCCGCCGCCGCACCGCGCGGCAGCGGCGAAACCGCCGAACGCCGTCCGGCCGAAGGCGGCGACGAACCCGCCTGGCTGCAGCCGCATCTGGACGGAATGCCCGTGCAGCACATTGCTTGGAAAACCTACGCCAAAACAGGCGAAATGCTGTCCAAGCGTTTTGAAGAAGAAGTGCCGCCGGCCGACAAAAACATCATCTCCTACCGCGACTATCCCGCCGGCACGCCGAAAGACCGCCTTGCCGGCCTCTTGTGCCGCCGCGTACTCGATGCCGACCGCAGCGGCCTGCCCTACATCCTCGAACTGCCACGCAACAGCATCGCCCCGCAGCACGGCCAGCGCGAAATCTGCCTGACGGCTCTGGCCTTGTGGTAAACGGCAAAGAGGCCGTCTGAAAGCGCGGTTTGTGTTTTTCAGACGGCCTCTTTGCCGGATGGAAAGCAGATAAGGAAAAAAACAATGGATTGCACACAAGCCGAGTTGTTGCTCGAACAATATATAGAAGGCAGGCTGCAAAAGTACGACCTGCTTTTCTGCCTTTTCGGCGGAGACGGACGCGAAGTGCCGCCGCAGGAGCGCAGCCGTTTCCTGCTCGAATACCTGCATCGGGTAACGGAAGGGCAGGCGGCCGACGGCGTGGAATACGCGGTTATCCTGCACGACGTGTTGTCGTGCAAAGACCCGCAGACACTCGCCGCGTTTCAAAAACTGCTGGCGCAAAGCTGGCACGAACGGCATGAGGACATTGTGATGCTGCTGGCCGGATGCCCGCACGAATCGTCGCTGCCGCACCTCGTCCGCGCCTTTGCCTTTGATCCGCCGTATGCCGGCCGCTACCCCTTGCAGAAAAAAATCATGTGGGCGGTGTACCGCATCGCGGGCGGAAAACGCGGCGCGGAGATTCTGCAGCCGCTGGCACAATCGGCCGTACCCGAACTGCAAAAAGAATTCCGGCAGTTTGTCGGCAGCATCCGGGCGGGAAGGCATTAAACCGCTTTGAGGCCGTCTGAAAAACCGTTCCGGCGTTTTCAGACGGCCTCTGCGGCGCAAACGGCAAAACACACAGACGGAAAACCAAACATCATGCTGATTCTGAACCCCGAATTTTTAAAAGAAACGCCGCCGAAAAAAGCCGTGGCGGCGGTGCTGCTGGCTCTGCTGTGGTCGGCACTGCCGCTCTTGGCGCAGCTCCCACTGGGGGTGAGTGCCGTATTTCTCGGCCTGCTGCTGCTGCGTTTTGCCCTGTTGCAGATAGGCGTGGGCAAACTGCATGCCGTGGTGCTGCTGGTGCTGGCGGTGGGCGGCGGGCTGCTGGTGTGGAGCCAGCTCGGCACGCTCATCGGCCGCGACGGCGGTATTTCCTTCCTGCTGCTGATGGTGCTGGTCAAATCCTTCGAGGGCAAAGGGATGCGCGACTGGCAGGTGCTGCTGCTGGCCATGCTGTTCCTCATCGGCTCCGCCGTATTGTTCGAGCAAGGACTGACAACGGGCTTGTGGCTGTTGTCCGCCCTGCTGGCGGTGGGACTGTGTTTCGCCCTGTTGTGCGGCGCAAACATGAAAAACGCCCTGCGCCAGGGGCTGCTGGCTTTCGGCCTGACCCTGCCTCTGGCAGCAGTGCTGTTCGTCGTGATGCCCCGCCGCAGCGAGCCGCTGTGGGCGATTCCGCAGCAAAAGGAAGCCCAGGCGAAAACCGGCCTGTCCGACACCATGCGGCCGGGCAGCATCGGCAATCTGGTGCAGAGCAACGAGCTGGTGGCCAACGTAACCTTTTCAGACGGCCTCAATCCGCGTCCCGAGCAGCTCTACTGGCGTGCCATCGTGATGGCCGATTTCGACGGCAGCACGTGGCGCGCCATGCCCGATTTCGACGAAGTCAGCAACCCGCAGGTTTCAGACGGCCGCAGATTTTCCTACCAAATGATACTGCGCGACCAAAACGGCATGATTCCCGCACTGGATCATCCCTTACTCGGCAGGGAAGGGGGTATGAAAATACAGCTTGGCAACGTAGTGCGCGTACGCAGCCGCGAAGGCCTGAGGAGGGTGCAGTTGCAGGCGCGGGCAAGCGACCACCTGCCGCAAAAACTCAAACAATTCGAAAAACAAATCTACCTGCGCCTGCCTGCCTCGGGCAACGCCCGTACCCGCCAACTGGCGCAAATGCTGGCGCAGCAGAGCACCTCCGCCAGAGATTTCGCACAAAAAGTCCTCAATTACTACCGCAGCCAGCATTTCGCCTACACCCTGCAGCCGCCCATATACAGCGGCAGCCGCGGCGACAGCATCGACACCTTTATGTTCGACGGCAAACAAGGTTTCTGCGAACACTACGCCGAGAGTTTCGTCGTCATGATGCGCGCCGTCGGCGTACCCGCGCGGGTGGTAACCGGCTATCTCGGCGCGGACTACCAGGAAAGCGGCAACTTCTGGCAGATACGCAGCAAAAACGCCCACGCATGGGCGGAAATCTGGCTGGAAAACGAACAGACCTGGCTGCGCATCGACCCGACCGCCGCCGTATCCGAACAACGCCTCTCCGGCGGCCTCGACAACGCCCTGCCCGAACAGGAGCGGGAAATGATCGCAGGTAGCGACAGCAGCGTGAAAATCTGGAACAAATGGCTCGAAAGCGGACAGTTTTACTGGCAGCAGTGGGTGGTAAACTATGACGAAAGCAGCCAAAACAGCCTGTTCGGCAAACTCGGACTCGGCCGTTTCAGTGCCGGCACGGCCTTGCTTGCCGCCCTGGTCGGCATCTCTGCCGCATTGATACCCGTCGTTTGGTGGTGGAAACGCGGCCGCCGTAAAGAACAAGAGCCGCTCACGGAAGGCTTCCTATTGCTCAAATCGCTGTTTGTTGCCGAAACAGACGACACCTTCCCTGCCGTTACCTCCTCCGAACTTCTGCAATGGATAGGGCAAAACCATTCCGAAGGCCATCCTGCCGCGCCACTGCTGCGCCAATACGAAGACTGGCAGTTTGCCGGCGAAAAGCCTCCCACGGCAGCGGAGCAAAGGGCATGGCTGGCAAAAGTCAAAAAAGCCGTGAAATCCCATCATACAAGCTGACAAACAGTTTTCAGACGGCCTCTGTTTTGTGTTTGAGCAAAGTCTTTTGTGATGGGGTACTCTTTGTTGCCGAATTTTCTCTAAAAAATTTCCTTATTATCCAGTTGGATGTATTTTTATTGGCAGGATGCCCTGTGCTTTTGCTTGACTGTTTTTTTTCTGGTGGGTATAGTGTGCGTCTTTGCTGCTTCGGCGGCGCAGTTCTTTAACAAGATGATTACCGATAAGTGTGGGTGCGTTTGGCCCCATACTGCGACGAAAAACAGACAAGGAATTTTATATTTCCTGTCGGTTTCTTTGAAGCGGACCAGAAGTTAAGTAAGTTAGAGATTGAACATAAGAGTTTGATCCTGGCTCAGATTGAACGCTGGCGGCATGCTTTACACATGCAAGTCGGACGGCAGCGGGGTAGTGCTTGCACTACTGCCGGCGAGTGGCGAACGGGTGAGTAATGCATCGGAACGTACCGGATAATGGGGGATAACTTTCCGAAAGGAAGGCTAATACCGCATATTCCCTGAGGGGGAAAGCGGGGGACCTTTGGGCCTCGCGTTATCCGAGCGGCCGATGTCTGATTAGCTAGTTGGTGGGGTAAAGGCCTACCAAGGCGACGATCAGTAGCGGGTCTGAGAGGACGATCCGCCACACTGGGACTGAGACACGGCCCAGACTCCTACGGGAGGCAGCAGTGGGGAATTTTGGACAATGGGCGCAAGCCTGATCCAGCCATGCCGCGTGTCTGAAGAAGGCCTTCGGGTTGTAAAGGACTTTTGTTAGGGAAGAAAGGGTTTGTGCTAATACCATGAACTTATGACGGTACCTGAAGAATAAGCACCGGCTAACTACGTGCCAGCAGCCGCGGTAATACGTAGGGTGCGAGCGTTAATCGGAATTACTGGGCGTAAAGCGGGCGCAGACGGTTTGTTAAGCAGGATGTGAAATCCCCGGGCTCAACCTGGGAACTGCGTTCTGAACTGGCAGGCTAGAGTGTGTCAGAGGGGGGTAGAATTCCACGTGTAGCAGTGAAATGCGTAGAGATGTGGAGGAATACCGATGGCGAAGGCAGCCCCCTGGGATAACACTGACGTTCATGCCCGAAAGCGTGGGTAGCAAACAGGATTAGATACCCTGGTAGTCCACGCCCTAAACGATGTCGATTAGCTGTTGGGCAACTTGATTGCTTAGTAGCGTAGCTAACGCGTGAAATCGACCGCCTGGGGAGTACGGTCGCAAGATTAAAACTCAAAGGAATTGACGGGGACCCGCACAAGCGGTGGATGATGTGGATTAATTCGATGCAACGCGAAGAACCTTACCTGGTCTTGACATGTACGGAACCTTCCAGAGACGGAAGGGTGCCTTCGGGAGCCGTAACACAGGTGCTGCATGGCTGTCGTCAGCTCGTGTCGTGAGATGTTGGGTTAAGTCCCGCAACGAGCGCAACCCTTGTCATTAGTTGCCATCATTAAGTTGGGCACTCTAATGAGACTGCCGGTGACAAACCGGAGGAAGGTGGGGATGACGTCAAGTCCTCATGGCCCTTATGACCAGGGCTTCACACGTCATACAATGGTCGGTACAGAGGGTAGCCAAGCCGCGAGGCGGAGCCAATCCCACAAAACCGATCGTAGTCCGGATTGCACTCTGCAACTCGAGTGCATGAAGTCGGAATCGCTAGTAATCGCAGGTCAGCATACTGCGGTGAATACGTTCCCGGGTCTTGTACACACCGCCCGTCACACCATGGGAGTGGGGGATACCAGAAGCAGGTAGGCTAACCGCAAGGAGGCCGCTTGCCACGGTATGCTTCATGACTGGGGTGAAGTCGTAACAAGGTAGCCGTAGGGGAACCTGCGGCTGGATCACCTCCTTTCTAGAGAAAGGGGCGGGTGCATCCACACTTATCGGTAATCGTAGAGAGCGTTACAAAGGGTTTGTAGCTCAGGTGGTTAGAGCACACGCTTGATAAGCGTGGGGTCGTAGGTTCAAGTCCTACCAGACCCACCAAGCTAGACTGGGGGCATAGCTCAGTTGGTAGAGCACCTGCTTTGCAAGCAGGGGGTCATCGGTTCGATCCCGTTTGCCTCCACCAGGATTTCCCAAATCAAAGCAGTCTGAAAGAAAGACAGACTGTTTTAATTTGCGAAAACAACGCATTGATCTTTAACAAATTGGAAAGCCGAAATCAACAAACAAAGACAAAGTCGTTTGATTTGGTTTAAATCATTGTTGCAATCATGGTTTAAGCATCAAAGAATCAGACGGTAAAATTTGGGTGGTGATTGTATCGACCCGATTCTGAAGCACAAAAGGCAGGATCGGGACACAACAAGCAGTAGGCTGTATCAAAGTAGAGGCCTGAAGGTGCCGAGTTAGTCAACGGCAAAGCACCGAAGTCAGAAAGGTACTTCAAATGATAGAGTCAAGTGAATAAGTGCATCAGGTGGATGCCTTGGCGATGATAGGCGACGAAGGACGTGTAAGCCTGCGAAAAGCATCGGGGAGCTGGCAATAAAGCTATGATCCGGTGATGTCCGAATGGGGAAACCCACCGTATTCTGTACGGTATCCTTGTTTGAATACATAGGACAAGAGAAGCGAACCCGGAGAACTGAACCATCTAAGTACCCGGAGGAAAAGAAATCAACCGAGATTCCGCAAGTAGTGGCGAGCGAACGCGGAGGAGCCTGTATACGATAGCCGATGAGATAGAAGAACAAGCTGGGAAGCTTGACCATAGTGGGTGATAGTCCCGTATTCGAAATTTCGTTGGTGGTACTAGGTATACGACAAGTAGGGCGGGACACGAGAAATCCTGTCTGAAGATGGGGGGACCATCCTCCAAGGCTAAATACTCATCATCGACCGATAGTGAACCAGTACCGTGAGGGAAAGGCGAAAAGAACCCCGGGAGGGGAGTGAAATAGAACCTGAAACCTGATGCATACAAACAGTGGGAGCCCTGTAAGGGGTGACTGCGTACCTTTTGTATAATGGGTCAACGACTTACATTCAGTAGCGAGCTTAACCGGATAGGGGAGGCGTAGGGAAACCGAGTCTTAATAGGGCGACTAGTTGCTGGGTGTAGACCCGAAACCGAGTGATCTATCCATGGCCAGGATGAAGGTGCCGTAACAGGTACTGGAGGTCCGAACCCACGCATGTTGCAAAATGCGGGGATGAGCTGTGGATAGGGGTGAAAGGCTAAACAAACTCGGAGATAGCTGGTTCTCCCCGAAAACTATTTAGGTAGTGCCTCGAGCTAGACACTGATGGGGGTAAAGCACTGTTATGGCTAGGGGGTCATTGCGACTTACCAACCCATGGCAAACTAAGAATACCATCAAGTGGTTCCTCGGGAGACAGACAGCGGGTGCTAACGTCCGTTGTCAAGAGGGAAACAACCCAGACCGCCGGCTAAGGTCCCAAATGACAGATTAAGTGGTAAACGAAGTGGGAAGGCCCAGACAGCCAGGATGTTGGCTTAGAAGCAGCCATCATTTAAAGAAAGCGTAATAGCTCACTGGTCGAGTCGTCCTGCGCGGAAGATGTAACGGGGCTCAAATCTGTAACCGAAGCCGCGGATGCCGCAAGGCATGGTAGGGGAGCGTTCTGTAGGCCGAAGAAGGTGTATCGTAAGGTATGCTGGAGGTATCAGAAGTGCGAATGTTGACATGAGTAGCGATAAAGCGGGTGAAAAGCCCGCTCGCCGAAAGCCCAAGGTTTCCTACGCAACGTTCATCGGCGTAGGGTGAGTCGGCCCCTAAGGCGAGGCAGAAATGCGTAGTCGATGGGAAACGGGTTAATATTCCCGTACTTTGATTCAATGCGATGTGGGGACGGAGAAGGTTAGGTTAGCAAACTGTTGGAATAGTTTGTTCAAGCCGGTAGGTGTAAGACTTAGGCAAATCCGGGTCTTTTTAACACCGAGAAGTGATAACGAGTGTCTACGGACACGAAGTAACCGATACCACGCTTCCAGGAAAAGCCACTAAGCTTCAGTTGAATCAGAACCGTACCGCAAACCGACACAGGTGGGCAGGATGAGAATTCTAAGGCGCTTGAGAGAACTCGGGAGAAGGAACTCGGCAAATTGATACCGTAACTTCGGGAGAAGGTATACCCTCTAATGTTAAGGACTTGCTCCGTAAGCATAGGAGGGTCGCAGAGAATCGGTGGCTGCGACTGTTTATTAAAAACACAGCACTCTGCTAACACGAAAGTGGACGTATAGGGTGTGACGCCTGCCCGGTGCTGGAAGGTTAATTGAAGATGTTAGCGCATCGGATCGAAGCCCCAGTAAACGGCGGCCGTAACTATAACGGTCCTAAGGTAGCGAAATTCCTTGTCGGGTAAGTTCCGACCCGCACGAATGGCGTAACGATGGCCACACTGTCTCCTCCCGAGACTCAGCGAAGTTGAAGTGGTTGTGAAGATGCAATCTACCCGCTGCTAGACGGAAAGACCCCGTGAACCTTTACTGTAGCTTTGCATTGGACTTTGAAGTCACTTGTGTAGGATAGGTGGGAGGCTTAGAAGCAGGAACGCCAGTTCTTGTGGAGCCGTCCTTGAAATACCACCCTGGTGACTTTGAGGTTCTAACCCAGACCCGTAATCCGGGTCGGGGACCGTGCATGGTAGGCAGTTTGACTGGGGCGGTCTCCTCCCAAAGAGTAACGGAGGAGTTCGAAGGTTACCTAGGTCCGGTCGGAAATCGGACTGATAGTGCAATGGCAAAAGGTAGCTTAACTGCGAGACCGACAAGTCGAGCAGGTGCGAAAGCAGGACATAGTGATCCGGTGGTTCTGAATGGAAGGGCCATCGCTCAACGGATAAAAGGTACTCCGGGGATAACAGGCTGATTCCGCCCAAGAGTCCATATCGACGGCGGAGTTTGGCACCTCGATGTCGGCTCATCACATCCTGGGGCTGTAGTCGGTCCCAAGGGTATGGCTGTTCGCCATTTAAAGTGGTACGTGAGCTGGGTTTAAAACGTCGTGAGACAGTTTGGTCCCTATCTGCAGTGGGCGTTGGAAGTTTGACGGGGGCTGCTCCTAGTACGAGAGGACCGGAGTGGACGAACCTCTGGTGTACCGGTTGTGACGCCAGTCGCATCGCCGGGTAGCTAAGTTCGGAAGAGATAAGCGCTGAAAGCATCTAAGCGCGAAACTCGCCTGAAGATGAGACTTCCCTGAGGATTTAATCCTCCTAAAGAGCCGTTCGAGACCAGGACGTTGATAGGTCGGGTGTGGAAGCGCGGTAACGCGTGAAGCTGACCGATACTAATTGCTCGTGAGGCTTGACTCTATCATTTGAAGGACTTTGTATCCTTTGATGACAAAGCCTACATAGGACTTGTTCCGATATATTTCATCACAGTTGATTGCGGTTGGACAGGCAGATGCCTTCCGACCCCGGCTTTACCGATTTGACAGTTTTAGTCTGGCGGCCATAGCGGTTTGGTCCCACTCCTTCCCATCCCGAACAGGACAGTGAAACGAACCAGCGCCGATGATAGTGTGGATTCCCATGTGAAAGTAGGTCACTGCCAGGCACTTATTGCAAACCCCGCCCTTTAACGGCGGGGTTTTTGTTTGCGTGCAGGGACGGAAGCAAACCGGGGTCGGTGAGACAGGCTTGCCTGATACGGGTTTCTTGATTATGATGGCTTTCGTTTTTTTATTTTGATTGAAAGGTGAGTGATGAATCTGAAAAAATCTTTGTTCGGTCTTTTGGCGTATGCCGCAGCGGCTTTGGTTTCGGCTGCAGTCAACATCAATACGGCCACAGCGGAGGAGTTGAAGGCCCTGCCGGGTATCGGTCAGGCGAAGGCGCAGGCGATTGTGGATTACCGTAAGGAAAACGGTGCGTTCAAATCGGTGGACGATTTGAAAAAGGTCAAAGGAATAGGCGACGGTATTTTGGGCAAATTGAAGGATCAGGCAACGGTTGGTGCGGCTCCCGCCGCCAAACCGGCAAAACCGGCACAGGCCGCCGTCCCGGCCGCCAAAAAACCGTAAAAGCGCATAACACCATACCGTAAAGACAAAACCGGCCGGCAGACCAAATACTGCCGGCCGGTTTTACTGCGCCTCCAACCTGCCCCGTAATCCGGCACAACGGCCTGCCGGCACCCCGTCAAAGAAGTTGCTCTATCGGAAGTAAGGAAAGTATGTTGCTGAAAAAGCGTTTCCACAATCCCGCATCTGGCTCTTGTGTCAGAATTTCTTCAGGATGGTCTGGGTCTTGCCAGCGAAGGCGGCCTTTGGGATCAAGGATGACTTTATAGGCGTATTCCGGTGCCATTTGCCGTAGATCCCGCCGCATATCGGCTGCGATTTTCTGTCCGTCAAGAACCATGCCCATTTCGGTATTGAGTCGGGCTGAGCGTGGATCGAAGTTGAGTGAACCGATAAAGACGCGCTTATCGTCGACAACAAAAGTTTTGGCATGTAGACTGGTGGCGGAACTACCGGTAAGTCCTTTGTCTTTTGCTTTCGGCGGTGCGAAATCAGGCTTTACTTCGTAAAGCTCTACCCCTGCTTTAAGCAGTTTTTTTCGGTAACGGGCGTAACCGGAATGTACGGCAGCTACGTCGGTGGCACGCAGCGAGTTGGTAAGGACGGTTACTCTTACGCCTTTGGCAGTGATGCTGCGCAAAGCCTCCATACCCCATTTGCTGGGAACGAAGTAGGGGGAAACGATGAACAAATCCTGTTGTGGCTCTCCAAGCGTTTCGAGAAGTTTGTCGGCAACAGAGGGTTTTTCCTTGCTTCGTGAAAGGCCTTTGGATGGGTCGTCGCTGACGAGCTGTGCTTCGGTGTAGAGCCAGGGGATATTGCCGGCAGCTACGGAGGCAGCCAGTGGGGAGCTATTCAGGTCGTCTAAATAGCTTTCCCGCACCAATGCGTCTTTTTTGCGCGACTGTCTGATTTTCAGACGGCCTTTTTCTGCATCGGCGCGCTTGGCAACGGCAGAAAACGGGTAGCTTGACCCGCTTGCCCAGTAGCGGTCGAAATCGCGCGATATATCGCCTACTACTGCTCCTTTTGCCAGCACGTCCAAATCGGCAAAGCCCGTTTTGGTGGAGACATTGAAATACTCGTCGCCGATGTTGCGGCCGCCGACAATGGTGTAACGGTTGTCCGCGGTCAGGGATTTGTTATGCATACGGCGGTTAAGGCGTGGGAAGTCGGTCAGATAACCCAAAGCGCGGAATTTTCGGTGTATGAACGGGTTGAATAAGCGGATTTCAATATTCGGTTCGGCATCCAAGGCAGCCAAAGTATCGTCCATGCCGCGCGTATTGTTGTCATCGAGCAGCAGCCGGACACGAACACCGCGCCGCGCTGCCTGTTGCAGCATTTGGAACAGTATTTTACCGGATACGTCATCGTGCCAAATATAGTAGGCGATGTCGAGCGTGTGGTCGGCGTGGCTGATTAGAATGGCACGGGCGACGAATGCATCGTGCGGATCGGCCAGCAGATAAACTCCGGTTTGCCCTGCTTCTTTTTCAGACGGCCTGTCAGAGGGTAGGGCGGCTTCCAAGCGGGGAGAGGATTCGGTGTCGATGTAGGTCGAAACGCTGCGTTGAGAAAGGTCGGGCAGGCTTTGGCATGCGCCCAGTAGTACGGTCGAACAGGAAAACAGTAGGGATTTTGGTAATTTCATAACTTGTCGGGCTAGGCTGGGTTTGGGATGGGAAGGCTTTTCAGACGGCCTATTTTCCCATTACAGCACGCTTCACTATCAGCCACCAATCTTGTTTTTCCAATACGGGCCGCTGTTCAAATACATCGTAGCGGCAGGCATCCAGTTTTTGCAGAATCATCTGTCCGCCCACCACTATCATACGCAGCTCCAAACCGATACGGCCTTTGAGCGTTCTGCCCAGCGGCGAACCCGCTTTGAGCATCTTAAAAGCCCGTTCGCACTGGTATGCCATCAGCTGTTGGAAGGCAAAATCAGCGCGGCCGGCAGCAATTTGGTCTTCCGTTACCTTGAATTTGGCCAAATCGTCCTGCGGGATATAAACACGTCCTTTTTTCCAGTCGTCAGCCACATCCTGCCAGAAATTAATCAGTTGCAGGGCAGTACAGATACCGTCGCTCTGTGCAATACTGCGCGTGTCGGTTTCCCCGTAGAGATGAAGCATGATGCGGCCGACGGGATTGGCCGAGCGGCGGCAGTAGTCGGCCAGCTCGGCGAAATTTTGGTAACGGGTTTTCACCACATCCTGTGAAAACGCGTCAAGCAGATCGTAAAACGGCTGCAAGGGCATGGCAAACGGCGCAACCGCCTCACTATTCAACCGCCGCATCAAATCCGTTTGCGGCTCCTCTCCCCTTTCGATACGGCCCAATTCCGTACGCAGCCCGTCCAAAGCCGCCAAACGCCCCGCAGCGTCAGCCTCTCCTTCATCAGCTATATCATCCGCATAACGTGCAAACGCATACACAGCGTGTACGGGGCGGCGCAGGCGGCGCGGCAGCACCCAAGAGCCGACGGGGAAATTTTCATAATGATTGACAGACACGAGTGTATCCTTAAAGGCAAGATGGCAAATATACAGGCCATCCGAAAACAGGATTTTGTTTCAGACGGCCTGTATATTTTATTATTGGTTTGATTTGTTCGTAATTATTTTTCTTACTTCTTGTTCCAGAATTTCTACTTTTTGAAGGGATTGGGTTACTTCATTGATATACGGCTTCAATTCCCTGACCTCTTTTTTACTGATGTTTTTATCAAAAACGCGGATATGTCCTTGTTTGTCTTTAAGCAGAATAAATCCCTCTTTCTTGCTGTTTTGTTTGGCATAACTCCATGCCTGCAAATTGCTGTTAAGCAGCCAAATTTGAATCTGCGGGTTTGCGTCGTTATCTGAGTCGTGATATTCAATGGCAAAAATCCTGCCGGATTCATCCTAATATGCTGCTTTACCCTCTTTGACGGACAACATGGCGAACGCACGTTCCTGTGTGTTATACAACATCATATTGTTTTTGTCCGAGGCTGCGGTGCTGACTTTTCCTTGCTTGTCGAACCAGAAAATAACCCCTTCAAAAGTGCCTTCAGCTGAAAAATTTTGAATATCGATATTGGGTTTCAGTATAAAAGGACTGGTCTGAGGTTGTGCGGTATCGCTGTAAAAATCTTGCGCCACCACATTTCCTTTTCCCGTTTTACCCAAGACTTTCCGGTAATAGCCTTCCGCCTGTTTTTTGGTAACGGGTTTGCCCGCTCTGTCAAAATAATAAATTTCGGAATGCGTTACAGGCGTATAGTCAAAATAGGCGTTCCCGTTCTTAATTGATTGCTCGGCCTTTTGGAATGCAAGAATACGGTCTGCCAAGACCTGCTGCCCCGCGTCCGGAATGGTTTTCTCTGTTTGATGAACAGCCCCGCCGCCATCATTTTGTTTATTGGTTTTGAACCATGCGGACAACGCCTTGATCAAAAGTGCGGCATTTTCGGCTGTTTCCGGTTTGCATGCGCCCAAACTCAAAGCAAGCAATATTGCTATACCTGTTTTTCGTAATATCTTCATCTCCTAGCAGACATCCTATCTTAATTGTAAAGAAGAAACGGCGCAGGCAAACCTCTAAGCCCTAAGCATCATTCGCGCAACATTCTAAAACAAAGCCCCCTCCATGGAAACCGAAGCCGCCGGCAAATCCGCTATAATGCCCCGCAGCGTTTTCAGACGGCCTGTCATACATATGAGGCCGTCTGAAAACACATCTGCCGCACCACAAACCGCTGCCCGAAAGAACCGACCCATGCCGTGGAATATACCGATCCTTCTGACCTGGATGCGCGTCCTCCTTATTCCGGTCTTTACCCTCCTTTTCTACCTGCCGGAAGACTGGATAAAACCGCAAACCGCCAATTGGGCGGCTGCTTTCGTTTTCTCCGCCGCCGCAGTAACCGACTGGTTCGACGGCTACTTGGCACGCCGATGGCAGCAAACTTCCGACTTCGGTGCCTTTCTCGATCCGGTGGCCGACAAACTGATGGTGGCTGTTGCCCTCATCCTGCTTGTCAGCCTCAACCGTACCCATCCGGTTTTCGCCATGATCATCATAGGCCGCGAAATTACCATCTCGGCCCTGCGCGAATGGATGGCGCAGATGGGCAAACGCGGCAGCGTTGCCGTTGCCCGTATCGGCAAATTTAAAACCACCGCGCAAATGGCCGCCATCATCATGCTGCTTGTCGGTTTGAAAGACTGGCGCGGCTGGAATCTGCTCTTTGTCGGCAATATACTGATGGCCGCAGCATCCGTGCTGACCATTTGGTCGATGTTTTACTATCTTAAAATGGCATGGCGCGAGTTCAAATAAATCCCCTCTTGCTTGACAGCACCGCAAAAGCAGCTATAATGTCGGCTTCTTTGCCTTAGGGCGATAAAAAAATCCAAGCGGGAATAGCTCAGTTGGTAGAGCGCAACCTTGCCAAGGTTGAGGTCGCGAGTTCGAGACTCGTTTCCCGCTCCACAGTTTGAAATGCAATCCGGTTTAGCGGGAATAGCTCAGTTGGTAGAGCGCAACCTTGCCAAGGTTGAGGTCGCGAGTTCGAGACTCGTTTCCCGCTCCAAGAAACCGTATTGATATGCGGGAATAGCTCAGTTGGTAGAGCGCAACCTTGCCAAGGTTGAGGTCGCGAGTTCGAGACTCGTTTCCCGCTCCATTTAAGACAAAGTTGTTGGTAAAACAACTTTTTTCTTTATGGCGGGATAGCAAAGTGGCTATGCAGCGGATTGCAAATCCGTCTACGCCGGTTCGATTCCGACTCCCGCCTCCAACAATATAGCTGATATAGTCTTTTCCAGCGGCGGGGTGGCAGAGTGTTTATGCGACAGGATGTGCAAGTCCTGTACAGGCCGGTTAAAATCCGCGCCCCCGCCTCCAAAATTTATCTCTGCCTTTTCCTCCTTTCGGGTAGAGGTAAAGCCCGGGTGGTGGAATTGGTAGACACAACGGACTTAAAATCCGTCGCCCCTGATACGGGCGTACCGGTTCGATTCCGGTTCCGGGCACCAATCAATATGTTTATCTGTGAAAATACCGGGATTCCGGTATTTTTTATCTCTTGAAGCAGCTCTGCGATACTATATTAAAATAAAATAGAAAAGATACAGGGTAGCAAACCGTGGCCGGCAGGTAGTACGGTAAGGTGCGGCAATGTCGCAGATTTGTATTTTGTCCCGCTATATCTGTGCATCAGTCCCGCGTTGTTTGAACAGCTTCCTGCCCCGGTTATTTCCGTTGGAAAATTTTTATCTCGGGGCATGTGGTGGGCATTAACGGCAGACCTATATCGAAAGGCCGTCTGAAAATCCGTTTTGAGATTTTCAGACGGCCTTTCGAGTCTTTATTCTCCCGTTTCGGCCTTGCCGTCTCCCATATGTTTTCCTGTATGCGAAAGCCATTGGGCGACAGTTGTGTTTACCTCTTCAATCCCTTGTTTTTTCAGGCTGGAAAAGAGCTGGACGGATACTGCTTGGCGTTCGGAAAACGGTTTTAACGCTTTCTTGACAGAAGACAATGTTTTGATTTGGTCGTTCTTGGATAATTTATCGGCTTTGGAAAGCAGGATATGCACAGGCCTGCCGGTAAGGGCAAAGAAATCGAGCATTTTGATGTCCAGCGGTTTGAGCGGGTGGCGGCAGTCCATAATCATGACCAGTCCGGCAAGTTGGCGGCGTGTTTGCAGGTAGTCGCCCAAAAGTCCTTCCCAGTGTCGGCGTACGGCTTCGGGCACTTGGGCGTAGCCGTAGCCCGGCAGGTCGGCCATGAAGCATCCGTTTTGCAGTTCGAAAAAGTTGATATGCTGTGTGCGGCCGGGCGTTTTTGAAACATAGGCCAGTCGGACGTGGTCGCACAATGTATTGATCGCGCTGGATTTGCCCGCGTTCGATCGGCCGACAAAGGCGATTTCCGCACCCGTGTCGGGCAAATCTTGCAGATGGTTTACCGTAGTGAAGAATTTTGCGTTTCGGAATAAGTTCATAGCTATGGAAAAGATAAGTAAATTTGGTATAGAATACCACGTTTGTATCGAAATCGGTTCGTCGCGGCGCAAAGCTGCCGCATCAGAGTATCAATAAGACATAAAAAAGAGTGTTGCGGATGATGCAACGCTGCAATCAGGAGCCTCCATGAAACGTTTAACCCTACTGACTTTGGCGTTGGCCGGCGGTGTGGTGTTTGCCGCGCCCAAGGCGGATGTCGCCAAAGGCAAACAGATTGCCCAAACCGTCTGCGCGTCCTGTCATGCCGCCGACGGCAACAGCGGCATTTCCGCTTATCCAAAACTTTCCGCGCAACACGCCCGCTATCTTGCCGTGCAGACTGCCGCCATTAAAGAGGGCAAACGCACGACCGGAGGGGCGGCAGCAATGAAACCGATGGTGGCCGGCCTCAGCGAACAGGATATTGCCGATGTGGCGGCGTTTTACGCTACGCAGACACCCAAGTCCGGCGAAGCCAATCCGAAAGACAATCTCAAACTGGGTGCGCAGATTTTCCGTGGCGGTTTGGCCGGTAAAAAGCTGCCTGCCTGTATGTCCTGCCACGGCCCGAACGGTGCGGGCATTGTCGGCGGCGGTACGGATGTTACTGCCTATCCGCGCTTGGGCGGTCAGCACAAAGACTATACGGTTACGCAGATTAAGGCTTATGCCGCCGGGCAGCGCACCAGTCCCAACGGTATGATGGAGGAAATCGCCAAGCGGATGTCGGAAGACGAAATCAACGCCGTGGCAAACTTCATCCAAGGCCTCCATTGATTTTCAGACGGCCGACTTCTGTAAAAACATGGTCAGGCCGTCTGAAAAACACGATTGATTCGGCCTATGAGCAACGGGCTGCCGATATGTCCAAACTTATCGGCAGCCCTGTTTGTAGTAGAATGTGCGTCTTTGATTTTCCGTATTTTTTCCCTTTCTTTCTCTCCCTGCCATGACCACCGCCGAAAAAATTCCGTTGAGCCGCCGCCCGTGGTTTGCCTTTTTAAGCTCCATGCGCTTTGCGGTTGCCTTGTTGTGCGTGCTGGCTGTTGCTTCGATGATTGGCACCGTATTGCAGCAGAATCAGGCCCAGGCGGACTATATCGTCAAATTCGGCCCGTTTTGGGCGCGGATTTTCGGCTTTCTCGGCCTTTACGACGTATACGCTTCGGGCTGGTTTGTCGTCATCATGCTGTTTCTCGTGCTCAGCACCGCGCTTTGCCTGTGGCGCAATGTGCCGCCGTTTTGGCGGGAAATGCGCTCGTTCCGTTTGAAAGCCTCAAAGCGTTCGCTGGCGGCAATGAAACATAGTGCCCTGCTCGACAAGCCGCTGCCGCCGGAAGTGGCGGTGCGTTATTTTGCCGCACAGGGCTTTGCCGTGAAGCGGCAGGAGCGCGAAGACGGCTCGGTGCTGGTGGCGGCGAAAAAAGGGGCGATGAACAAATGGGGCTATATTTTTGCCCATCTGGCGGTAATTGTGATTTGCCTGGGCGGGCTGATCGACAGCAATCTGCTGCTGAAAGCCGGTATGCTGGCGGGCAAAATCGTGCCCGACGATACTGCTGTGTTCGCCCGCGATTTCAAACCGCAAAGTGTGCTGGGCGCGGGCAATCCCTCGTTTCGCGGCAATGTGAACATCAGCGAAGGGCAGGAGGCGGACGTTGTCTTCCTCAATGCCGACAAAGGGCTGCTGGTGCAGCAGCTTCCGTTTTCGGTGAAACTGGAAAAATTCCACATCGATTTTTATCCGACCGGTATGCCCAGCGATTTTGCCAGCGTTTTGGCCGTTACCGACAAGGCTACGGGCAAAACGGAAAAACACACCGTGCGCGTCAACCATCCCTTTACCCTCCACGGCGTAACCATTTATCAGGCCAGCTTTGCCGACGGCGGCTCGGACGTGCGCTTCAAGGCATGGGATTTGGCCGACGGCGGCAGCAGCTTTGCCGATTTGTCCGGCCGATCGATGAATACTTTTCCGCTCAATATGGGTGGCAAACAGCAATATACGCTCGAACTCGACCAGTTTTCCTCTATGAACGTGGAAGACATGGAGAGGCCGTCTGAAAAGGTTTCAGACGGCCTGCAAGACAAAATCAACGATGTGCGCAGCGTGCGGCAGGACAAAAAATTCACCAACATCGGCCCCAGCATCGTTTACCGTCTGCGCGACAAAGCCGGACAGGCGGTGGAATTTAAAAACTATATGCTGCCGGTAAAGCAGGAGGACGGCCGTTTTTTTATGACCGGCACCCGCACCGGCCTGGAACAGCAATACCGCTGGCTGCGTATTCCCGCCGATGACAAAAACAGCCCCGACACCTTCATGCTTTGGCGCGAACTGATACGCGACGAAACCCTGCGCCGCAGCATTGCCGCACGGGCGGCAGAAAGTGCGCCCGAAGCCATGCGCGGCCAATTTGCCACCGCCGTAGAAAACACCATGGTGTTGTTTGCGCGCGGCGGCTATCTCGAGCTCGACCGCTTTATCCAAACCGCCGTACCCGCCGCCGAACGCGACAAAATGAACGGCTATTTCTACCAAATACTCTATGCCGCAGCCGAGCCGGTGCTGGACGAAGCCTTCAAGCGGCAGGGTAGGCCGCCCCTTGCGGATGAGGCGCGCAAACGCTTCCTGCTCGGCGCGATGGATGCCTACACCGGCCTGACCGAATACCCCTCTCCCGTGCTGCTGCAACTGGACGGCTTCAAAGAAGTCCGTTCTTCCGGCCTGCAAATGACCAAATCGCCCGGCGCGTCGCTGGTATATCTCGGCTCGCTGCTGCTGGTTCTCGGCACGGTGTTTATGTTCTACATCCGCGAAAAACGCGCCTGGATTTTGTTTGACGGCGGCCAAATCCGCTTTGCCATGTCGTCCAACCGCCACGAGCGCGATCTCAAACAAGAATTTCCCGCCCGCCTTTCCGATTTGCGGCGGCTGTCAGAGGAACTCGAAACATGACACACACCAAACACGAACCTTCCGCCGTGCCGCAGCACGAACTGCTGGTACGCCGGTCTTTCTGCAAAAATCTCGGCGGCGCGGACTGGCTGTATGCCGCTCTGATTTTTGCGGTTGCCGCCTTTGTCCAATATACCCTGCCGCACCATATGGACGCATACGAAGTCGTCATACTCTGGCTAAGCGCGGCCTGTGCGGCAGGATTGGGCTGGTTTTTCAAGCCGTTAAGATGGTTTATACCCCTGTCGCTGGCTCTTGCCTACGGCAGCGTCCTGCTTTACGGCGGCGATTTCGCCCACCGCGACCGCTTCCTGCTGCGCTATTTCCTCAGCAGCCAGTCGGCCATCATGTGGCAGTGCGCCCTGATTTTCTGCGCCCTGTTCGCCTATCTTGCGGGCGGCCTCATCGCCCTGCACCGCCGCCAGCAGACCAATACCCTGCTGGGCATGGCCACCGCCTTCGGCTGGCTCTGTGCGCTGGCGGGCTTTACCGGCCTTTTGGTGCGCTGGCACGAAAGCTACCTCATCCTCGGCAGCGCGGGACACATCCCCGTGTCCAACCTTTATGAAGTGTTCATCCTCTTTCTCGTGATCTGCGCCCTGATGTACTGGTATTACGAAAGCCGTTTTTCCGTACAGAAACTCGGCGGCTTCGTCTATCTCTTCATGTCCGGCGTAGTGTGCTTCGTCCTCTGGTACAGCCTCAGCCGCAACGCCCAACAAATCCAACCGCTCATCCCCGCCTTGCAGTCGTGGTGGATGAAAATCCATGTTCCCGCCAATTTCATCGGCTACGGCGCGTTCTGCATTGCCGCCATGCTCGGCGTGGCGCAGCTGCTCGCCATCCGTGCCGAAGCTGCCGACAGCCCGCGCCGCCTGCCCGATTCCGCCCTGATTGAGGAAATCATGTACAAAGCCGTTGCCGTCGGCTTCCTGTTTTTCACGCTGGCCACCATTCTCGGCGCACTGTGGGCGGCAGACGCATGGGGACGCTATTGGAGCTGGGATCCGAAAGAAACCTGGGCGTTCGTCGTGTGGCTGAACTATGCCGTGTGGCTGCACCTGCGTCTTGTCGCCGGCTGGCGCGGCAAAGTGCTGGCCTGGTGGGCCATCGTCGGCCTCGCCATCACCGCTTTCGCTTTTGTCGGCGTGAATCTGTTCCTGAGCGGACTGCACTCCTACGGCGGGCTGTAAGCGCGCGGCGGATTGGCGGCATTTTGTGCGCCGGTATTGAAACAGCAATGCCAAAGGCCGTCTGAAAACCGTAAAACAGGTTTTCAGACGGCCTCTATTGTTTCAGACGGCCTATTTGGCCAGTTCGCTGTCGATTTGGCGGTAGAGCTCGGCGAAATCGGGTTCGCCGACAAAGGTTTTCAGCACGCGCCCTTGTTTGTCGATGAGGAAGGAAGTGGGGTAAACGGCGGTGCCGAAGGCTCGGGCGGCGGCTTTGTCGGCATCGTACATCACGGCAAAGTCTATGCCGTGTTCGCGCACATAGGTACGCACCGTGCTTTCCGGATCGTAAGGCTCGGCGACGGCGAGGATTTGGAAGCCGCTTTGGTTTTTGTAGTGCCGCGACATATCGATGATTTTCGGCATTTCGGACACGCAGCCGGGGCAGGAGGGAAACCAGAAATTGACGAAGGAAACGCGCCCCTGCAAGCGGGCATCGGTAATCGTGCGTCCGTCGAGGTCGGACAGAACGAAAGCCGGCGCGGGCTTGTCCGACGGGATGAGGACCAGGGCGAGGAGGGCGGCCACGGCAAGCAGCGCGGCGGCGGTCAGGATTTTTTTCATGGTGCGGACAACTCTTTCAGGACACTCAGTACGGCAGACGGGAATACGGTCGGGTGGCCGTCTGAAACGGGAACAAGGCTGACGGCGGCTTCTGCGGCGGTGCCGCCGTCGGCAAAGGAAGCGGTTTGGCGGATAACGGCTAGGCGCGGCGCGGCGGATTGGACGCGGCTGCACACAGTCAGCACATCGCCCGCCGCCGCGCTGCGGCGGTAGCGGATGTCGATGCGGGCAACCACGATCTGCACGCCGCCTAGCGTTGCCAACAGGCCGTGCTGCTCGAACAGATGCCAGCGGGCTTCTTCGAGAAATTCGAGATAGCGGGCGTTATTGACGTGGCCGTAGCCGTCGAGGTGGTAGTTGCGGATGCGGACGGTGCAGCCTGCCATCACGGCTCCAGGGGGCGGAAGGCTTCGCGCTCGAACGGCGCGGCGGACAGGTCGGTTACGACGGCGGCGGGGCGGATGTCGAACCATGAGGCGAAAATGTCGGGATGCAGGTCGGGCCACAGGCTTTCATCGGCGCACCAGTCGGCCAGCTCGGCGGCAAACAGTTCCGCCGCTCGGCTTTCGACAATTTTCCAAATGCCGTCGGCGTTGTCGCAGGGATCGGTCAGGTAGGCGTTGGCATCGGATTGCAGCTCTTCCAGCGTCATGCCGCTGATGCCGGCCGATTCCAGCCAGTGCAGGAAAGGTTCGCGCGGAATCAGCAGAAACGCGCTGCGGTTGGTTTCGTACATATTGTGTTCCTTGTCGGTTTGAAAGTCGGGAGGCCGTCTGAAAACGGCCGGCGGGTGTTTCAGACGGCCTGTATTTGTTCCGCCGCCCATTGCGCATACGGATGCCTGCTCAGATAGGCATTGGTAAAACGGCCGTCGCAGGTGATTTCGCGCCCCAGCCAGGCCGGGCGGGGAAAGGCCGCGTCTTCAGAGGGCAGCTCGATTTCGGCCAGCGCAAGCGGCGCGTTGCTGCCGAGATATTCGTCGATTTCAAAGACAAAGCCGCCGACACGGATTTCGTAGCGGCGTTTTTCCATGCAAAACGGACACATCGTGGCAAAAATCTCCCGCGCATGCGCCAGAGGGATTTCGTATTCGAACTCGCTGCGCGTGATGTCGGACACATAGCCTTTGAGCGTCAGCCAGGCTTTGTTTCCGTCGATACGCACCCGCACCGTGCGCTCCTTTTCCACGCTCACATAGCCCTGCACCAAGAGGCGCGGCGCGGACGCTTCCCCGCGCCAGCTGTCGTCCGCCAGTAAAAAACGGCGTTCTATTTCCACAGTCATGTTTCAGACGGCCTTTCCGTGAATCGGTTTAAAACGGTTTGAACACCGCAAAATACAGTGCGGCAGCCATCGCCAGCACCGGAATTTCGTTGAATACGCGGTACCACCTGTGGCTGCGGCGGTTGCGCCCCGCCGCGAAATCCCGCAGCAGGAAAAAACAAAGCAGATGGTAGCCCGCCAGCCCCAGTCCCAACGCGAGTTTGCCGTACACCCAGCCCTGCCCCCACCAGCCCGCCGCAAACGGAATCAGGAAGCCGAACAGCAGAGCGAACATCCCCAGCGGAGTCATAAAACGGAACAGCCGCCGCGCCATTTCCAACAGCCGGCGGTATTCCGCGCCTTCCGTGTCCGCCACCTGCGCCAGATTGACGAACACGCGCGGCAGGTAAAAAAGCCCGGCAAACCACGAAATGATAAAAAACAGATGCAGCAGCTTAAACCACAAATACATTTTTCAGACGGCCTCTTCGTTCCCGCTCCCAAACCGCCCGCATTATATAGCAGGCAATGGCGGCGGACGGCTGCATTTGCTAGAATACCGTCTTTCAAACCAATCTCGAACAAGGGAAAACGACATGCTCAAACAATTTGAAATCCACGGCGGAGTCGTCAAAAACCTCAACGCCTTCCTCATCGAAAAAAACACCGACCTCAAAACCGCGATGGACGACGAAGAGCTGAACAAGCAGGTGGCCGCCATCATCCACGAAGGCCTGCCCGGCATGGTGCGCCGCATCTACTCCCTGCAAAAAATGCAGACTTTCTTCTGGGAAAAGAAAGACCTGATGGTGGACTACGTGGCCGCGCGGATTGAAGCGGCAGAGAAAAAAGCCCGGGCGCGCGAAGAGAAAAAATAACACGCCGCCGCCGCAAACACAGCAAGAGGCCGTCTGAAAAGCCGTTTCAGACGGCCTCTTGCCGCCGCCGCTGCGCGGTTTTGCCTTACAATAGCGCGTGCCGCCCGCCACTCATGCCGAACGGCAACCGCAAAGGCCGTCTGCAAACATCCTGCCGCACCGGTTTGCGATAATGCGTATGCAAAGAACAAAAGGCTCTCCGACACGGTTGCCCGAGAGCCGTATGCGGACAAACAGACAAAAGCACAGTCAGAAACAACATGAAAAACTCCTTCTTAACCAAAGCCGACGACTGGGAAGAACAAATCGACCGCATCCCGTGGCTCATCAATATCTGCCGGCTTACCATCGTCGTATCCATGGTCTGCCTGCACCTGATGGCCGTGCTTACCGAAAACAACGGCCTGCGCGAAATCATGTCGCCCGTCGTGTTTTATGTGTGGACAACGGCGTACACGGGCATTGCGCTGCTCTCGTTCCTGCGCCCGGGCTGGATGCACCAGCGCAACGACCGCCTGCCCAACGCCAGCGCGGTGATCGACATCCTGATGATTATGGTGCTGGTGTACCTCACAGGCGGCATCGGTTCGGGCATCGGCATCCTCGTGCTGCCTTTCGTTGCCACCTCCTGTATGCTCAGCTACGGCCGCTTTCCCGCCCTCTATGCCGGCTTTACCGCCCTGTGCGTCATCTGCGTCATGTTCCTCAACGACCAGTTCGGGCTGGACATGGAAAAATGGAACGGCCGCAGCATCGGCACGGCCGTCGTGCTGATTGCCGCCTCGTTTGCCGTTGCCTACCTCACCTCATACAGCGCGATTTTCCTCAAAGCCGCCAACGCCTCGGCCAAGAAACACAAAAGCAACTACAACCGCGTGCGCGGCCTCAACCAGCTCGTGCTCAACCGTATGCAGGAAGCCGTCATCGTCATCGACCCCGAACTCACCGTCTGGCTGTTCAACCGCCAGGCCAAAACCTACTTCCCCGGACTCGCCCCCGAGCGCAAAGAACCCATCTTCGAAGACATCGCCCGCCGCTGGCTCTACAGCCCCGAACGCACCTTCGAAACCGACATCCACCTGCACCAGCATTCCATGCACGTACGCGCCGTACCCCTGGTGCAGGAAGACGGCAAACTCCTCATGCTCTTCGTGCGCTCCCTGCGCGAAATCGCCTCCGAAGCGATGGCCACCAAGCTCGCCTCCCTCGGACAGCTTACCGCCAACCTCGCCCACGAAATCCGCAACCCCATGTCCGCCATCCGCCATGCCAACGACCTGCTGAAAGAAAGCAGCGAAAACCCGATGGAAAACAAGCTCCACGGCATCATCGACGGCAACATCCGCCGCATCGACAAAATGCTCGAAGAAGTGTCGATGCTCAACAAAAAAGACAACCTCGGCCGCGAACACATCAACATGATGAAATTCTGGCTCTCGTTCAAACAGGAATTCACCCTCAACAATCCCGATGCGGTCCACTGCATGAAAATGGAAATGCAGGGCAAAAACCTCTCGGTAACCGCCGACCCCATGCACGTCCAGCAGATTATGTGGAACCTCTGCAACAACGCCTGGCGGCACAGCAAAAAAGACGAAAACGCCATCAAAGTAACCATCCGACCCAGCGGCAAGCTCAACATCTCCGTCGTTGTTTCCGACAACGGACCCGGCGTGCCGCCCGACATCCGCAACCGCCTGTTCGAGCCGTTTTTCACCACCGCACAAGGCGGCACCGGTCTGGGTCTCTACGTTGCCCGCGAACTGGCGCACGCCAACTTGGGCGAGCTGCATTACCACCCCGAAATGAACGGCTTCGAGTTCATTCTGCCAAAGGACAAAAACCATGAAGAGTAACGATCTGCAACACCCCGTACTGGTGGTGGACGACGAAGCGGACATCCGCGACCTGATGGAAATGACCCTGATGAAAATGGGTTTGCGCGTAGATACCGCCGTCGGCGTGGAAGACGCGAAAAGCAAACTCGAAGGCGGCGACTACTCCCTCGTGCTGACCGATATGCGTATGCCCGACGGCTCCGGCCTCGAAGTCGTACAGCACATCAACCGCCTCGCCCTCGACACACCCGTAGCCGTCATCACCGCCTTCGGCAACGCCGATCAGGCCGTCGAAGCCCTCAAAGAAGGCGCATTCGACTATCTGCAAAAACCCATCACCCTCTCCCAGCTGCGCTCGCTGGTCAAATCCGCCGTCAAAGTAAACGAAGCCGACACCGCCCACGAGCCCAAACCGGCCGCCGCACAGCCCGCGCCGCAGCCTGCCGCCGCACCCGCCTACACCCCGCCGCCCCGCCCGCAGCCCGTTGCCGCCCCGCCCGTCCCCGTCCGCAGCACGCCCGACGCATCCCGCCCCGTCCGCAAAGGCATCTCCGGCGGCATCGACAAACCGATGGCACCCTCGGGCGCGTTAAGCTCCCTGCGCGAACGCTTCCGCAGCGCGCCGCCGCCCGTTTCCGAAATGACCGCCCACAGCCCAGCAGCATCCGAACCCGAAGTCGGCGGCGACATCGATATGCCCCGCCTCCTGGGCATGTCGCCGCAAATGGTAGAAGTGCGCCACCTCATCCGCCGCCTTGCCGGCAGCAACGTTCCTGTTTACATCTCCGGCGAATCCGGCTCGGGTAAGGAACAGGCCGCCCGCAGCATCCACGAGCTATCCCCGCGCACCACCGGCCCCTTTATCGCCGTAAACTGCGGCGCGATTCCCGAAAACCTGATGGAAAGCGAATTTTTCGGCTACAAAAAAGGCAGCTTTACCGGAGCCGACCAAGACCGCATGGGCTTCTTCCAACACGCCGACGGCGGCACCCTGTTTCTCGACGAAGTGGCCGACCTGCCGCTGGCCATGCAGGTCAAACTCCTGCGCGCCATTCAGGAAAAAGCCGTGCGCCGCATCGGCGATGCGAAAGAAACACCCGTAGACGTACGCATCGTCTGCGCCACCCACAAAAATCTCGAAGCCCTTGTCGAATCCGGCGCATTCCGCCAAGACCTTTACTACCGCCTCAACGTCGTTACCCTGCATATGCCGCCCCTGCGCGAAATGCGCGAAGATCTCGGCAGCCTCATCCTGCGTATGCTGCACAAATACAGCGGCAACGTTCCCGGCGGCTACAAACTCAGCCCCGGCGCACAAGAAGCCCTGCTTGCATACAGCTATCCCGGCAACTTCCGCGAACTGGAAAACATCCTCGAACGCGCCGTTGCCCTCACCGCCGGCAGCGTCATCCAAATCGACGATTTGCAGATTACCGCCGGCAACGGCGTGCGCCCCGCCGACCTGAACGAACAGAACGCACCCGCCGACGCATCCTCGTTCGCCCAGCCCGAAGAAGAAGGCTGCGACTGCCCGCCCCTGGATTTCAGCGGCCTGCCCCCCTTTGTGCCGGGGAGCAGCCAGATACAGGAATACCTCGACCTGCTCGAACGCTCCATTATCGAACAAGCCCTGCAAATCACACGCTACAACCGCACCCAGGCCGCCAAACTCCTCGGCATCAGCTTCCGCTCCATGCGCTACCGCATGGAAAGGCTGGGCATAGAATAGGCCGTCTGAAAACAGGCAAACCGTTGTTTCGTCAGGAAACATCTGTGCAGAGGCCGTCTGAAAACCAATTTTCAGACGGCCTTATTTTTTGAAAGTCGTGGAACGCGTGCGTCGCTTTGGCGGTACACCCTGCGGATGGTTTCGGAATGTGTGTTCCTTGAAGCGGACACGCCAGGCGGGATTGCTGCGTAGGGTGTGTGGTGCAGCCACGCACGCGGTTTTGGTTTTCAGACGGCCTCTGCGCTACGCTAGGGAACGCGTGCGTCGCTGGTGCGGCACGCCCTGCGGATGGTTTCGGAATGTGTGTTCCTTGAAGCGGACACGCCAGGCGGGCTTGCTGCGTAGGGTGTGTGGCGCAGCCACGCACGCGGTTTTGGTTTTCAGACGGCCTTTGCGCTACGCTAGGGAGGGCGTGCGTCGCTGGTGCGGCACGCCCTACGGTCCGCAACCTTTTTCCCATACCTGCGGCGCATTTGGGCGTTGTGCCTTGCCCGCCTGCCGTTTGCTGATATGGCTTTATCCGCTGTGCTGCCGCGTTTTCGGCTTGCGCCGCAAATGATGCGCGGGTATTGCCTGTGTTCCAAAAAGGCCGTCTGAAAATTGCTTTTCAGACGGCCTTTTGCCTTTGGTGGCGCGGATGGGGACTAATGCGCTTCGGAAGCCGTTTCCGCATCCGATGATGTTTCCGGCTGCGGTTTTGCTTCAAGGAGTGTTGCCGTTTCGGCGGGCGTTTCCAAAGCGGGGATTTCTTCTGCGGCGGGCGCGGGATGTTCCGGCACGGCGGCGGAAGCCTGTACCGCCGGTTGCGCACCGCCGTCTGCGGGGGCAACCAGCTCGTCGATGTCGATTTCCCCGCCGCTGTCTCCGTTTTCAGACGGCCAGATGCCGATTTGTTTGTCGCGCATCTGCATATAGCCGTCGCGCATCATGATGTATGGATCGAGGGCGGCATCGCCGAGGCTGTCGGTGATGTCGAGATAGCTCTCGCGGGTGCTGACGGCGTTGAGGCCGCTGGCGGCGTAGCGGCCGGCAGCGGTGTGGAAGACGGCATTTTGCACGGGATAGGCCATCAGGGCGGTATTGCCGACGCTGTCGCGCAGGGTGGAGGGGCCGAGCAGGGGATAGACGAAGTAGTGGCTTTTTTTCCAGCCCCATGAGGCGAAAGTGTCGCCGAGGGCGTTTTTGTTGTCGGGGATTCCGCCCGCTCCGGCCACGTCGATCAGGCCGGCAAGGCCGAAGGTGGAGTTGAGGGAAACGCGCATGAAGTCTTCGCTGGCGCGTTTGATGTCCAGCCGCAGGACGTTGCTGCCGAAGCTGACTACGTCGCGCAGGTTGTTGAAGAAGTTGCGCACGCCGGTACGCACGGGGGGCGGCGTGGCTTTGCGGTAGCCGCGTGCGACGGGGGCGAGGACGTAGCGGTCGGCTTTGTCGTTTATTTTGAACATGAAGCGGTTGTAGCGTTCGTAGCGGTCGCGCACGGGCGGGGTGTCGGCGGCTTCGGCGGCGGGCTGTCCGTCAGCTTCCGTTTGGCCGGAGCTGCCGTCGGCAAAGGCGGGGGCGGCGAGCAGGAGGGCGAGGGCGGCGGCGGGCAGGGCGGTGCGGGTTTTCATAGGGGCATCCATTCTCGTACTTCGTACAGTTCGGCCAGTGCGGACACGGCATCGGGGAGGTGGCGCAGCCTGATGCCGCTGTTGCCGCGCAGGGCTTCCAGCAGCAGGGAGAGACAGGCGGAGTCGGCGCGGCCGACGGCGGAGAGGTCGAGGGCGGCGGCGTTTTGGCGGCAGAGCTGCCGGAAGCGTTGGTAGGCGGCCGGCTGTACGGTTTTGACGGTAATGTCGCCGGAGAGGTACAGCACGCCGTCGCGCAGTTCGCAGTTCATGGCTTATTTTCCGCCGTTTTTGCTTTTCAGATCCTGAATCAGGCCATCGAAGCCTTTGTTTTTGATGATCTCGCCAAACTGGTTGCGGTAGACGGTAACCAGGCTTGCACCTTCTACGGCCACGTTGTACACGCGGTATTTGCCGCCGCTTTGGTGGACGGTGAAATCCATGTTGACGGGCTTACTGCCGCCCTGGCTGATTTCGGCGCGGACGATGATTTCTTTGCCGCCTTTGTTGACGACGGGGTTGCCTTTCACATCGACGGCGGAGTTTTTGAATTTCAGCATGGTGCCCGAATAGGTGCGGATGAGCAGGGCTTGAAATTCGCGGGTAAGCGCCTGTTTCTGCGCGGCGGTGGCCTGCGTCCACGGGCGGCCGACGGCCTGCGCGGTCATGCGCTGGAAGTCGAAATAGGGCATGGCGTAGTTTTCGGCTTCTTTGCGTATGGCGGCATCGTTGCTGCCGTTGGCTTTTTTCAGGATGCCCAATACCTGTGCGGCGTTTTCGCGCACCTGGCCGACGGCCTGCTGCGGGGTGGCGTACGCGCTGCCGACGGAGGCGGCGGCAATCAGGACGGCTGTGTAGAAGGATGTTTTCATATGCGTTTTCTCTTTTTCTAACGGACGGTTTGCGGAATTATTCGGTGCTGTTTTCTGTGTTTTCAGACGGCTTGGCGTTGCCTTCGGCGAAATTGGTCATGAATTTGCCGATAAGGTTTTCCAGCACCAGCGCGGAGCTGGTGAGGGTGATGGTGTCGCCGGGGGCGAGGTTTTCGGGGTCGCCGCCCTGCATCAGGCCGATGTATTGTTCGCCGAGCAGGCCGGAGGTGAGGATCTGCGCGGATACGTCGCTGCTGAATTTGTATTGTCCGTCCAGTTGCAGGGCGACTTTGGCACGGTAGGTCTGCGGGTCGAGGGTAATGCTTTGCACGCGGCCGACCAGCACGCCGGAGGCTTTGATGGGTGCCTGCGTTTTCAGGCCGCCGATGTCGGAAAATTCGGCATATACGGTGTAGCCCTGCTGCGCGCCGCCGAAGCCGCCGCCCGCGACGCGCAGCGACAGAAAGCTCAGCGCGGCCGCACCGGCCAAAACAAAGAGTCCGACCCAAAATTCCAAGGTGTTGCGTTTCATAGTGTGTTATCCGGTAAACATAAATGCGGTAAGGATGAAGTCGACGGCCAGCACGGTGAGCGCGGAGGAGACGACGGTGCGCGTGCTGGCGCGGAGGATGCCTTCGGAGGTGGGGACGGCATGGAAGCCCTGGTGTACGGCAATCAGCGTTACCGCCACGCCGAAGCAGGCCGATTTGATCAGGCCGTTGAGCACGTCGTAGCCGAAGGAAATATTGTTCTGCATCTGCGACCAGAAAATGCCGCCGTCCAGGCCGAGCCATTCCACGCCGACGATGTATGCGCCGTAGATGCCCGATACGTTGAAAATCGAGGCCAGCAGCGGCATGGAGAACACGCCCGCCCAAAAGCGCGGGGCGACGACGCGGGCAACGGGATTGACCGCCATCACGTTCATTGCTTCGAGCTGTTCGGTGGTTTTCATCAGGCCGATTTCGCTGGTCATCGCGCCGCCCGCGCTGCTGGCGAACAGAATCGCCGCCAAAACGGGGCCGAGTTCGCGCAGCAGCGAGGCGGCCACCATATAGCCGAGGATGTCGGCGGATTTGAATTTGGCAAGCTGGGTGTAGCCCTGCAAGCCCAGCACCATGCCGACGAACAGGCCGGACACGGCGATAATCAGCACCGACATCACGCCGGCGAAATACACCTGACGGATGCTCAGGCGGATGCGCAGCAGCGAGGTTCCGGAGTGGGCGAGAATCTGCATCAGAAAGAGGCAGACGCTGCCGAGGGAGCGGATGAAGGCCAGCGTTTTCGCGCCGACGGTTTGAATGAAGTCCATAGGTGTGCAGGTGTCGGAAAAGGGTGTTCAGACGGCCTTGAAGCGGGTTTTACGGTCGGGAGGCCGTCTGAAAATGTTTTTTGCGGGTGAGGAAAAACACCCACACGGTTTTGCCCAGTTCGGCCGCCAGGAGCAGGGCGATGGCGGCGCGGGTCTGCCAGAGGTCGGGCAGCAGGGCGGCAATCTGCCGCACGGCTTCGGCTTCGGCAAACGGCACGGATGGCGAAAAATCCAAAAGCCGCAGCGGAAGCTGTGCCGCCACCACCCATCTGACCCAGCGGCGGCGGCGGACAAAGCCATAGACCGATACCGGCAGCAGACAGTAGAGCAGCAGCGCGGACAGCGGCGCGGCGAGAAACAGCAGGCCGTAAGCCGCGCCGCTTGCGGCGAAGCCTTCGGCCGCATCGGCTGTGCGTTCGGCCAGGAAGGTGTAGAGGAACGCGCCCGCGCCGGCATACTGCCATAACGCGGCGGCCAGCGCGGCAAGGTCGGCGGCGGCAAGCAGGATAAAGGCGGCGTGTCTTTTTGTCATACGGTGTGCCTATGCGGCGGAAAATGCTTTCAGACGGCCTTTTCAGACGGCCTCAAAGGCAGGGAGGCCGTCTGAAAAGCGGGGTGGTTTATTGTGTGTCTGCCGCCGGCAGCAAATCGTCTTTGAGCGTTGTGGGTGCGGGGTAGCGGAAGGCGACGGGGCCGTCGGCTTCGCCGCCGACAAATTGTTTTACCCACGGAGAATCGAGTTCGCGCATTTCCTGCGGCGTGCCGGCAAACACGATTTCGCCGTGGGCGAGGAAAATCACCCGATCGACGATTTGCAGCGATTTTTCGATGTCGTGGGTAACCATGATGCTGGTGGAACGCAGGGCTTTGTTGGCGCGGCTGATGAGGTGGGCGATAACGCCGAGCGAAATCGGGTCGAGGCCGGTGAAGGGCTCGTCGTAAATCATGATTTCGGGATCGAGGGCGATGGTGCGGGCGAGGGCGACGCGGCGCGACATACCGCCGGAGAGTTCGGAGGGCATGAGTTTTTCCACGCCGCGCAGGCCGACGGCGTTGAGCTTCATCAGCACCAGGTCGCGGATGACAGGCTCGGGCAGGGCAGTCAGCTCGCGCATCGGGAAGGCGATGTTGTCGTAAACGGAAAGGTCGGTAAACAGCGCGCCGTGCTGGAACAGCACGCCCATGCGGCGGCGGTGTTCGTAGAGTTCGGCATCGGAAAAACGGGCGATGTCGCGGCCTTCGATCAGCACCTGGCCGCTTTGCGCACGGAGTTGGCCGGTAATCAGGCGCATGAGGGTGGTTTTGCCGCTGCCCGATCCGCCCATCACGGCGGCAAAGTTTCCCTGTCCGACTGTGAAGCTGATGCCGTTCAGTATCGGGCGTGCGCCGTAGGCAAAGACGACGTTTTTCATTTCGATGAAGGGCTGGGGCATGGTGCGGCGGCTCGCGGTGGAAAGTTGCGCATTCTAAATAGTTGCTGCGGCAGGGGCAATTTTTTCAGACGGCCTTTTGAGCAGCAGGGGGCGTATGTATGACTGCGTTAACCGCTTGTTTTCAGGCTGCCTGTGTTTTTCAGAATGATGAAATCAGGTTCCGAATACCGTTAACCAGCACATTAAAGCTATGCGAAGCATTGTTTTGCCGCAAAAGCAGCGGAGCGATTTGCCGCGAGCCGGAGATTTCCTGATATTCCGGCACCAGTTTTTTCAACTCCTGTTTGGCATTGTTTAATTTATCGGGCTGGCAGAATTTCCGGTTTTGCTGATGTTTGGCTAAATTTTTGCCAAAAGCCTCGCCCACTGCCGCCAAATCGCCCAAATAAAAACTTTCCAACTCACGGCAGGCAATGCGGATTAACGCGTCCTGCCTGCCCGCATTGGCGCAGATTTGCCGCAGCCTGTCCTTTATCACGCCACAATTGCCTGAATCTTGGTCGCGCAATACGATAAAGCGGGTATTTTCGGTATACAGCCAGCCGCGTAGCTTGCGGGCAAGCCGTTTTTCCAAGTCCTGCTTGCCGTCAAATTCCACAAACTGCCATTCGTGCCCCGCTGCGATAACGGGCAAAATGCCTTCCAGCATCACCCGCGCCGAAGGCTCTTCCAAGAAAAACACCAGCTTCATTTCGGATCTGCTCCCTCAAAGAAGCCTTCTTTCCACAGATACCCCATTTTGTCGCCCTCCGCCATAAAGGCGGCGATTTGTTCGTTATCGCGGGCGCGGCGGATGCCGGTGCAGCCGTTTTCCTTAACCAGCCAAAACACTTCGTCCAACTGCACGGCATTGAGAAAGTCCGGCGAATGGCTGGATACGAACACCTGCCCGCCGCGCTCGGCATAGGCGCGGAACTCCTCTGCCAGTTCGGGTAACAGGCGCGGATAAAGCTGGTTTTCCGGCTCTTCCACGCATAAAAGCGGATGCGGTTTCGGATCGTAGAGCAGCACCAGATAGGCAAACATTTTAATCGTGCCGTCTGAAACATAGCGGTCGATAAACGGGTCTTGGAAGCTGCTGTCTTTAAAGCCTAAAAGCAGCCTGCCGTCAGGTGATTGGATGGTTTTTACATCGCCGATACCAGGCACGCGGTGTTTCATCGCCTGTACGATTTTTTGGAAAATAACCGGTTCGTTTTCATAAATATGCTGAGCCACCAGCTGCAGGTTTTCGCCCGAAACCGACAAATGCTCGTATTCTCCCGCTGCGTCTTTGCTGCCGCGCGCCAAATTGATATGAAAGTCCGACACATACCAGTTTTCAATCAACTGGCGGAACGCGCTGGCGGCTTTGAAGCGGGCAAACTGTCCCAATCCTTTAATCGCCAAAACATCGGATTCAATTTCTTGTTCTTCTCTATCTAATTTTTCTTCTTCTTTGCTGAAATCTTCTTCATTAGTTACAGCATAGCCTTTGCCGTTTTCAAAAATCAGGAAATTGTACGGCGAGCCATAGCGGCCACGCTTGTAGCGCAGGCTTTCTTTGCGGATAACGGGTTTTTTATTGGCATTTTGTCCGATATGGATTTCATACGTTACCAAGCGGTTTACGCCGCCGATGTCCATGCGGAATTGTATTTCCAACTCAATCATTTCTTTTGCCGCATCCGCGCCACGGCTTAATACTTCTTTGAAGCCGCCGCGCCTTTGCAATGCGCTGCTAACGTTAAACGTGAGGCAGTCGCGCAGGAAACCGAACACGTCAAACAGGGTGGATTTGCCCGTGCCGTTTGCGCCGACTACCACGCAGAAATTGGGGATGTCGGTCATTTGGGCGCGGCGGAAGCCTTTGAAGTTTTTTAAACGCAGGGTTTCGATACGCATGGGGTTTCCTTGTTTTTGTGGTTTCCAAATGTTTTCAGGCTACCTGTTTTGTTTGCAAACTGCGTGCGTGGCGGAAGCCGCATATAGCGGAACAAAATAGAAAAGATACAAGGCAGCAAGCCGCAGACAGTACGGTGCAGTACGGCAAGGCGCAGCAACGCCGTAGATTTTTTATTTTGAGCCGCTATACCTTACACCATGCAGGCTGCCTTATCTGTAATGCAAGGCAGCCTGAAAAAGGGTTTGGTGGGACAAAATCAATGGCGGAAATGGCGTACGCCCGTTACCACCATCGCCATGCCGTGTTCGTCGGCGGCGGCGAATACCTCTTCATCACGAACCGAGCCGGCGGGGTGGATGACGGCTTTGATGCCCTGTTCGGCAATCACATCCACGCCGTCGCGGAAGGGGAAAAACGCATCCGATGCCGCGCACGCGCCGTTCAAATCAAAACCACCGTCTTGCGCTTTGCGGGCGGCAATGCGGGTGGAGTCCACGCGGCTCATCTGCCCCGCGCCGATGCCGTAGGTTTGGCCGCCTTTGCCGAACACGATGGCGTTGGATTTGACGTATTTGGCCACGTTCCAAACAAACAGCAGGTCTTTCCACTCCTGTTCGGTGGGTTGGCGTTTGGAGACGACTTTCAAATCTTCGCGGCGGATGCGGCGGATGTCGGGTGTTTGCACCAATAATCCGCCGCCGACGCGTTTCAGTTCAAAACGGTTTGCACCGGCCAAAAGCGGCACTTCCAATACGCGCACGTTTTTCTTGGCCGCAATGATTTCTTTGGCTTTGTCGCTGAACTTGGGTGCCATCAATACTTCGAGGAACTGGCCGGTAACCGCTTCGACCGTATCGGCATCCACTTCGCGGTTAAAGGCAATGATGCCGCCGAATGCGCTGGTGGTGTCGGTGGCGAAAGCCAGTTTGTAGGCATTGAGCGGGGTGTCGGCCACGGCCACGCCGCACGGGTTGGCGTGTTTGACAATCACACAGGCGGGCTCGTCAAAAGATTTGACGGCTTCCCAAGCCGCATCGGCATCGGCGATATTGTTGTACGACAATTCTTTGCCCTGCAATTGCGTATAGGCAGACAGGCTGCCTGAAGCGGGATACAGATCGCGGTAAAACGCGGCGTGCTGGTGCGGGTTTTCGCCGTAGCGCATTTCCTGCACTTTCAGCCAGCTTTGGTTGAACTGGGCGGGAAATTCGCCGATTTCCGGCTCGCCCGACAGTTTTTCGTCGGACACGCTGGTGAGGTAGTTGGAAATCATGCCGTCGTATTGCGCGGTGTGGCTGAACGCTTTGCGGGCGAGATTGAAACGGGTTTGGTCGGAGAGGCCGTCTGAATTTTGCAGCTCGGCAACTACGGCATCAAAATCGCCGTTGTCGGTAACGATGGCGACGTGTTTCCAGTTTTTGGCGGCGGAGCGCACCATAGTCGGGCCACCGATGTCGATGTTTTCAATCGCGTCTTCCAGCGTGCAGCCGGGCTTGGCGATGGTGGCGGCAAAGGGGTAGAGATTTACCGCAACCAAATCGATATTGCCGATGCCGTGTTCGGCCATTTTGGCGACGTGTTCGTCCAAATCGCGCCGCCCGAGTATGCCGCCGTGGATTTTCGGGTGCAGGGTTTTGACGCGGCCGTCGAGCATTTCGGGGAAACCGGTGTAGTCGGCTACTTCGATGACGGGAATCCCCGCGTCGGCCAGAAGTTTGGCGGTGCCGCCGGTGGAAAGGATTTCAACGCCTTTGGCGGCAAGAGCTTGGGCAAATTCGACCACGCCTGTTTTGTCGGACAGGCTGATGAGGGCGCGTTGGATTTTTACGGTGGACATGGCAGGGAGTTTTCCTTTGGCTGGTTGGAGTGTGGATAAGCCGCCCTTTTGCGCGGGAGCGGCGTGTTGCAAAGGTTTGCGCGGGTTTGTCTGCGGGATGCAAACGGGCGCGATTATCCGCTTTTTCGGGGCTTTGTGCAGCAGGCGGCGGGTTTTCAGACGGCCTGATGCGTGCTTTCCCGCGCCGCACGCGCGCTTTTTTGGGCTACAATCCGCGCCTTGTTCAATTTCCGCAGAGGCCGTCTGAAAATGGAAAACAACACCTTCAATCTCTGGCAGACCGTGCGCGGCGAGGCGCACCGCGCGGCGGCGGAAGAGCCGATGCTGGCCAGCTTTCTGCATATGACGGTGCTGCGGCACGACAGTTTGGAGCGGGTGCTGGCCTTTCATTTGTCGAGCAAGCTGGGCAATCCGACGATGGATATGCGCACGCTCTACGAGCTTTATCTGCACGCGCTGGACAAAGAGCCGCAAATCGGGGCGGCGATGGAGGCGGACATGGTGGCCTATTACGAGCGCGACCCGGCCTGCGACCAATACTGCCTGCCGCTTTTGTATTTCAAAGGTTTCCACGCCATTCAGGCACACCGTATCAACCACTGCCTGTGGAAGGAGGGGCGCAGGACGCTGGCCTATTTCCTGCAAAACCGTTCTTCGGAAGTGTTCGGCGTGGACGTGCATCCCGCCGCGCGTTTCGGGCGCGGGATTATGATCGACCACGGCACGGGCGTGGTAATCGGGGAAACGGCGGTGCTGGGCGACGACATTTCGATTCTGCACGGTGTTACGCTGGGCGGATCGGGCAAGGAGGGCGGCGACCGCCATCCGAAAATCGGCGACGGCGTGATGATCGGGGCGAATGCTTCGGTGTTGGGCAACATCCGCGTGGGCGAATGCGCCAAAATCGGTGCGGGCAGCGTGGTGGTGGCCGACGTGCCGGCGTTTTCCACCGTGGTGGGCGTGCCGGCCAAAGCCGTGGCGGGCAGAAGCCGTGTGAAGCCCGCCGCCGAGATGAACCAGAATTTTTTTGAGGAATCGCATCAGGATTTCTATATCTGAAGCCGTCTGCCGCCGCTGCGGCGCGGGCTTTCGAGGCCGTCTGAAAATGCCAGCCGTTTTCAGACGGCCTCATGCTGCGGGATGGAGTACAATCCGCCGCTTTCCCGATACAACAACCTTAGAGGCCGTCTGAAAAGACGGTTTGCCGCAATGAAACGGATAAAACACACCACCATTCAGAAATTCGCCGACAAAACAGCCAAAATCGGCATTGTCGGTTTGGGCTATGTCGGTCTGCCGCTGATGCTGCGCTATGTCGATATCGGCTATCAGGTATTGGGTTTCGACATCGATGCCGAAAAAGTGGCCAAACTCAACAACGGCCAAAGCTATATCGAGCACATCCCGTCTGAAAAAATCGCCGCCGCCAGCAGCGGGCTGTTTGAAGCCACCACTGATTTTTCGCGCATCGGCGAAGTGGAAGCCGTGATTTTGTGCGTGCCCACCCCGCTCAACAAATACCGCGAGCCTGATATGAGCTTCGTGATCGACACCACCGACGCGGTCAAACCCTACCTGCGTGCCGGACAGGTGCTTTCGCTCGAATCCACCACCTACCCCGGCACCACCGAAGAAGAGCTGCTGCCGCGCGTTGAAGAAAACGGCCTGAAAGTCGGCGAAAACGTATTTCTGGTTTACTCGCCCGAACGCGAAGACCCCGGCAATCCCGATTTTGAAACCCGCACGATTCCGAAGGTTATCGGCGGCCACACTCCGGCCTGTCTCGAAGTCGGCATGGCGCTTTACCAGCCCGCCATCGACAAAGTCGTCCCCGTCAGTTCCACCAAGGCAGCCGAACTGACCAAACTTTTGGAAAACATCCACCGCGCCGTCAACATCGGTCTGGTGAACGAAATGAAAATCGTGGCCGACAAAATGGGCATCGACATCCACGAAGTGATTGATGCCGCCGCAACCAAGCCCTTCGGCTTTGTGGCTTATTATCCCGGCCCCGGATTGGGCGGCCACTGTATTCCCATCGACCCTTTCTACCTCACTTGGAAAGCGCGCGAATACGGCGTGAACACCCGCTTTATCGAGCTGGCCGGCGAGGTCAATTCTTCGATGCCCGAATATGTGGTCAACAAAACCGCACTCGCGCTCAACGACAACAACCGCTCCATCAAAGGCAGCAAGATTCTGGTGCTGGGCATTGCCTACAAGAAAAACGTGGACGACATGCGCGAAAGCCCGTCGGTAGAAGTGATGGAGCTGCTGCGCGGCCTCGGTGCCGAAGTGGCCTATTCCGACCCGCACGTGCCCGTGTTCCCCAAAATGCGCGAACACAAATTCGATTTGAAGAGCGAGCCTTTTACCGCTGAAAACCTGGCCGGGTTCGACTGCGTGGTTTTAGCCACCGACCACGACAAATTCGATTACAAGCTGCTCAAGCAAAACGCCAAACTGATTATCGACACGCGCGGCAGATTCCGTGGCGAAACGGCCGGCAACATCGTCAAGGCCTAAAGCCCGCTCCGCCGCATTCAGACGGCCTCCCCCATTATCAGGCCGTCTGAATGCGGCCTTATCTGCCGGAGCAAAACGGCGCAGCAACCCGCTCCGCCGTTTCAGACGGCCTCAAATGCCCTGCTGCCCGACAAAGCCGTATAAACACCACCAACCTGTCCGCGCGGCAAGATTCGGAGAACCCCATGCACGAAACCATTAGCAACCGCAAAATAAAATTCGCGCTGGCCGGCTGCGGCCGCATTTCCAACAACCACTTCGGCGCGTTCGAGTCGCTCAAAGACGACTGCGAAATCACCGCCGTATGCGACACCGACCCGGCCGCACTCGAAGCGGCAGTAGAGCGCACAGGCGCAAAAGGCTATGCCTCATACGCACAAATGCTCGCCGAAACCGATGCCGACATCATCGTGCTCACCACCCCGTCCGGCCTGCATCCGCAGCAGGCGGTTGACGCACTCGAAGCCGGCTTTCACGTCGTTACCGAAAAACCGATGGCCACCCGTCTTGCCGACGGCGAACGCATGGTGCAGGCTGCCGACAAAGCAGGCAAACGCCTGTTTGTCGTCAAACAAAACCGTCTCAACGCCACCTTGCAGCTTTTGAAACGCGCCGTCGAAGAAAAACGCTTCGGCAAAATCTGCATGGTGCATCTCAACGTATTTTGGACGCGCCCGCAGTCGTATTACGACCAGGGCGGCGGCTGGCGCGGCACTTGGGAATTTGACGGCGGCGCGTTTATGAACCAGGCCAGCCACTACGTCGACCTGATGGAATGGCTCATCGGCCCGGTTGAAGACGTGCAGGCCATGATTTCCACGCACCGCAACATCGAAGCCGAAGACACCGGCGTGATGAACATCCGCTGGCGCAACGGCGCGCTCGGCTCGATGGCCGTTACCATGTGCACCTACCCGAAAAACCTCGAAGGCTCGATTACCATTTTGGGCGAAACCGGCACGGTGCGCATCGGCGGCATGGCCGTCAACGAAATCCAAGAATGGAATTTCGCCGACAGCCGCGACTACGACGAACAAGTCAAAACCGCCAACTACGAAACCACCTCGGTGTACGGCTTCGGCCACCCGCTCTACTACAAAAACGTCATCGACGTGATGCGCGGTGAGGCCAAACCGATTACCGACGGGCGCGAAGGTTTGAAATCGCTCGAACTCCTGATTGCCGCCTACCGCGCCGCCCGCGACGGACAAACCGTCTCCCTGCCGCTGAACCTCTGAACGCGCCGCATCATGCGTAGGTTGTGCCGTGCAGCGACGCACGCGGCTTTGCGGTTTGTGGATTGTTTGGAGAAGCTGCCCGTAAAAACCAAGAACGCGTGTGCCGCCTTTGGGCGGCACACCCTACCTTCGCGGCAGAGGCCGTCTGAAAAGCGCAAATGTTTTTCAGACGGCCTCTTTGTTTTTTGCCGTATTACGGGTGCCGTGCTTTGATTTTGGCTGCCACGGGGCAGGTGTCGTCGTGCGCGCCGGCCAGATAGCCGGTGCTCATGAGAAATTCGCCGACGATTTCGCCGCCCATGAATTTGAAGTGTTTTTTAAACAGCTTCACCCATTCGGTTTTTTCGCGCGGGTGGTGCGCGTCGAGCCAGTTTTTGAACGAGCCGTACTGCCGCTGCAATGCGAGTATCTGCCCTGCGTTGAAAATGGCCGCTTCGATTTTCAGGCGGTTGCGGATGATGCCTGCGTCGGCAAGCAGGCGGGCGCGGTCTTTGCCGCCAAACGCGGCGACGGCGGCGATGTCGAAGCCGCAGTAGGCCGTCTGAAATGCGGCGCGTTTTTTCAGAATCAGCGTCCAGCTCAAACCGGCCTGGTTGATTTCCAGCACCAGCCTTTCAAACAGAATACGGTCGTCTGCAACGGGAAAGCCGTATTCGTGGTCGTGGTAGTGTTTGTTGGGGTCGGGGCTGCCTTCGGGCAGGGCGTTGGCAAGGTCGCAGTAGCTCACGGCGCGTCTCCGGCTTGGTCGAGAATTTCAAACGCCGCGTCGGGAAAATGTTTTTGCAGATAATTTTGCAGGTAGGCGGCGGTTTCGCCGGCGATTGCGGGGTCGCCCGGCGGGAAGCGGTTGAATACCAGCGTTTCCACAGCGATGCCGCTGCTGCGGCAGGCTTCGAGCGTGAGCAGGGTGTGGCTGATGCTGCCCAGCCGCCCTGAGGTAACGATGACGACGGGCCAGCCTTGGCGGCGGACAAGGTCCAGCGTGGTTTCTTCGTCATTGAGCGGCACGGCCAGCCCGCCCGCGCCTTCGAGCAGCACATAATCGTAACGCACGGCCAGTGTTGCGGCGGCGCGGGCGATGGCGGCGGGGTCTATGGTTTTGCCCTCCATCCGTGCGGCCAGGTGCGGCGAGCAGGGATAGGCGAACAGATAGGGGCAGGTGGTGCCGTCGCGGTCTTCGGGCAGCAGCGGCAGCTTTTGCAGGCGGCGGTGGGCGGCGATGTCTTCCGAAAGCCCGACGCAGCCGGTCTGCACGGCTTTGGCGGTGATGACGCTGTGCCCCAGCCGCATGAGTCTGGCGGCGAGATAGGCTGTGGCGACGGTTTTGCCGATGCCGGTGTCGATGCCGGTAATGAAGAGGATTTTGCCGCTGCGGGGCGGCAGGCCGTCTGAAAACATTTTTATGCTCCGTATTCTTCGCGCAGCGCGGCGGTCAGGCCGTCTGAAAGTGTGTCCAAGTCGCTGTTTTGCATAATAAAGGGCGGCATGGTGTAAACCAGTTTGCCGAAGGGGCGCAGCCAGATGCCGCGTTCGACGAATTTGGGTTGCAAACGGCGCAGGTCTACCGGATCGTGCATTTCCACTACGCCGATTGCGCCGAGTACGCGCACTTCTTTCACGGCGGAAAGGGCGGCGGCGGGGGCGAGCTTGCGGCGCAGCCGCGTTTCGATACGGGCAACGTTGTCCTGCCAGCCGCTTTCCAGCAGCAGCCTGACCGATTCGGCGGCCACGGCGCAGGCCAGCGGGTTGGCCATAAAGGTGGGGCCGTGCATAAAGCAGCCGGCCGCGCCGCCGCTGATGATGTCGGCGATGCGTTTGTGCGTAACCGCCGCCGAGAGCGTGAGACAGCCGCCGGTAAGGGCTTTGCCGAGGCAGATAATGTCGGGCACGACACCCGCGTGTCCGCAGGCAAACAGTTTGCCGGTGCGGCCGAAGCCGGTGGCGATTTCGTCGAAAACCAGCAGTACGCCGTGTCTGTCGCACAGTTCGCGGGCTGCTTTCAGGTATTCGGGCGAATAAAAATACATGCCGCCCGCGCCTTGTACGACGGGTTCCAAAATCAGCGCGGCGATTTCGTGGGCGTGTTTTTCCAACAGATCCGCCAGCGGTGCGGCCGCTTCGTCCTTCCACGCTCCGCCGAATTTTACCGGCGGCTGCGGCAGGAAAAACTGTACGGGCAGGCAGCCGGCAAACAGGCCGTGCATTCCCGTTACCGGATCGCACACCGACATGGCGTGCCAGGTGTCGCCGTGGTAGCCGGCGCGGACGGCGGCGAATTTGTGCCGCTGCGGCCGTCCGGCCGCGTGCTGGTACTGCACCGCCATTTTCATCGCCGCCTCCACCGCCACCGAGCCGCTGTCGGCGTAAAACACGGTGTCCAAACCGTCGGGCAGGATGCCGAGCAGCAGTTCGGTCAGCTCGCCCGCCGCGTCGTGGGTGAAGCCGCCGAACATGACGTGGCTCATTTTTTCAAGCTGGCGCACGGCGGCGGCATTGAGGCGCGGATGGTTGTAGCCGTGCACCGCCGCCCACCACGACGACATGCCGTCGATCAGCGTCTGCCCCGTTTTCAAACGGATGCGCACGCCTTCGGCGCGTTCCACGGGATATACGGGGGCGGGGTCGGATGTGGAGGAGTAGGGGTGCCAGATGTGGGCGCGGTCGAGGGCGAGCAGGGTGTCGGCGTTCATGGCGTGCGGGTCGGAAAATGCGGAAGACGGCAGGCGTGCGTACGGAGGCCGTCTGAAAAAGGATCAGCCGTTGTCGTTTTGGTGGTCGCGCAGGATTTTTTCGTACACGGCTTCGGGCAGGTAGCGGCGCACGGTGTTGCGCCAGCCTTCGGGGCCGACGAGGCCTTTGACCAGGGTGGACGAGACTTCGGCGTATTCGCGCGGGGGGATGAGCAGCACGGTGGCGATTTCGGGCTGCAGGTCGGAGTTGATATAGCGGATGGTGCGTTCGTATTCGTAGTCGGACGCGCTGCGGATGCCGCGTACGATGTAGCCGGCATGGACGCTGTGGGCATAGTCGACGAGATAGCGGTTGCCGAACGAGCGGATGGCGACGTTGGGAAAGGGCGCGGTGATTTGTTCGAGCATCTGCCGCCGTTCGTCAAGGGTGTAGGTGGGCTTTTTGTCGGGATTGATGCCGATGGCGACGATGAGTTCGTCAAACAGAGCCTGCGCCTCGCGTATCATCCAAAGATGGCCGTTGGTGGGCGGGTCGAAGCTGCCGGCATAAACGGCACGGCGTATGGTGTTGGTTTGCATATTGTTTCTATGGATTCGGCGGGAGTGCGGCAGAATAGCGGGATTGTGAAGAAATGTCAAAAGGCCGTCTGAAAACTTTAAATCGGTTTTCAGACGGCCTTTCGTGCTGCCTAAGACGGGTTTATTCGTCGCTGCCTGCGAGGGAGAGCAGGATGTGCAGCAGGCTGGAGAAGAGGTTGTAGATGGCGATAAAGATGGACAGGGCCGCGCTGATGTGGCTGTCTTCGCCGCCTTCGATCACAACGCGGGTCTGCCACATGATAATCAGCGAGCTGAAAATGGCAAACGCGCCGGAAACGGCCAGGCCGAACATGGGGACATTGAGGAAGAAGTTGGCGATCATGCCGATGATCAGCACCACCGCGCCTATGGTTAGGAAGCGGCCGAGGGATTGGGTGTTGATATTGGCTTTGTGCGCGGCAAACGACATGATGCCGAAGATGGAAGCAGTCATCAGGGCTGCGGTGGCAACCAGTCCCGCGCCGCCGGGAATGCCGAGGCCGTATTGCAGCAGCGGGGAAATCAGGCCGCCCATGCCGAAGGTGAAGACCATCAGCAGTCCTGCGCCGGTGTTGCTGTAACGGTTTTTCTCAATGAGGAAAACCATGCCGTAGAAGAAGAGGAGGACGATGGCGAATCCCATCCAGCGGCTGCCGGTGGCGGCGTAGATGTTGAAATTCGCCGCTGCCGCCGCGAATGCGCCCAGCGCACAGGGGATAAAGGACAGTGCCAAGAGTCCGTAGGTTTTGCGTAGGACGCTGCTGCGCTGTACGCCTGCGGCAGGGTTGGTGTAGTCGTAAACATCATTTTGCATGGTGTTGTTCCTATGTGTGGGTTGGTAAAGTAAAGGTCAAAGGGCGGCGATTGTAACAGCAAGACACTATTTTTTGGTGAAATTTTCCACCGCCCTTGTCGCGTGAGGCAGGGATATGGCGCATCGGCGCGGAATTTAAAGCGCACTTGCGCGGATTAACGGTTTTTTTGCCGAATGCGGCTTTTTGTAAACATGAGGCCGTATGAAAACCGTATTGCGGGGTGTTCGGACGGAATGCCGCCTTTCGGGTGTTTTTTTTGCCCGAATGTCTGTTTGGGAAGACAAAACAGGGGAAGTCATAGAAGGCACCTGCCGCTGCCGTTTTTTACGGATGGCGGAAATCCGGTGCGGCGGGCAAAACGCGGGCAAAATTGGTATCATCACGGCTGTTGCGGCCTGCCCCATATACTATGCGGACGGCTGCCATGACACGAAATTCCCGTTCGGACGGCTCTGCCGGGCCGTCTTGATTTTTATCCGGATCAGCCGAATAAATATAAGCGAAACAACAGTATGAACTATCTGAAAAAGTTTTTCCTCCACGTTTTCGCCGCCTGTTCCCTGCTGGCGGCAGCACTTCCCGCGCAGGCGGCCAACAAAAAGGCCGAGCAGAAAACGGCGGCGAAAAAAGAGGCTCCGAAAGCGAAAAAAGACAGCGCGTCCGCAAAAAAACAGCCGGCCGCGAAGAAAGAAGCCGCTGCCAAAGAGTCGGCAAAAGGTAAAAAAGAGTCGGTAAAAGGTAAAAAAGAAAACAGCAAAGTCGGCAAAAAGCAACAGTCCGACAAGCCCGCAGACAGAAAAGCGGCGGGCAGGGACAAAAAAGACAACGCCAAAGACAAAAACGGCAAAAACAAAAAAAACCAAAGCAAATCGAAAAAAGACACGGCGAAAAACAAGAAAGACAGCGCGAAAAGCAGTAAAGACGCGGCTAAGGGCAAGAGTAAAGACAAAACCGCAGCGAAAAAAGAAGCAGCCAAGCCCGCGCAGAAGAAAGAACCCGCCCGTCCGCGCACCGACACGCGCAGCCGGCCTGAAACACAGTTTCCCCGTTCCGAAACGCAGCTTCCGCGCCCGTCCGCAAGCGAAACCCCGAAATCCGCAGACGGATACGACGAAGACGCGATGCAGGCTTTGGTCGGACGCCAGGCCGAAAAAGAGAGGCAGGCGCAGGCCAAGCCGGCTCCCGCACCGAAAGCCGCAGAAGAGCGCCGTCGCAGCGGCACGCCCATCGGCCGGCGCGAGGCGGACGAACTCATCGGCAGCGCGATGGGGCTTTTGGGCGTGAGCTACCGTTTCGGCGGCACTTCGGTCAGCACCGGCTTCGATTGCAGCGGCTTTATGCAGCATATTTTCCGCAAAACCATGCAGATCAACCTTCCCCGTACCGCCGCGCAGCAGGCGGGCATGGGTTCGCCCGTTGCCCGCAGCGAGCTGCAGCCGGGCGATATGGTGTTTTTCCGCACGTCGCGCGGGCGCATTTCCCACGTCGGCCTTTATATCGGCGGCAACCGCTTCATCCACGCGCCGCGCACCGGCAAGAGCATTGAAATCACCAGTTTGTCCAACAAATACTGGAACGGACGCTACGCGCTCGCCCGCCGCGTCAAACGTTACGATTCCGGCCGCTTTACCAACTGACCGAAAGGATGCACCCGTGCCCATGCCAGAAATGCCCAAATGGTACGGCGACGACGGCAGCGTCGTTTCCTGTACCGAAAAAGTCAAAGTGATGAACGAAAACATGAGCGAGCTTTTCCAGCTTGCGCAGGATGCGTTTGAAGACGCGCTTTTGATGGGCTGCGGCGAGGCGCAGCTGCGCGAGTATCTCGCCGCGCTGGTGGCGGGTGTGGACAATCCCTACCGTCCGTAAGCACGGTTTGCGGCAGGGAGGGTAGGATTAGAGGCCGTCTGAAAACCGGTAAAACGGTTTTCAGACGGCCTCTGTATTTGCCGATATGGCGGAAGCGGATAACCGCGTGCAACCGCCTGCCGCCCGCAAGGGAAGGCCGTCTGAAAAAGCCGCTTGTGCGCGAGTGCATCTTTTCAGACGGCCTCATCTGTTACAATCCTTGCCCGCTTTTCCGATTTTTACAACCGCCAACAGGAGGCAAAACATGACCTTGAACAGCCTGCCCGCGCTGGAAACCGCGCTTGCCCACCGCTCCGTCCGCCGTTTTACCGAAGAACCCGTTTCCGCCGAAATGCGCACTGCCATACTCGAAGCGGGACGCGCCGCGTCCACATCGAGCTACCAGCAGAATATCAGCATCATCCGTGTCGGCGACCGCGAAATCCGCAAGCAGCTCCGCGAAATCTGCGCTTCCGAAGGCGGTATGGGACACGCCTATGTCGAGCATTGCGCCGAGTTTTTTGTGTTCTGTATCGACGCTGTGCGCCATCACACGGTGGATGCCGATGTGCAGACCGACTGGACGGAAGTGCTGCTGACCGGCGCGATCGACGCGGGCATCATGGCGCAGAACGTTGTGCTGGCTGCCGAATCGCTCGGCCTCGGTGCGGTATACATCGGCAGCATCCGCAACGACATTGCCCGCGCCGGCGATCTGCTCGGTCTGCCCGAACACACCGTGCCGCTGTTCGGCCTCTGCCTCGGCCATCCCGACCAGCAGCCGCTGCAACGCCCGCGCCTGCCGCTCGATACGCTGGTGTCGGAAAACCGCTACCGCCCCGCATCGGGCGAAGTGCTGGCCGCCTACAACGAAGAAGTGAAAACCTATTACCGCGAACGCAGCGGCAAGGATTTGGACTGGGCGGGGCAGATTGCCAACACACTTGCCCGCCCCGTCCGCCCCTTTATACTGGCATACCTGCACAAACAAGGGTTTGCCAAACGCTGATTGGCCGCAGGCCGTCTGAAAACGGCTGCGGTGCAGCCGAAACGGTATGAAATCCCGTCCCTGCAAAAAGGCCGTCTGAAAACTGTGTTTTCAGACGGCCTTTTTATACGGGAAGCCGCCTGCGGCGGGATGCGCCTTAGGCGGCCGGCTGTGCCGGAGCCGTTTTCAGACGGCCTATTTCAAACCGAGCGTGCCGCGCAGTTTGCCCAGCTCTTCGGCCAGGGTGTTGATCGGGGCTTTGAGCTGTTTGCGGTCTTCCTCCGACAGCTTGTCGTAAGATTCAAAGCCGTCCCCTTTTTTGTATTTTGCAAGAATTTCGTTGATTTTTTTGAAGTTTTCATCAACGGTGTCAAGCAGGGCCTGGTTTTTCTCCGCAATAAGCGGGCGGAAGAGGTCGACGATTTTCTTCGAGCCGTCGATGTTGGCCTGGAAGTCGCTCAGGTCGGTGTGGCTGTAACGGTCTTCCTCGCCGGTGATTTTGGTGGCCGCCACTTCTTCGATCAGTGCCGCCGCGCCGCCGACGACTTTGCCCGGCGGGAAGCTCAATACGTCGATTTCGGCTTTCAGCGTTTTCACGTCTTTGTCGAGTTTTTCGGCGGTGGCTTTGGTTTTGTCGTCGATTTTGCCGTCGATCCACAGGGCGTGTTCGATGCGGTGGAAGCCGGTAAACGCGTCGTCTTTGGCTTTTTCTTTGTAGTCGTCTTCGCGCGAATCGATGGCGGGGTCGAGCTCGTTGAAGAGTTCGGCAATCGGCTCGATGCGTTCGTAGTGGACGCGGGTGTCGGCAAACAGGGATTTGGCCTCATCAACTTTTCCGGCCTGAACAGCGGCAACGAATTTTTCCGTTTTCCCAACCAATTGCTGTGCTTCGCCTTGGACATAGGTTTTGTAGTCGGCCAAAGGCTGTGCCAGCTTGCCCATATCGGCCTGCGCGGGTTGGGCTTTGAAGCCGCTGTCGGTAACGGTGAGCTTGCCGCGCGGATTGGTCAGCAGGCCGCAGGTCATTTCGTAAGTGCCGGGCAGCAGGGTTACGGTCATTTTGTCGGACAGGCCGGGGGCGATATTTTCGCGTTCGTCCACCACCATCACGCCTTCGAGGATTTCCCATTCGAGCTTGCGGCCGCTGTTGTTTTTGATGTGGAACACGGTTTCGCCGCTGGGCACGGTCAGATCCATCGGTTCGCAGGCCGCATCGTTTACGGCAATATTGTAGCTGCCGTCGGCATTGGCTGCGGCCGGTGCGGCGGAAGGGGAGGAGGCCGGGGCTTCGCCCGAAGCGGGCGCGGCGGCTTTTTGCGTTTCGGGCGGCTGGCAGGCTGCCAGACCCATGGCGAGCAATACGGATAGGGTGATACGTGTCATTTTCATAAAATACTCCTTTGTTTATTGACGGGAAGAGGATGCGGGACGGCTGCCCCGCAAAAACCAAAACAGCACGGGGATAAGATAAACCAAATACCACACCGCGTCGCTTACGGTGGGATGGGCGGTATAGCCGAAGAAGCCGCCCAGCACTACGCCCAGCGGGCTGTCGTCGTGCAGGATGCGGGAAAAGTCGGCGAGAACGGTTTGCCCGATATTCCATACGCCGGCCTCGTGCAGGGCGCGGAACGAGCCGGAAAGCAGGCCGGCGGCGACAAAAATCAAAAACACGCCGGTCCAGCGGAAAAATTTGGCAAGATTCAGGCGGATGCCGCCCTGATACAGCAAAACGCCCACCACGGCCGAAGCCAGCAGCCCCGCCGCCGCGCCGACGGGCAAATCGCTGTCGGGGCTTTGCGTGAACACCGCAATCAGGAAAAACACGCTCTCCAAGCCTTCGCGCAGCACGGCGAGAAAGGCCATCAGCACCAGCGGCCAGCCCGCACCGCCTTTGTTCAGCGCGTTTTGCAGGGAATTGTGCAGATCGTGTTTGATCGAACGCGCCGCCTTCTGCATCCAAAGCAGCATATAGGTCAGCATACCCACGGCCACGAGGCCGATCGCGCCGACGACAAATTCCTGCTGCTTCTGCGGAATTTCTCCCGTAGCCGAATGGATGGCAAAGCCTAAGGCGAAACAGATCAGCACCGCCGCCGCCACGCCCAGCCACACCTTGGGCATCAGATCGTTGCGGCCGGACTGTTTCAGGAAACCGGCCACAATGCCGACAATCAGCGCGGCTTCGATGCCCTCGCGCAGCATGGTCAGAAAAGCAATCAGCATCAGCATGGCAAATCCGCAAAGAGAGAGTTAAGTTTCGCAAATTATCCCCGTTTACTGAAACGAATGCAAACAGTTTTCAGAATATGCTTTTGTTTGCGCGGGTTTGCATATGGCCGGCACATTTAAAGACACGTTTATACGCATTGAGGCCGTCTGAAAACATTTCAGACGGCCTCGGCAATCGGAACAAAGGAGGGCAGGGAACGGGTTGCGATGCGGTATCCGCAGGTGAGCGGTATGGTAAATGCCGGGTTCGACAGGCCGTCTGAAACCCCGCATGAACAACGGGCGGTTTCAGACGGCCTGTCTGCTCCAACCAAACGGAATAAAGCAAAACATCCCTGCAATTTATAAAAAACATTCATAAGCCTTAGCAGGCTTGCCCTGTTTATTCCACTCAAATGAGCGCGTATCTTCCGCCTTTATCCATTCGGCAAGCAAAGGGATAGCCCCATGAAACAGCAAACGACCACCATACCCCACGCGGGTATCCAAACAAAAAGGATGATGCCATGAGTCAAAAAAATACCGTAAACAAAATCCGCCGCAGCCTGCTGGCCGGTGCGGGCATGATGGCCGGTGCTGCCGCAGTTGCCGCCGCCGGACTGGTTCCCAACGCACAAGCCGCAACGCAACGCGGCAGATTTTCCCCCGCACAGCCCGCCGCCAACGGCACACAACGCCGCATCGGACAATTTGTCGTCAATCCGATTGCCATGGGCGCGATGAACACCGCTTGGGGCTATGGCGACGCGATGAGCGTCAAAGATGCCGCCCGCCTGTTCCGCCAAGCCCACGACGACGGCCAGACCTTTTTTGACACCGCCGAAGCCTACGGCGCATGGTTGAGCGAAGAAATGCTGGGAGAAGCCTTTGCCACAATGCGCGACAAAGTCATCATCGCCAGCAAATTCGGATTCAAAATCAACGAAAAAGGCGATATTGCAGGCTTGGACAGCCGCCCCGAAAACATCCGCCGTGCCTTGGAAGGCTCGCTCAAGCGGCTGAAAACCGATTATGTGGACATCTTGTACCAGCACCGCGTTGATCCGACCGTGCCGATTGAAGACGCGGCAGGCACGGTGCAAGACCTGATTCGAGAAGGCAAAGTCCGCTCGTTCGGATTAAGCGAAGCAGGCGATGCCACCATCCGCCGCGCCCATGCGGTACAGCCCGTGGTTGCCCTGCAAAACGAATACTCCTTTTGGACGCGCGACCCCGAGCAGGAAGTGCTGCAAACCTGCGCCGAACTGGGCATAGCCCTGATTCCGTGGGCACCGCTGGGCAAAGGCTTTTTGACGGGTACGGTAACGAAAGACACCCGCTTTACCGCCCTGCCGAAGGCGCGTTTGACCGCCGGGCGGGCATGCCGCGTTTCACGCCCGAAGCCATCGCCGCCAACTGGGGCGTGGTGGAAATCCTGCAAAACGTTGCCCGCCGCCACAACGCCAGCGTCGCCCAAACCGCCTTGGCATGGCTGCTTGCCCGAGCGCCGTTTATCGTGCCGATTCCCGGAACACGCAACGCCGCCCGCCAACGCGAAAATATGGCGGCGGCGAAAATACAGCTCAGCCGCGAAGACTTGAACGACATGGAACATTGTCGGGCTGCGGCAGGCGTGATGGCGCTGCTGGACGTAGGCGCAAAAGCGGGGACAAGCTCCAAATTTACCGACGGCATATCGCCACGCAAACGGTAAAAACAGCGGCAAAGTGCGGTCGTTTTGCCGACCGTTTTTCAGGCAGCCTGAAAATAAAGGCCGTCTGAAAATGGTAAAACATTCTTCAGACGGCCTTATCGCTGCGCCCGATATGCCGTATCTGTTTTTACGATTAGACCCTCCACCCTCCGTTCTATACCATCCGCCCGCTACGTTTTCCAACCGCTTGGAGGCCGTCCGGACAGCCTCGCCGAAAGCCGAACAACCTGTCTTTAACCCAAGGAGTAAACAATGACCAAACCCGTTTTATGCGTAACCACCAGCCATCCCGTCAAAGGCAAATCAGGCGCGCCCACAGGCGTTTACTTGGCAGAATTAACTCATCCGCTTGAAGTGTTGGAAAACGCAGGTTTTAAAACCGTAATTGCCTCTGTGCGCGGCGGGCAGCCGCCGATAGACGGCTTTGATTTGTCCGACCCCGTGAACGCCGAATACTGGCACAACAAAGGTTTATACGAGCGCTTGGCAAACACGCCTGCTTTGGGCGAATTGAACGGCGCGGATTATGCGGCGGTATTCTTTGCCGGCGGACACGGCACCATGTGGGACTTTGCCGACAGCGCCGATGTGCAGCGCATCATCCGTGAAGTGTATGAAAGCGGCGGCGTGGTTGCCGCGGTGTGCCACGGGCCTGCCGCGCTGGTAAACGCCAAATTGTCCAACGGCGAATATTTGGTTAACGGCAAAAATGTTGCCGCGTTCACCAACGCCGAAGAAGAAGCCGTACAAGCCACCGACATCGTACCGTTCCTGCTGCAAACCGCGCTGGAAAACCACGGCGCAAAACACCATGCCGCGCCAAACTGGTCGGATAATGTGATGGTGGACGAGCGTTTGATAACAGGGCAAAACCCTGCATCGGCAAAAACCGTGGGTGTGAAAATGGTGGAAGCCTTGCAAAAATAATCATCACAACGCCAAACAGGGGTGCACATCGCGCCCCTGTTTTTGCTTTTCAGACGGCCTCTATGTTGCGGCGGGGAACGCGTGCGCCGCCTTGGGGCGACATATCTACACACGGAATTTGGCTGAGTGCGGCGGTTTGGCATAGGACGCGTGCGTCGCTATGCGACACACCCTACGGGGATTCGGAGCGGCCTTTGCTGTTCAGTAGGGAGTGGCACAGCCTCGCACGCGGTTTGGGATGTTTTCACAGCAGCTTGTGCGGTGTTTTGAAAAAGAGAAAACAGGCCGTCTGAAAATTCGGAAATTCGTTTTTCAGACGGCCTGTTGCAGGGTTTCGGCGGGTTTACAGCGGTTCGTCCACCCAGCACACGCCGACCGCGTCGGCACCGATGTGCGCACCGATAACGGGCGAGATGGGGAAGGCGGCGGGGGTGATGCCGGTTTTGCTGTGCAGCTTTTCGGCGAGGCGTTCGTAAAGCCCAAGGTCGCTGCCGTAGAGGCCGTAGAGGCGGACGGGTTTGGCTTGGGCGGCTTGGGCGGCGGTGTCGGCGAGTGCGTCGAGCGTGTCTTCGGTTTTGCGCCCCATGCCGATGCCGGCGCGGGAAAACTGTCCGTCGTGAAAGCGCAGCACGGGCTTGAGATCGAGCAGGCCGGCGAAAAATTTTTCGGTGGTGTTGAGGTGGTGCAGGCGGCGCAGATGGCGCAGGCTGCTGACGCTGAATACGATTTCGGCGGAGGGCTTGAGGCGTTCGAGGTGTTCGGCCACGTCGGCGGCGGCAAAGCCCTGACGCAGCAGGCGTACGGCTTCGAGGGCGAAGTGGCCTTCGGGGATGCAGACGGTGCCGGTGTCGACGATGTAGGTTTGGATGTCGCGCGCCATTTCGGCGGCCACTTTGCGCACGGTGTCCACTGTGCCGCTGAGGCGGCCGCTGAGGGTGGTTACGATGATTTCGCTGTAGCCCAAGTCGATGATTTCTTTAAACAGGTCGCGCACGACGGATTCGGCGGGCGGCGAGGTGGAGGCCTGCCCTTCGGGGTTGTCGGCCTGCCAGAGGTAAAAGGCTTCGGGATGGAGGTCGTAGCCGTCGGCATACACCAGGCCGTCCATGTGGATGTTGAGGCGCAGGATGTAGAGCAGGTCGTCCTGTGCGGAAAGCTCGTCGAGCGAACCGGTGGAGGTGGAAACGACGGCGCAGCGTACGGGTGGGGCATTGGGGTTGTCGGGCATATTTCGGTGTTCGGCTTGTGGCGCAAATTTCAGTCGGATGGAAAAGGGCGCGGATACTAAGGCTTTTACAGGCGGCTGTCCAGCAGGATTGTCGGTATAAATATGTGAAATTAATGTAAAAAATATGCGTGATAAATTTTATCTGTCGGCATCGGCCAAAGCCTGCGCCAGCCAGACCAGCGCGAAGGCGGCGGATTTGCGGCGGATTTCGCCGCGTGTGCCGTGGAAATGCGCGGTGCGGGCGGACACGCCGCCTGGGCCGGCAAGGCCGAAACATACTGTGCCGACGGGTTTGTCCGCGCTGCCGCCGCCCGGGCCGGCAATGCCGGTAATCGACAGGGCGAAATCGGCCTGCGCCGCCGCGCGTGCGCCCGAAGCCATTTCCCGCGCCACGCTTTCGCTGACCGCGCCTTCGCGCCGCAGGCTCTCTGCAGACACGCCCAAAAGCCGCTGTTTCGCTTCGTTGCTGTATGTAACGAAGCCGGTTTCAAACCAGGCCGAGCTGCCGGGAAGCTCGGTAAACGCTGCCGCAAGCAGCCCGCCGGTACACGATTCGGCACAGGTAACTTTCAGACGGCCTCGGGCAAGGGCGGCGGTGGCTGCGTACAGCAGTTGTTCGTCCATAGTCGGCACTCCTTTTGCAAACGGCGGATTATAGGCCGTCTGAAAAACGCGGGCAGGCATTTTCAGACGGCCTGCCTGCCCGCAGCGGCTGCGGGTATAATTTACATTCCCGTGTGCCGCCGTTTTCAGACGGCCTCTTTGCCGGTTTCCGGCACCCCAATACAAGGAGTACAGAATGAAACAAGCCAGCGATCCGTCCAAACGCCGTTTTTTCAAAACCGCCGCCGCCCTCTCCGCCGCCGCCGCCCTCTCCGCCTGCGGGCAGAAATCCGACAATGCCGCTGCCCCCATGCCGTCTGAAAACAAGGAACACAACGAAGGCGGACACTTCGACCGCCGCAGCCAAACCGCCTACGACTGCTACGGCACCCATCAGGCCGGCATCGTTACCCCCCACCAGCCCTTCGGCATCCTCTGCGCCTTCGACATCACCGCCGACAGCCGCGCCCGCCTGACCGATTTTTTCCGCACGCTTACCGCCCGCATCGAATTTCTCACACGGGGAGGCGAACTCATCGACGGCGACGACAAGCTGCCGCCCGCCGGCAGCGGCATACTGGGCAAAAACGTCCCGCCCGACGGCCTCACCGTTACCGTTTCCGTCGGCCACACCCTGTTTGACAGCCGCTTCGGCCTGGCAGACAAAAAACCCAAACACTTGCAGGAAATGAAAGATTTTCCCAACGACGAGCTGCGCAAAGAATGGTGCGACGGCGACATCGGCATCCAAATCTGCGCCTTCTCTCCCGAAACCTGCCAAAACGCCCTGCGCGACATCATCAAGCAAACCGCCAAATACGCCGTTATCAAATGGAGCATAGACGGCTGGCTGCCCAAGCCCGAAGCCGGCGCGATGGCCGCCCGCAACCTTCTCGGCTTCCGCGACGGCACCGGCAACCCCGACGTGTCCGATCCCAAAGTGGCCGACCAAGTGCTGTGGACGGGCGTAGCCGCCAACAGCCTGGACGAACCGGCGTGGGCGAAAAACGGCAGCTATCAGGCAGTGCGCCTCATCCGCCACTTCGTCGAATTTTGGGACCGCACCCCCTTGCAGGAACAAAACGACATCTTCGGCCGCGAAAAATACAGCGGCGCGCCGCTGGGGCAGAAAAAAGAAAGCGACATCCCAAACTACGCCGCCGATCCCGAAGGCAAAGCCATCCCCAAAGACAGCCACATCCGACTGGGCAACCCGCGCGATCCCGAGTTTATGAAAAAACACCTCCTCTTCCGCCGCCCCTTCAACTACTCGATGGGACTGGCCAAAAACGGCCAGCTCGATGTCGGCCTTATCCTCGTCATGTATCAGGCCAATTTGGACGACGGCTTCATCTTCGTGCAAAACCGCCTCAACCTCGAACCTTTAGAGGAATACATCAAACCCTTCGGCGGCGGCTACTTTTTTACCCTGCCCGGCGTGGAAAAAGGCAGCTTCCTTGCGCAAGGGCTGCTGGCGGAATAGCCGCACAAAACACGGTTTATCCGCCTTTCCCGTTATTAAAGGCCGTCTGAAAACAGCTTTTCAGACGGCCTTTTCCGCTTCCAACAGCTTCCGTTCAGACACAAGCGGCAAAAGCTGCTGCCCATCATCCCAACAGCCTTTTTGCTATAACCTTTTTGCTATAATCTCCCCCTTTGTTTTTCCTAAATTTTCCCCCGCGCACACCATGTCCCAACCCGATTTCAGCCAAACCCTCTCCAAAGACCGCCATTTCCTGCAACGCGCTTTCAGGCAGCCTGAAAAGCACGGCGGCTTGGCGGCGGTGCAGAAAAAATACCAAAAATCGCACGAGCTCTTTCTAAAACGCCAAGCCGCGCTGCCCAAGCCGCAGTATGACGGCACGCTGCCCGTGCACGCCCGTTTGGACGACATCAAAACCGCGATTCAAAACAACCAAGTAACCATTATCTGCGGCGAAACCGGCTCGGGCAAAACCACCCAGCTGCCGAAAATTTGCTTGGAACTCGGGCGCGGAGCGGCAGGCCTAATCGGGCATACCCAGCCGCGCCGCCTTGCCGCGCGTTCCGTAGCCGAGCGCATCGCCGAAGAGCTGGCGCAGCCCATCGGGCAGGCGGTGGGCTACAAAGTGCGCTTCAACGACAACACCTCGCGCGATGCCGCCGTCAAACTGATGACCGACGGCATCCTGCTCGCCGAAACGCAAACCGACCGCTATCTCGCCACCTACGACACCATCATCATCGACGAAGCACACGAGCGCAGCCTCAACATCGATTTTCTGCTCGGCTACCTGAAACAGCTCCTGCCGCGCCGCCCCGACCTCAAAGTCATCATCACCTCCGCCACCATCGATGCCGAACGCTTTTCCAAACACTTCAACAACGCCCCCGTGCTGGAAGTGAGCGGGCGCACCTATCCCGTAGAAATCCTGTACCGCCCTCTGCACGCGCAAGACGAAGACGAAGCCGAAATCGAGCTTGCCGATGCCGTTGTCGAAGCCGCCGACGAACTGGCGCGGCTGGGGCAGGGCGACATTCTCGTCTTCCTGCCCGGCGAGCGCGAAATCCGCGAAGCCGCCGAAGCCCTGCGCAAATCGCCGCTGCGCCGCGACGACGAAATCCTGCCGCTGTTCGCCCGCCTGTCCGCCGCCGAACAGCACAAAATCTTCCACCCCAACGGCAGCAAACGCCGCATCGTGCTGGCGACCAACGTTGCCGAAACCTCGCTCACCGTACCCGGCATCAAATATGTGGTCGACAGCGGCTTGGCACGGGTCAAACGCTATTCCGCCCGCGCCAAAGTGGAGCAGCTCCATGTGGAAAAAATTTCACAGGCCGCCGCCAACCAGCGTTCAGGACGCTGCGGCCGCGTGTCCGCCGGCGTGTGCATCCGCCTGTATTCCGAAGAGGATTTCGCCCAACGCTCCGCCTTCACGGACCCCGAAATCATCCGCAGCAACCTCGCCGCCGTCATCCTGCGCATGGCCGCGTTGAAACTCGGCGACGTGGCGGCGTTTCCCTTCCTCGAAGCCCCCGACCAGCGGTATATCAACGACGGGTTTCAGGTGTTGCTGGAATTGGGGGCGGTGGAGGAGGATGTTGGATAGTTTTCAGGCAGCCTGAAAACACTTGCCTGCAAGATGCAATTCCGTCTGAAAATTAGTTTCAGACGGAATTGAATTATCCTAACTCCCTAACTTGTAGAAATCAACAGCGTTGTTTACACAACAGGTTGGGAAAAATAAGCCTGCAACACCTCAAAAGGCGTATCCCCTTTCAGGCTGCTGTGCGGCTTCACGGTATTGTAGAAATTCACAAAGCGGCACAGCTCTTTCTGCCGATGACTGGGGCTGTCAAACTGCTGTTTGTCGTGCCACATCTCCATAATCGTCCGTATCACCCTTTCGGCTTTGCCGTTGGTTTGCGGACGCGCAGGACGGGTAAACTTCTGATTGATGCCGTTCTCAAAACAGGCAACGCCAAACGCATGATTAGCCGCGCCTTTGTACTCGCTGCCGTTGTCCGAATAGATGCATTCAATCAGATACGGGCAGGGTTTGATAACGTGGTCGTTAAGAAACATGGCGGCACTGTTTGCCGTTTTGTCGGGCAAGACAGCCGCGTATAGCTCTCGTGAGAAGTCATCAATGGCAACAAACAGGTAATCGCGTTTGTCGCTAACTCTCTGCCCTTTGAGCAACGGCAGGCGTTTGGTGTCTACATGAACCATCTCGCCGGGATAAGACTTGTTGTAGCGTTTGGCTTGTTTTTTAAGCCTCTCTTGGATGGCGCGTTCCACTTTGGCTAAACGGCGCATTCCGTAATAGGCCTGCTTGAAGCGATTGTTGGTGCTGTTCTGCGGCACAAGTAATTGGACTCGTGCGGCTTTGAGCACACGATAGATGGTGGTACGGCTGACCATAAAGCGTTGTGCTAATGAAGTAACGCTTTCTTTGTTCTGTGTGTAGGCGAGCCAGATGGCTTGGCGGTCGTGTGGGACGAGGCGGGTGTTTTTGTGGATGTTCATTTACGGTATTTTCCTTGAAATACTGTAAACAACGCTAGGGGTTTCTACACCTAACTAGATTCTTGCCAAATGCTTGGAAGTTTACTTTTTATCGCTAAATATAAAACTCTTTTCCAATGATTTATTTTACTTTCGTTTTGAATAACAGAATCCAAGATGCTTGTTTCAAACATAATGATATCCATATTATAAGATTTAGATCTTTCTATTTGAACTAATAAATCTGATAAAGTACCTACTGCATTTTGAGCAAATCTTTCTTTAAGTTTAAATATTTCAAAATGGAAACGTACTTTTTCTTTTTTATCATTTGACCATTCTTCAGGCGGATTAACACTATATTCTATAGTGCTATCAATATATTCAGCATATAACCATTGCTGGCTAAAAAAACAATCATTATCTAAATAGGGATGAATTAACTGGTTGTCTTTTGTTGTTGGAAAAAACTCTTTCTTATACTCGGTATTGCAATCCTTACATATCGGAATTAAGTTATAAGGAAATACTGCAAAATGACCGTATCTTGCTTTAGGCAAAAAATGGTCTAGTTGAGATGGAATACTAATGCCTCCACAAAAAGGACAATGTATCTCTGGGGATTTTGCTAGGTTAATAAGTGTGTCATATACATTTCCACACCTACAGTCTCGTAAGCAATACTCGTATAGTCTAACCATATGCTTCTTTTCTAAACTATTATTTATATTTTCCGTATTAGGAAGTAAGTTACTCAACTGGTATAAATCATTAGTAGTTGCTAGTTTTTTATAACTATCGCCACTTGTGAGCAAAAAATCTTTATTAGTTAATATATCCGACCTGCAATCAATTCTTTTTTCACAGCATATATCAATGACATTCCCATAATTCGGCATATCTTCCGGTAAAGTTAATCTAATCATTTCAACTTACCCATTATTTTGACTATCTCGTAATTTAATCAATGTTCGTAGAAGGATTTTTGCTTCAGAACCCAATTGCTCCTGAAATTCGGAAATAATCTCATCATAGCTACCTCCTTCTTCTACTTTTTTAGTTAATATCCTATGGAATCCTGATTTTATCACTTCCAAACCAAACACTTCTCGTGTTAAAACACCCACATTTTCCCCAAAAGTTTCAATATTTGGCCTGAAAGGATCTGTTCTTATTCCTGTACGTTCAATTTTCCATACACATGATTTAGGTATTTCTTGTAAAACAACAGGAGAGTGCGTTGCGATAATTGCAATTCCATTTCTATTATCCAGTAGTTCTGACAAGGCTCGAATAAAGGCGGATAGAAGAGGGGGATGTAGATGGCTTTCAGGCTCATCAAGTAGAACCAGAGTTTTTTCTTCAACTCTTGCAACTAATTGCGTAATGATTAACAAAACAGAAGCGTGTCCAGAACTCATTTGCTTAATAAGATTTAAAATTTCATCTTTACTAAAAGTATCGTTCTTATCATTCATCCAGTTGCTTAATTTTATTTCTGAAAAATTCACATCAGATTCTAGGTTTTTAATTGCATTAAGCCAGCGTTCTTTCTTGGCTGAAAAACTTTTGCATTCACTAAATGATTCCCAAAAATCTTTTTCAAAATATGATTGTGGTTCTTTTAGCTTTTCATTTGACTCCTTTAAGCCAATATAAGAGTAATATTTAAGATCTTTTTGATTTGGAATGAATGGATCAAACACGCTAAAAGATACAGCAATTAGATAGCTAAAATAGTCATCACTAATTTTTTTGAATTCGTCACTGGGGAATAAAGACATGAGATTATTGCAATAGAATGCCCCTTCTGTATCATCATATTTATCTATAAATGATTTAATCATTCCATTTAGTAATGTTGTCTTACCAACTCCATTCCTACCGATAATGGCATGTATGTTTGAACTTGGCATGGAATTTGGAACAACATTAAATTCTAGGTTTATTTCCCCTATATTTTCTTGTTCAGAACGAATAAAGTAAAAATTAAATTCACTTAATGGGGATTTATCCTCTAGTATTCGTCTAAACTGCTCTTGTATTGTTTGTTTTCTTATGTCTCTCATTAAAGAAGTTTTCAATACATCTTCGTTAGTAAATTTTTTGAAAAGTTTAGGCTTATAAACAATGTCATTTAAGTTTTCTAAAATAAATATTTTAATATTATCAGGAAGTTTCCATATCTTAATATAAAAATCAACATCTTGACCAAGAGAAAAAAATTCTTCTGGTAAAGTATTAAATACTTTTCCATTGAATTTTTCTATTATTTTCTTATAAGTAGCTATCTCAGTTATTTGTTTTTCAAAGCCTATTTTAATATGACCTATGTTATATTCTTGACCTTTTTCGTCAAACACAGTCATATAAAACATTGTTACATAAGAATAATCATTCCATTTGTCAATTGCTAAATAAACAGAATTCCTAGCATTAATAGGAAAATTTTCATCTCTAGCTAACAATACAAATTTTATGTCCATATTTACTCCTTAATAATTAAAAATCCCCACACCCATACAACGGTACATTCATCAGCCAGTCCTGTTCCCGATAATCCGCCATAGAAAAGCGCACCGCCTGTTCGGGCTCGAACTGTTCCACATACACTTTCAGGCTTTTGGCTTTCAGATTTTCTTCGGCTTTCACTTCGATGGGGATAACCGACTGCCTGCGTTGCAGCACGAAATCGACTTCCGCCGTGCCGCGTTCGGCTGCCCAATAGAATACGGGGTTTTCCTGCGTGGCAACCAGTTGCTGCAAAACGTATTGTTCGGTGAGTGCACCTTTAAATTCGGTGAAAATACGGCTGCCTTCCAGCAACACCCCGACATCCAGATGGCTTTGCGCGGCGAGCAGTCCGACATCTAGCCCATAGAGTTTGAAAGCGTTGTCTTGATAAGCGGAAAGCGGCAGATGCGGTTTTTTGATACGGGGCACGCAATGCACGAGACCGCTGTCTTTGAGCCATTGCAGGGCAATTTCATAATCTTTGCTGCGTGCGCCTTTTTGCAGTTGCGCGTAGAGAAATTTTTTGTTTTCTTTGGCAAGCTGCTCGGGCACGGACGACCAAATAGCGCGCACTTTCTGCACGGTTTGCCCGTCTTTGATGTGCTTGGAAAAATCCTGTTCGTATGCCAAGAGCAGATTACGCTGCACTTGGCGGACTGCGTCAAAATTCTGTGTATCAACAAATGCCTGCACGGCTTCGGGCATGCCGCCGACAAAATAATATTGGCGCAGCAAATCGATATAGACTGTTTTCATGGCGGCTATCAACGCCCAATCCCGCATTTGCAGAAGCTGCATCAAATCCTGTCTGCCCAGCGCGGTGAGAAATTCTTGAAAATCCATCGGATACATAGGCAAAAAGTCGACTTTGCCCACCGGAAACGACACCTGATGGTGCAGCGATACGCCCAAAAGCGAACCTGCCGCCACGATATAAAACTGCGGTGCGTTTTCGTAAAAATATTTGAGCGACGACAGGGCTTGTGGGACTTCTTGGATTTCGTCAAAAATCAACAAGGTATCTTCTGACTGAATGTCTACGCCGCTTTCAATTTTCAAGCCGAGTATCAGGCGGCTGATGTCGTAGCCGTCTGAAAACAGCGTTTTCATGCGCGGGTTGTTGTCAAAATTGATGTAGGCGGTTTTGGCGAAATGCCGCCCGCCGAAGTGCTTCATCGCCCACGTTTTGCCGACCTGTCTTGCACCTTGTATAATCAATGGCTTACGGTTTGGTTGGTTTTTCCACTTTTCAAGAGATTGGATAATGTTTCGCTGCATGGCAGGCACTCCACAAAAATTTCTTGTTATTTTAGCTTGGTTTAACACTTTTTCAAACGAAAAAATGTATATATAAAACATTTTTTCGAATGAAAATAGATTTTTCTGTTAGCGGTTTGTTTTCGTGTGTGATGAAATATTCCCGTAAAATCTGTATGCTACGAGATTCTCTGCTGCAAATTGGCGGCATATCAAGCTCCCAATTAAAACCCATCACTCCATATCCTAATCACCAACCTAAAAAAACAGACAGGCCGTCTGAAAACCTTTCAGGCAGCCTGAAAACCGCTTCGCCGGACCACTTCGGCAGGCGGTGCGCCCAAGCGGCCGCGACGACAAACAAGGAGGCAATATGCCAGTACAAAAACTGGAAAAACTGCTCGCCAAAGAGTCCCAAAAGCTGAAAACCCTGCAATTCGCCATGCACCTGCCCCGTCAAAATCTGGCGTATGCCTACTCTTCAACAGGCAGTCAAAAACAGCATTTTCACAGTGCCAGCGTCGGCAAGCTCTTGACGGCAACTCTGATTTTTATGGCGGTTGAAAGCGGAAAACTGTCTCTGGACAGCAAAATCGCCAGCATGCTCGGTGCGGAATGTTTGCGCGGGCTTTTTGTGGCGGACGGCCGCGATTATCAAGATATGGTTACGGTGCGGCAGCTTTTAGGGCATACATCAGGCATTAACGACTATTACGACAGCCATCAGCCGAACGGCTCGGCTTTTTTGGACGACATCATCCGCCACCCTGATGTGTTTTATACGCCGAAAGATTTGCTAGATTACAGCCGCCGCCGTCAAAATGCCGTCGGCAGGCCGAATCAGCAGTTTTATTATTCGGACACGGGCTATATTTTGTTGGGGCTGCTTGCCGAAAAAATCTTTGACATGCCTTTTCATCAAATATTGGCAGAACGTATTTTCAATCCTGCCGACATGGCCGAAACCGCTTTGGCGTTTTATAGCGAAAAATTCGCCGCTGAGAAACTCGCCCCCCTATATATCAACGGCACGGATATTCATCTGTTTACCAGCCTGAGCTGCGACTTTTCCGGCGGCGGATTATCAACCACCGCAGAAGATTTAGTGCGGTTTTTAGGCACACTGTATCAAGGGCGGCTGCTCAATCAGGAATCTTTGGCACAGATGACGGTTTTTGAAAACAAATATCGGCAAGGGCTGTATTACGGCTTGGGCATGATGCAGGTGCGTTTCAGAGAGTTTTCATTTTTTTTAAGAAAACTGCCGCCCATGCAGGGGCATTTGGGCATGACCGGCGTTCATGCTTGGTACAATCCGCAAACAGGCGACCGCTTTGCCCTAAATGTCGGCAACGCCGCAGATATGGTAAACAGTTTTGTGCTGTTAAGCCGTATCCTGCGGCTGCTTGGATTAAGGGTGTAAATATAAGATTGGCTTGGGCGGCGGTACGCTGAAACGCCAAGGCAATATACAAGACATGGCAAACCGATAGAGAGGCCGTCTGAAAAGATCAAATAGTAGTTTAAGTTAGAAAAACAGACAGAACATATCACTAAAACAGTTAAACAAGGAATAAAAAATGAATTTATGGACACAAAAAAGCATTGATTTGGCATCACAAAGCAATTATCTAGACCAACTTTATCGGGTTTATCCGATGTCGGTTAATTTGCGTAGAGAGTTATCCGAATCCACACAAAATGAAATTCGTACATATCTCAATAATAAAGATGGTAAAAACCTGCTTAATGTTTTATTAAAACAAGAGATTTTTCCTATTAAAGACAGCTATGTCGCCTATTTGAAACGCGATAAAACAGCAATAGAGCGTAATCCTGCTACCGTTAGCCGTTTGGCGGGTATGCTGATTGAAATGGGATTTGATGAAATTTTGGATAAAACTACCGTCCCAAAAGAAACCAATCGGCAAATCGGGCCTTTGTTTAAGAATTGGATTTCAAGCGGTGCATTAGGTATACCCGTTACGACTAATGTTGAAGAGTTTCTCAATTATCAGGGGAATATCGTTTTTAATGCAGGTGATGCTGCGATGCAGGCTTTGGCAAAAGAATATTTGGGCTATCGGCACAATAAAGGATTGGATTTTATTGCTAAATTTAATCATCAATTTATTATTGGCGAAGCAAAATTTCTAACGGATTTTGGCGGGCATCAAAATGCGCAATTTAATGATGCCGTTATCACCATGCGAAGCCAATTGGCTAAAACAGACCATTCGGTAAAAACAATTGCCATATTAGACGGCGTACTTTATATCAAAGGCAAAAATAAAATGTTTAGCGATTTAAACAATTTTAAAGACAATGAAGTGGTTATTTCTGCTGTGCTGTTGCGTGATTATTTGTTTTCGGTGTGATATATGCAGTTAGTTTACGAAAACAAGCAGTCTGAAAACCAAATCTTGGCGCGCGCCCAAAATATTCCGCCTTTATCGTTGGAGGGTGATTTATCGCTTTTATTTTTCGGCGACAATTTTTATGCGCTATCTGCCCTACTCAATAAAGGTTATCGGGAAAAAATTGATTTGATTTATATTGACCCGCCTTATAACACGCAGCAGATTTTTACCGTATCGGAAAATCGGGTAAGTACGATTAGCCGCAGCAATAATGGCGCAACCGCTTATGAAGACAACCGTTCGCTGCCTGAATATTTGGAATTTATGCGCGAACGTTTGATTTTAATGCGCGAATTATTGTCGCCATGTGGTTCGATTTATGTACATATTGATAATAAAGTCGGGCATTATCTGAAAATTTTATTAGATGAAATTTTTGGTGCAGAGAATTTTAAAAACGATATTGCCCGCGTGAAATCCAATCCGAAAAATTTTTCACGCCGCGCGTTTGGCAATGAGAAAGATGTGGTGTTGTTTTATGCTAAAAATGCCAAGAAAAACATTTTTAATCAAATAACGATACCGTTAACCGATAACGATAAAATTGAGATGTTTCAAAAAACCGATGAATACGGACGGCGTTACAATACCGTGCCTGTCCATGCGCCGGGAGAAACGCAAAATGGCGAAACGGGGGGAATGTGGCGCGGTATGCTCCCTCCAAAAGGGCGGCATTGGCGCAGTCCGCCCAATGAATTGGATAAGCTGGACGAGCAAGGTTTGTTGGAATGGTCTAAAAACGGCGTGCCGCGCATCAAAAAATTTGCTGACGAACATAAGGGTAAAAAAATCCAAGATATTTGGCGATACAAAGACCCTGCTTATCCCATTTATCCCACAGAAAAAAATGCGGAAATGTTGGAGATGATTATTCAGCAGTCGTCCAATCCCAATTCTATTGTGTTGGACTGTTTCGCGGGCAGCGGCTCAACTTTGTTGGCAGCGCAAAATTTAAACAGACGGTGGATTGGCATGGATACTTCATCAGTTGCAATCCAAACCATACGAGATAGGTTTGGACTGTTGCCGTTTCAGTTTGTCAATTTGGAAAATATATTAAGATAAATTCAATAATTTGTTTTACTTGTAAAAATTATGGTTTAAGCAGTATACGTCGTACAAGCAAGACCATCATGCGCCATATCCGAAATCATCAATCAAAAAAACAGACAGGCCGTCTGAAAACCTTTTAACCCTATCCAAACCGCCATGCAAAACACCCGAAACCATCACACTATGCCGTCTGAAAACAAACCCCGCTACCGCCTGACCAAGCTTGGCGAACAAATGGCGCGGCTGCCCATCGACCCGAAAATCAGCCGCATGCTGCTGGCGGCGAAAAAGCACGACTGCGTGCAGGAAATGCTGGTCATCGTGTCCGCGCTTTCCGTGCAGGACCCGCGCGAGCGGCCGCTGGAAGCGCGCGAAGCCGCCGCCAAGGCGCACGAGCGTTTTACCGACAAGCAGTCTGATTTTCTCGCCTACCTGAATATTTGGGACAGCTTCCAGCGCGAGCGCGAAAAAGGTTTGAGCAACAGGCAGTTGGTGCAGTGGTGCCGCCAGCATTTCCTTTCGCACCTGCGGATGCGCGAGTGGCGCGAGCTGCACAAACAGTTGGCGGATATTGCGGTGGAAATGGGTTTGATTGACAAGGAACGCGCGTTCAGACGGCCTTTGCCGCCTGCGCCGCAGGTTTCAGACGGCCTTCAAGGCAGCCTGAAAACCGATGCCGATTTGTCCGCCCGTCTCAAACAAAAGCAGTTGGACAAAAAACACGCCCGCACCGAACGCCGCGCCGCCAAAGAAGCGGGCTACGAGCAAATCCACCGCGCCCTGCTCACGGGCTTGATTGCCAATGTGGGCATGAAATCGCCCGACGGCCACGACTACATCGGCGCGCGCGGGGCGCATTTCCATCTGTTTCCCGCGTCCGCGCTGTTCAAATCCAAGCCCAAATGGGTGATGGCGGCGGAGCTCACCGAAACCACGCGCTTGTATGCCCGCGATGTGGCCGCCATCCAGCCCGAATGGATAGAGCAGGAAGCGCCGCATTTGGTGAAATACCATTATTTCGAGCCGCATTGGGAGCAGAAACGCGGCGAAGTGGTGGCCGCCGAGCGCGTAACCCTGTACGGCCTGACCGTGCTGCCGCGCCGCCCCGTCGCCTATGCCCGCGTCGCTCCCGAAGAAGCCCGCGAAATCTTCATCCGCAGCGCACTGGTGGCGCAGGAATGCGATTTGAAGGCCGGTTTTTTTGTCCACAACAAAAAGCTGATTAAGGAAGTCGGCGAGCTGGAACACAAATCGCGGCGGCAGGACGTGCTGGTGGACGAAGAAGCCTTGTTTGATTTTTATAACCAGCGTCTGCCGCAGTTTTACGAGCCGTCTGAAACATTTTCAGGTAGCCCGAATAAGCAAAGGCAGCCTGAAAACAGTAAAACGCCGTCTGAAACCGCCAAGCCCGCCACCCGCGCCGTTCCCTCTCCCGCGCAAGCGCAGGAGCGGGGGCAGGCAGTAGGTCGGATGCTTGAATCCGACAAAACAGCAGAAGCAAAAGCAACATCCGATTCAAACGCAAATGCCCTGTCGGATACAAGTATCCGACCTACGGCAAGTGTTTCAGACGGCCTTTCAGGCAGCCTGAAAGGGCAGAGGCCGTCTGAAAACGCGGGGCATAATGTAGGTCGGATTCTCGAATCCGACAAAACGGCAGAAGCAAAAACAACATCCGATTCAAGCGCAAATGTTCTGTCGGATACAAGTATCCGACCTACGGCAAGTGTTTCAGACGGCCTTTCAGGTAGCCTGAAAGGGCAGAGGCCGTCTGAAAACGCGGGGCATAATGTAGGTCGGATTCTTGAATCCGACAAAACAGCAGAAGCAAAAGCAACATCCGATTCAAACGCAAATGCTCTGTCGGATACAAGTATCCGACCTACGGCAAGTGTTTCAGACGGCCTTTCAGGCAGCCTGAAACCGCATATCCGTCCCGCCGCAGACAGCGATGCCGCCGCCGTTGCCGCATTGTTCCGCCGCGCGGTCATGCACATTCCCAACAGCGATTACAGCGAAGCGGAAAAAAACGCGTGGCTGCACGGCGCGGACAATGCCGCTTTCTGGCAAAAACGTATTGGGCGCGGCCACATCTGCGTGGCAACGCACAACGGGTGCGTGTCGGGTTTTGTCGAATATCTGCCGGAGCAGGCGCACATAGACTGCCTCTTTACCGACCCCCGCCACCAGCGGCAGGGCATTGCAAGTGCGCTGCTGGCTGCCGTTCTGCCGTCGGCGGACAGCGGCAAGGCGGTCAGCGCAGATGTTTCCAAAGCCGCATCGGCATTTTTCCAAAAACAAGGCTTCGTGCTGCAACACGAAAACGAAATCCCGCGCAACGGCTTGGTTTTGACCAACTACCGCATGGTTCGCCAAACAAACCAAGCCCAAAAGCAGCCTGAAAACGCAGCGCATAATGTAGGTCGGATTCTCGAATCCGACAAAACGGCAGAAGCAAAAACAACATCCGATTCAAGCGCAAATGTTCTGTCGGATACAAGTATCCGACCTACGGCAAGTGTTTCAGACGGCCTTTCAGGCAGCCTGAAAGGGCAGAGGCCGTCTGAAAATGCAGCGCATAATGTAGGTCGGATGCCTGAATCCGACAAAACCAAAACCGCAAACGTTTCAGGAAACGCCGTTCCAGCCCGCCCCAAAGGCAGCCTGAAAACCGCCAAACCCGTTCCCATTGCCGACATCCGCACCTTCCAAAGCTGGCTCAAAACCGCCGAACACGCCAACCCGCGCCTGCTGTTTCTCACCCGCGAAGACCTGATGCAGCACGCCGCCGCACACATCACCGAAGAGCAGTTCCCCAAACACTGGCAAAGCGCAGACGGCAAATTCAAACTCGCCTACCGCTTCGAGCCGCACCACCCGCTCGACGGTGTAACCCTCACCCTGCCGCTCACCGTGCTCAACCGTGTTGCCGCGCCCGCGCTCGAATGGCTCGTGCCCGGCATGTTGCGCGAAAAAATCCAGTTGCTCATCAAAGCCCTGCCCAAGCAAATCCGCCGCATCTGCGTACCCGTTCCCGAATTTACCACCCGGTTTCTCAGCAGCAACCCCAACCGCCAAGAGCCGATTATTCCCCAACTTGCCCGCTTTATCGCCAAAACCGCCGGCGACATGCGCCTGCTCGAACAAATCAACCAAGACGAATGGAGCGCATTCAGGCTGCCCGAACACTGCTATTTCAACCTGCGCATCATCGACGACGGCGGGCAGGAGTTAGCCATGGGGCGCGACCTCGCCAAACTGCAACAAGAGCTGGGACAGGCAGCCGCCGTAACCTTCCGCGACAACACCCAAGAATTCGAGCGCGACAACGTTACCGCATGGGACATCGGCACACTGCCCGAATCCATCAAATTCGCACGCGGCAAACAACAGCTCAACGGCTATCTCGGCCTGCAAAAAGAAAAAGACGGCCGCATCGCCCTGCGCCTGTCCGACACCCCCGAAGCCGCCGCAGCCGCCCACCGCCAAGGCCTAACCGCCCTGATGCAGTTGCAGCTCAAAGAACACATGAAAGACCTCAACAAAGGCATACAAGGCTTCACCCAAGCCGCCATGCTGCTCAAACACATCCCCGCCGACACCCTGCGCGACGACCTCACCGCCGCCATCTGCGACCGCGCCTTCATCGGCGACGACGAACCCCCGCGCAGCGAAAAAGCCTTTAAAGAACAAATCAAACGCGCCCGCAGCCGCCTGCCCGCCGTCAAAGAAGCCCTGTCGCGCTATTTGCAGGAAACCGCCGCCGCCTACGCCGAACTGAACGCCAAACTCGGCAAACACCCGCTCACCCCCCTAATCCGCAAACGACTGGACACCCTGCTCGGCGCAGGCTTCGCCACCCGCACCCCGTGGGCGCAATGGTCGCGTTTGCCGGTTTACATTAAAGCCATGAGCCTGCGGCTGGACAAATACTCCGCCAACCCCGCCCGCGACACCGCCCGCGAAGCCGACATCCAAGAGCTGGAACAAATGTGGCAGGAAAAAGCCGACACGCTGGCCAAACAAAACCAACCCCTTTCAGACGGCCTCAAAGCATTCAAATGGCAAATCGAAGAACTGCGCGTATCGCTGTTCGCACAAGAGCTGAAAACGCCGTATCCCGTGTCGGTGAAGAGGTTGTTGAAGGAGTGGGAGGGGTTGGATAAAGGGTAATGAAAATGCCGTCTGAAAGTTTCAAACGGCCTTTCGACTCTAAATAGAAATACTATTTTGATAAAAATGTTTTTTTATTTCATCAATTATTTCAAATATTTTCTTGAACTCTGAAAAATCAAAATGAGTAGAGCGTTTCGCAACGTATTTTGCGAAAACAGTTTTGGGATATGATCTGTTCCTAAATTTTATATTTTCATGATTTTCATCATCTACTTTAATTTTTCCAATGGAAACATGAGATAACAAATTTTCAACACAAGTCATCTCTAATGCATTCCTAAATGTTGGCTTTTTATTTTCTAAGGCTAGTGGTCTTAATAGAACTAAATAAATATTTTCTCTAATGTGAACCCATTGTTGCCCATCTTTCATATGATGAGTCTCAGGAATATTGTTTTTTGATTTCTCATTTTTATCTTTAACATCTAACCCTTGATCATAATCAAGAACAAATATAACAGGGTGTTTGCTTTTAATTTTCAGATTCTTTAAGTTTATAAAATAATCTTTATATGCGTGCAAGAGAAAACTATTGATTAAAGCAGTTCCGCCACCTAAACTTATTTTTGTAAGCTCTGAGTTTATTGACTGAATGATGTAGTTTTCTTTATGTTCATTTGGATTAAGGATTTTATTTGCTAATTTAAAATATATTGAGTCTGTTATTCCCTCTGGAAAAATTATTGGCTTATTATTTCCAATAAAATATTTATAGAAAATTGCTTGTCTTAATAGCCTAATACTGCGATTTGAGTTTTCTTTATTATCAAAATTTCCTGCGCACAAATAGGCAAATTTCTTTCTTTCTTCTTCCCATTCTTGAATAGACATATCATGGTGCTGTTTTAGATATTTAACTGACGCAACATAATTAAGTCGTCCAATTAGCTGATTTATTGTTCCTTCTTTATCACCAATTAAAAATTTTCCGCTAGTGAATAAACTGTACAACATTGCTCTATTATGCTTCTGATAATATTCAGATATATTAAGAGTTTTATTAACAGTAATACCTGTGACGGTTTGGCGTTTTTTAGCAGAAAATAATCTGGTTTTCTTGTCGTTTATCTTAAACCCTGAATCCTCTATTACTCTTCTTAATCTATCACCAGCTTCCCATATGAAATTCTCACTGTTCCACCTTACTAAATCTTCAGGAATTGGTTTGTTGGATGAAAATGTTAAGTCATCGGCATATCTACTATAAGTTAATTTGTATTCTTTAGAAATTTTTACTAGCCTTATATCCAATAAGTTACCAATGAGGGAAGCTATTATCGGTGATAGCGGCGAGCCTTGTGGCAAAAAAGTTTTATTATTTTCATCACGAAAACATGCCAATTGAGCGAGAGTTTTTGCCACTTTATCATTTAATCTAAAATATTTGTCTGCTTTAAAAAAGTTACTAATTCTTCCATAGTGAATGCTTCCAAAAAAATCAGATAAATCAATATTCAGAACATATCTCTTATTTCTATGAATTTGAGCATTTGTTAGAATGGATTTTTTTATTTCAAAAGCATGGTTGCAGATTAAATAGTTTGGATTTTCTTGCTGTATCTCTCGTATGCAAAAATTTAAAATGGTTGCAAACTTTTTCTGTAAGTCTTTTAAGGGTTGAGGAGGAATTAGGATTGTCCTTTCTCCACCTGAGGCCTTGAGAATAGTAAATGATGTAAATTGTGAAAAATGATTAAGAGAATATGCAATATACCAAAAGTCTTTGACAGAAATGCCTAGATAATTGTGGAAATTATTTACTACATCAATACCATTATTGCATAATTTTAATTTTATTAGATGGTTAAACATGGAGTTTATAAGATACAAAGAGTTAAGTGAAGAGGCATAAATACTCTCACTGAAGTCAAACAAAATATGGAGTAATTAGCGACAAGTGCAGACTGCACGAGGCGCGTTACCCTTGGTACATTGTTTTAAATTATCCCGAATCAGGATAACAAATCTATTTATGCCTCAAACTGTTATTTTACAGAAATTCCTAGATAACACAATTTAATTTGTTAAAATTTCATGCGACAAGGTTGTCATCTATGGAATGGCTAATTAGCTATCTCTTTCCTTGGAGGCAACTTGAACACCAGAAAACACAATTTTCAGGCTGCCTTTCCCTTATAATTCCATTTCCTAACATCATATTTCCTTATCCCGCCATGCCCAAACTGCCCGAAGTAGAAACCACCCCGCGCGGTATCGCGCCACACATTATCAACCAAACCGTTGCCGCCGTAACTCTCCGCAAGCCCAAGCTGCGCTGGAAAATTTCGCTTGCGCTGCCTGAAGCCTGCACTTATCAAAATGTTATTCCATCCATGCGCCCCAAAAACGACCGCCTCGCCTACGAAATCCTCTCTGCCGTTGCCGAAATCCCGTTTGGCAAAGTTGCTACCTACGGGCAAATCGCACGGCTGATAGGCCGCGATAAAAACGCCCGCCTTGTCGGCAACGTGCTGCGCCACGCCAAAAGCTACGGCGATTATCCCTGCCACCGTGTCGTCAATGCCGCAGGCAGGCTCGCACCGCATTGGGCGGCACAAGCCGATCTGCTGCGCAGCGAAGGTGTGGAAGTAACAGAAAGCAGGCGCGTTTGTTTGCAGCGGTATCGATGGGACTGCTAATCAGCCTATCCCGTCAGACAAGGCAGCCTGAAAACCAAACCCAAACCCGTTTTTCAGGCTGCCTTTCCCTTATAATTCCATTTCCTAACATCCTATCCCTTTATCCCACCATGCCCGAACTGCCCGAAGTAGAAACCACCCTGCGCGGCATCGCGCCGCACATCATCAACCAAACCGTTGCCACCGTAACCATCCGCCAGCCCAAACTACGCTGGCAGATTCCGCCCGAGCTGCCTGAAACCCTGCGCGGGCTTGCGGTGCGCGAATGCCGCCGCCGTGCCAAATATCTGCTGATTCGTTTTGATACGGGCGTGCTGCTGGTTCATTTGGGCATGTCGGGCAGCCTGCGGATTTGGCAGGGCAACGCGCCCGAAGCAGGCAAACACGACCATGTGGACATTGTGTTTGCCAACGGCACGCTATTGCGCTACCACGACCCGCGCCGTTTTGGCGCAGTTTTGTGGCTGGCTGGCGCGGCGGAGCACCATGATTTGTTGAAAAATCTGGGCGTAGAGCCGTTAAGCGATGATTTCACCGCAGATTACCTGTTCCAAGCCCTGCAAAAACGCAGCAGCCCCATCAAAACCGTGCTGATGGACAACAAAATTGTGGTGGGCGTGGGCAATATTTACGCCAACGAAAGCCTGTTTCAGGCTGCCATTGCCCCGCAGCGCGCCGCCAAATCGTTAAGCAAACCAGAATGCGCCACCTTAACCGCCGCCGTCAAACAAATCCTGCGCCGCGCGATTGAAACAGGCGGCAGCACCTTGCGCGACTTTGTCAACAGCGAAGGCAAAAGCGGCTATTTCCAACAGGAATACAAGGTGTACGGCAGAACAAACCAGCCCTGCCCAAGTTGCGGCACGCCGATTGCCAAAACCGTCATCGGGCAGCGTGGCACGTTTTATTGCCCGAATTGCCAACGATAGCTGCGCGGCGAAATAGTGTGGATATTTTCAGGCTGCCTAACGCATATAGGCAGCCTGAAACGTTGTTTGACCAAGCAAATAATAACTTCGTGAACCTTATGCGCTACCGAATGAAAGGATGCCAATCAGCAGCGGAACGAACGGCAGCTTTATATAAAAAACTGAATATTCTTTGGTTTGCAATGCCTTATATTTATTTTTTGATATAACACAACCAGTTATTTATGACAGGCGATATTTTTCATGGCGGTTTGACAATTTAGAGGCATCTGTCTATATTGAATTTTTTTAAACAAGATGGAGAATATTCCAATGAAAGCAAAAATGATTTTGGCAGCATGTTTGTTGGGTTTAAGCGTGCCGGCAATGGCAGAGTTTATTGATTCGCCAGACAAGAAAACCGTAGTCGAAGAACACTTGAAAGCTGTGTCTGTCCATCAGGCAAAAATGATGGCAGACGGCAGACATGTTGTATTGGAAGGCCACTTGACTGGCCGTGCCGGCACTTTGAATGCAGAGGAATTTATTTTTACGGATGGCAAGGACAGCATTAAAGTGGAAATAGACGGCAATATATGGCGCGGCCGAGACGTGAGCAAAGAGACCCGTATTCGACTATGGGGCGAAGTTGATCGCAATCGGTTTAACAACAGCATTGAAATCGAAGTGGACGATTTTGAAATTCTGCCGTAATGCTGCTATTGGCAGAACAAACAAAGACACAAAGCTGCCGATAGGGGCATCTGAACCTATCTTCTCCACACATTGCCAAACCGTGTACTAGCACTAATGGCGAAAAACAGGCCGTCTGAAATGTTTTCAGACGGCCTGAATGTACGGCGGGTATTGTGCGAACCTACTCCCGCCCCACATTGGCAAACACCGCACTCACCGCGCAGAACAGGGCGATAATCCAGCCCATTGGCCACGCCGTACCGCTGGAAAAGGCGGTGAGCAGGAGCGAGGAGACGGTGCCGCTGCCGTATTGCAGCGAGCCGAGCAGGGCGGAGGCCGCGCCTGCGTTTTGTGGCGGCACGGCATCCAGCGCGGCGGCGGTGGCGCAGGCGGCGATGATGCCGTTCATGCTGAACACGCCGAACATCAGCGCGACCACCGCCCGCAATCCGCCTGCGTTGCAGTAAGTTACCGCCGCCAAACCGAGGGCAAACGCCAGCGCAATCAGGCTGCTTACCGATAGCAGCGACGTGAGGGAGAAACGGCGCAGCAGGTATTTGTTGGCAAAGCTGAGTGCCACCACGCCGACGATGTTCACGCCGAACAGCCAGCCGTAATGCGCGGGCGAAACCCCAAAAAATTCTATATAAACAAAGGGCGAGCCGACGATAAAGGCATACGCCGCCATGTAGAAAAAGGTCAGCGCGAGCGTGTGGCGCATAAAGCGGCGGTTGGCGGTCAGCGCGGCGTATTGGCGGAACGACTGCGACAGCGGCGCGCGGCTGCGTTTGTTGGCAGGCAGGGTTTCAGGCAGCCTGAGAACCGCCACGGCAAGGGCAATGCCCACCGCCGCCAGCAACCAGAATATGGCGTGCCACGAGCTGAATTTCAGCAGCACGCCGCCGAGCAGCGGCCCGATAATCGGTGCCACCGCCATCATAATCACCAGCGTGGACAGCATTTGCGCCGCCTGCGTGCCAGCATATAAATCCCGAATCATCGCGCGGCTGAGCATTGGCCCGACGCACGCGCCAAGCGCCTGAAACACCCGCCAAAACACCACCGCTTCCATCGTCTGCGACAAGGCGCAGCCCGCCGAACCGATAGTAAACAGCACCAGCCCGACAAACAGCGGTATTTTGCGCCCGATACGGTCGGACACCGGCCCCCACACCAGTTGCGCCAGCGCAAAGCCGATGAGAAAACCCGTTACCGTCAGCTCGGCATTGCCGCCCATCGCCTGCTCCATCGCGGGCATGGCGGGCAGGTAAATGTCGGTGGACAGCGAGGTCATCGCCATCAGCGCGCTGAGGGTGAGTAGCAGGCCGAGGCTGCGTTTGGGTTTCATGGTTGCTTCTCGTAAAAGTGCGGTGGTTTTTTTGACTGTTTTACAGGCCGTCTGAAAGACAATTATCGGTGTTTCAGATAATCTTTCAGCTTAACGGCACATTCCACAGCGGCATCATTTTTTATTTCAAACCTTTGGCGGCCAGCCATTCATCGGCGAGCGTTGCCAGCTCGGCGTTGTTTTTGTCGCCCATCAGAAAATGGGTGTTGCCTTTGATGCCGATGGCGGGCAGATGAACCAGCTCAGCATTGCCGCCGTGGCGGTTGATGGCGGCAACAAATTGTTTTGCCATTTCAAATTCCGTGCCCCATTTGTCCTCGCCGACATTTTGCGAACCGATTTTGATGTGGTCGCCGTAATACAGCACGATAGGGATTTTGGTCAGCTTCAAAAATTCGTCCATCGGTACGCCGATTGCGCTGGCACTCAAATGCTCAAAGCGGGCTTTGACAGGGCGTGGCATTTCGGTTTCGGGGAAGACAAAAGGCGTGCCGCCCGGCTCCCATGCCACAATGCCGCGTACTTTGCCGCTGCGTAACACGGTTCGCCAGCCGATTGTGCCGCCCATCGAGTGCGTTACCAGCACTGCGCCGTCGGGCTGCTGCGCCACCAGTTTTGCCAATACGTCGGCGTTCAAATCGTTGTCCAGAGGTCCCGATCCGATAGTCCAACTTTGCTGAAAGGCTTGGTAATCGGCTTCGCCGCTTGGAAATTGGGCGTTGGCAACGGGTTTGCCGTTTTTGTCGTAATGCCCGATACGCGACAGGATATACAGCGTTTTGTCGCCGTACATGGGGTTGCTTGCCCACGGCGTGTCGGCGGATACGGGCAAGGTGGAAAGGTTGGCTTCGCCGCTGCGGGGCTGGTCGATGAGATAAACGCTGTAACCTTTGCGTAAAAACAGCGTGTTAAAGCCTTCGCGCCCGTCCACCGTGCTCTCCCAAGTGCGTTTGGACTGTGCGCCGCCGTGTTGGAAAATCAGCGGATATTTGTTGGGATTGACGGCTTTTTGATAGCTGACGTAGGCAAAATCGCCGTAAGCCCGCTGGCCGTCGGGGGCGGTGAAGTTTTCCTGCTTGAACGTGCCTTGGTGGGTAACGAATGTGCCGCCGACGGTAAAACTGCCCTGCTCGGCAACGCTAATCGGCTCGACAGCGGCGGCAGGTAATGCCAACGCCAACAGCAGGGCGGCGGCTAAGGTTTTGATTGGTTTCATTATGTGCTTCTCTTGATTAAAAAGGCCGTCTGAAAAAGCATTCGGACGGCCTTTTGCCTGTTTTACGCTTCGATTTTGTGCGTTTCGCTGTACAAAAATTCCGCCACGCGCTTGGCGATGTGCCACTTGCCGCCGACACGGGCGTAGCTGTCCTGATAGCGCACATAATGCGTGAGCATTTCGTCGTGTCCGTCTTTGTCGGCAACCAGCGCGACTTGGCAGTAAGTAATGCCTTCTGCGCTGTCTTCGCTCGTAAATTCAACGGTTTGCTGCCCGTTTAAATGGTACACGGTGTGAAACTGCGCCAGATAGGCTTTGAACACGCCGCCGATTTCCGCACGTCCATGGGCGTTGGCAAACAGCTCGCCTTTGATGTAAGTGGTAACTTGTGCGTCTTCGGTGAACAGCGGCAGTTGCGCGTCCACGTCTTTCACGTCCGCCAAGTTGGAGAAATGATCGACCAAGTGTTTGAGTTCAAAGCGGTCGTTGATTTGTTGCAGGGATAAAGTCATTTAGGTTTCCTTTAATCGCTGAATCGATAAGCACATGATACGGCACGGATTGTGGAAGATAAACGAGGTAATTTTGCTAGGGCTTATGAGAAATTTTGCTGAATAGCCCCGCCAGCGTGCCCAGCCGTTTCAATTTTATTGAAATCTGCGGTTTTCAGGCTGCCTTTTAGCCGTCTGAAAAGGCAAGGGCAGCCTGAAAGGTTTGCAATACGCGGTTTAACCTTATGCCTCTTCGCCCCACCAAAATTTCGCCGTTGCGCCGCCGTCTATCAGAAAATCGCTGCCCGTGATGTAGCCGCCGGTCAGCACGGTTTCTGCCAGCGCCGCCACTTCGTCGGGTGTGCCGCCGCGTTTGGCGGGGAGGTTTGCCAGCATGTCGCGGTAGAAATCTTGGCGTTCGCCGTTCAGTTCGTCCAGCGCCAGCGGGGTGTAGATGATGCCGGGGCTGATGCAGTTGACCCGTGCGCCGCGCCGTCCCCAGCGTACGGCTTCCATCTGCACACGCAGGGCGTTGGCTTTTTTGGCGATTTGGTAGGCGTACAAGGTGTCGTCGATGGCTTTGACCAGCGGCAAATCCAGCAGTTCTTCGGTGGGCGTAACCGCCAGCGCGCGCAAATCGGCCTCGGCGAGCGGCGGCAGGCGGTGGCTGGACTGCGAACCGATGACCACGCCCGAGCCGCCCTCGGCAATCACGCCGCCGAAAATTTCCAGCACCAACGCCGTGCCGTACAAATCCACTTTGCACACCGTTTGCGCTGCGGCCTGCGACGGCGACACGCCTGCCGAATGCACCACATAACGCACTTCGCCCAAGGCGGCGGCACGGTCGGAAGCCTCTTGCACAGCGGCACGGTCGGACACGTCCACCGCCATGGTTGAGCATTCAAAACCCGCTTCACGCAGGGTTTGGGCGGCTTTTTCGGCGTTTTCCTCGCGCAAATCGGCGAGCAGAACATGGTTGCCCGTGCTGACGCGGCGGGCGATGGCCACGGCGATGGCACCCGAGCCGAGTACGACAGTTACTTGTTGTTTCATGGTTTTTCCTTGGTTTGTTGAACGGATGAAGGCCCATGATACGTGCTTGATTGCTTAAAATAAATAAGGGAATTTTGCTAGGGTTTATGAGAAATTTTAATCAATGGCACGATATTTGCACAGTTAGAAAATGGGTGCGAATGGGTGACAAATTGAGATTTAAATGATAAAATTATAAAAAAATCATATAAATAGGAAAATCTATGCTCGATAAACTACTTAACCTAATTTATTCAGCAGCTAAATTGCCTTTTGCTCAGGCTTCTATGCAATTGGATAAAGAAATTTCCAGCTTATCTAAGAAAGATTTTATTGCACTACTCAATCATATTGGCATTATTCCTGAAAGCATTGAGCATGACTCAACAGAAGAGAAGTTATTTTCCAAGGCTTCTGATTCGGTTTTGGCTCGGGCATTTCGCGAAATTGGATTGCGAGCAACAGTATTGGATGAAAGAGGAGACTCTGCTGATGTTGTTGTTAAGTCTAATATTTATGAATATGAATTGGTTGCAGATGCCAAGGCGTTTCGTTTAAGCCGTACTGCTAAAAATCAAAAAGACTTTAAAGTAAATGCTTTATCAGGCTGGCGTAAGGATCGGGATTTTGCTGTATTGGCTTCACCTTATTTCCAATATCCAAATACTAGAAGTCAAATTTATAAGCAGGCAATAGATCATAATGTCTGTTTATTAACATGGGAACATTTATCTTTCTTGATTGAGCAAAATATTACCGAAACAATTGAGCGTAATTTATCTGATTTATGGGATTATTCTGCAATTTATGCAAAAGAATGCCTTTCCTCTGAAACCAAACGTTGTTTTATCCCTAAATTTAATGATTACTTCGCTCAATTTTTAGAGATTGAAGCGGATAAATTTGAAACTTATTTACAGAAACAAAAAGAACGGATTGCCCAGCAGGGTAAAGTAGAAATTGCGTTTTGGCAGGAAGAAGAACAGAAAATTCGGGCATTTTCCCGTGAAAAGGCAATTGAAGAATTGCTTAAAACTAAAAAAATCACTAATAAAATCAGCACAATTAAGCAATATATTGCAGGTCTTTTTATATGAAAAATCAAATTATTCTAGGTGACTCTATCAGTGAAATAAAAAAGATTGGTGATGAAAGTATACATGCCATTATTTCCGATATTCCTTACGGTATAGGCTACGATGACTGGGATGTATTGCACAATAACACCAATTCTGCCTTAGGTGGAGTTTCCAAAGCGCAAGAAAATGCAGGAGCAATTTTCAAACGGCGTGGGAAACCGCTAAACGGTTGGAGCGAAGCTGATAAAAAAATTCCGCTTGAATACCAACAATGGTGTGAATCTTGGGCTGGTGATTGGTTAAGAGTGCTTAAACCTGGTGCAAGCTGTTTTATTTTTGCAGGTAGACGCTATGCACACCGTTGTATCAGCGCATTGGAAAATGCAGGATTTACTTTTAAGGATATGATTTCGTGGGAAAAGAATAAAGCCCCACACCGTGCACAGCGGGTCTCTGCTGTATTTGAACGTAGAAATGATGAAGAAAACAGCGAAAAATGGCAAGGTTGGCGAGTAGCTAATCTGCGCCCTGTATTTGAACCGATTTTATGGTTTCAAAAACCTTATAAAACAGGTGGTACGCTGACTGATAATATTTTGGAGTATGAATTAGGGGCGTGGAACGAAGAGGCAATAAAAAAATATGCATTGGGTGATATGCTATCATCAGCCAATGTTTTTAAAGTGGAGACCAATAAAAACGACAATGGGTTGCATGTTACTCAAAAACCTTTAAAATTAATGGAATTGTTGATTGAATTAGTCACCCTTGAAAATCAGATCGTACTTGATCCATTTGCGGGTTCGGGAACAACTTGTGTTGCCGCTCAAAATTTGGGTAGACGTTATATTGGGATTGAGATTGACCCGAACTATGTAGATATAATTAACACAAGGTTGGTAAAACATACCGTTAATGAAGTTTTCTCACGTCAAAACTGCACCAATGCTCATGACCAAATCACTTTGTATTTGTAGTATTTGCCAAATTATTACTGTTCTTCATCTATTTCTTTGTATATGAGAGACCGTCTAGAAAATCATCTGACGGTCTTTACTTTTTCAGACGGCATTTTATTTTCAGGCTGCCTGAAAAGTCCTTACCTCCGCTCTGCCACTAATCTGAATCCGATACTGATGCCGCGATAATCTGCGTCATAGGGCTTGCGCCATGCGCTGTGCCAGCCGTCGGCGGTGCTGTGCCAACTGCCGCCGCGTACGGTTTTTTGCCTAGTGGCGGCGGATTGGTAGTCGGGGCGGTATGCGTCCGCTACCCATTCCCAAGCGTTGCCGTAGATGTCGTACACGCCCCACGGATTCGGCTGTTTCTCTCCGACGGGGTGCGTGCCGCCGGTGGCGAAGTTGCCGCCGTGCCATGCGTATTTGTCCAAATCTTTCATGCTGTTGCCGAAGAAATAACGGCTGGTCGTGCCTGCCCGTGCCACGTATTCCCATTCGGCTTCGCTGGGCAGGCGGTAGCGGTAGGTTTTGTCGATGGCATTGAGCTTAGCGATAAACTCCTGTGCGTCGTTCCACGAGACGGTGGCGGGGTGGCTGGGCTTGGTGATGCGTGCCGCCATGCCGGGCAGGGTGTAATAGGGGTTGGAGCGGTCGCGGTTGTACGGATTTTCGCCCATCACCCGCTGCCAGTCGGCTTGGGTAACTTCAAACTGGCCGATGTAAAACGGCTTGGCGATACGCTCGCGGTGGGCGGGCTGTTCGCGGCGGTCTGCGTCGCTTTCGCTTGAGCCCATGACAAATTCGCCGGCGGGGATTTCTACAAATTTCATCTCGCCTGCGGTGATCACATTGGGCGCGGCAAAGGCCGTCTGAACGGATAAGACGGCGAGTAAAAGCAGTGATTTTTTCATTGGATTTTCCTTATTGGGCAGGTTTTCAGGCTGCTTTATTTGCCGTCTGATTTGCCGTCTTGGTCGTCATCAATCAACACCCATGTAGCCTTTGGTGTCGGCGATAAAGCGGTGGGTGCTACTGTTTGCCAAGCTCCAGCCTGCGTTGAATTTGCCGAAAAACGGGTCTTCAAAGGCTTTGTTCAAATAAATCAGCACCAATAAATCGTTGTCGTTTTTATACAGGCTCAGCGCAGGCTCGGTGGTCAGCGTGCCGCCCAAGCCGCCTTCTTCGGGCTTGGACTCGGCCGCCGCTTCTGGCGGGGTTTCCATGAAGACGACTTTGCCGTTTTTGGCGGTAATCAGGCGGATGTTGGGGTTTAGCTGGTCGTCGCGTAAGGCGGGCAAGCTGATGTGCACCGTGCCGTTTTGGCGGATTTCGCCGATTTTGCCGATCGGTTTTTCGTCCAAAAAGCCCATGATGTCGCGGGTTTGTCCGCTGTAACGCTGCTTGGCGTGCGAGCTGTGGGTGTAGACGGGTTCGTCAAACTGCATGGTGGTCGGTGCGGCGGTGGCAAGGGTGGCACTGCCGAGTAAAAGGGCGGTTAAGAATGTTTTGATTTTCATGGTTTCTCCTTGATTGGTTTGGGGGTTATCGGCTGGTGGTTCGGGTTTCGCTGTACAAAAATTCCGCCACGCGCTTGGCAATCTGCCACTTGCCGCCTACGCGGGCGTAGCTGTCCTGATAGCGCACATAATGGGTGAGCATTTCGTCCTGTCCGTCTTTGTCGGCAACCAGCGCCACTTGGCAGTAAGTAATGCCTTCTGCGCTGTCTTCGCCCGTAAATTCAACGGTTTGCTGCCCGTTTAAGTGATACACGGTGTGAAACTGCGCCAGATAGGCTTTGAACACTTCGCCAATGGCGGCGCGTCCTTTGGCTTCGGCGAACAGTTCGCCTTTGATGTAGGTGGTAACTTGTGCCTCGATGGTAAACAGCGGCAGTTGCGCGTCCACGTCTTTCACGTCCGCCAAGTTGGAGAAATGATCTACCAAGTGTTTGAGTTCAAAGCGGTCGTTGATTTGTTGCAGGGATAAAGTCATTTTGGATTTCCTTTAGTTGCTGAATTGATAAGCACATGATACGGCACGGATTGCAAAAGATAAACTGGGTAATTTTGCTAGAGCTTATGAGAAAAATTGATGAATTGGGGTTTGGTTTGGCGGGAATGAGCAGGATTTTTTTCAGACGGTCTTTACGGCTGATTTTTTTGCAGCTATTTGATGACAATATGTTTTTTAACTAGAATGGGATGGGCTTTAACCGCCATCTGAAAACTGTTTTTGCCGGAACCGCATCAATCAAATACATAAAGGAGTATCAACACCAATGAACTTCAAACGGATAAAGAAAAAATATTTCATCGGAATCGGGCTTTTGTTTGCCGCGCTGTGCTTGGGTGGGATATTGATACGGCCGTCTGAAACGGACGTATACGAATACTGGGACGACTTATTGGCAAAAGATGCCAAACCGTGGTTTGTTTCCGAGCAGGAATACAAAGCCAAAAACCGTGCGGGTTTCTGCTGGCGCGACAAAAAATTTTATACGCCGGCAGAACTGAAAAACAAAGCCGTTGCCAGCTTTGGCGAAATATGGATTTCGGAAATGGAGACATTCCGTTCCAGAAATCCGCCCAATGAAATCAACGGCGGAACATTTGACTCTGTGAGACAATGCAGATACAGCCAATTCGGCTGCCGAGTGTGGTTTTTCCCGGGTAAACGCACCAATCAGGAATGGTTAGACCGATTTAAAGAGTTAAAGAAAATTGCCTCACCCGATAATTTTTATACGTTTGAAGAAAAATACTTGTTCTCACAAGGGGAAAAACAGGCGGGTTCAAAAAAAGAATTGGAAGAATATATTGAAAAAAGCGGTAAAGACGGCTTTTCGCTGGTGCAAAACACATTGGAAACAAAGCATATGTTAGCTTCGGATTGTTGCTCGGTTCTGCCTAAAAATGAAGCCGTGCAGAAGTTAGAAAGCAAAGACAATATCGGTTTGGACGAAGATTTGCATTTATTGCATTTTTACCATCAGAGTTCGATTCCTGAAAATATAGATTTACAAGATTACGGGGTGGGAAATTTTTATTTTCATGCTCACGAAATAAATAGTTTTGTAAGAAGAACATTGGCGGACAAAGATTATTTAGCGGGAATAAACGAATGGCCGTATGATGAAATATATTTTATGAACAATTGCGGAGATGTGTTGCGGCATCCCCATTATGTATTGCGTCGTAAAAATTAAATTCTCTCCCCCTGTATTTTTTGTCTTAAGAAAGGAAAACCATGTCAGACAATACGACAACTTCAAGCAGTAATCTTGCAAAATATTACAACCCGAACAGGCACAAAAGTTTCAAGTGAACAAGAGAGTATCAATGAACTTCAAACGGATAAAGAAAAAATATTTCATCGGAATCGGGCTTTTGTTTGCCGCGCTGTGCTTGGGTGGGATATTGATGCGGCCGTCTGAAACGGACGTATACGAATACTGGGACGACTTATTGGCAAAAGATGCCAAACCGTGGTTTGTTTCCGAGCAGGAATACAAAGCCAAAAACCGTGCGGGTTTCTGCTGGCGCGACAAAAAATTTTATACGCCGGCAGAACTGAAAAACAAAGCCGTTGCCAGCTTCGGTGAAAAATGGATTTCGGAAATGAAAGCGTTTAGTTCCAGAAATCCGCCCAATGAAATCAACGGCGGAGAGGTTCTTTCCGTCCGTCATTGTCGAAACAGTGAATTTTCCTGCCGAGTGTGGTTTTTTCCGGGCAAACGTACCAATCAGGAATGGCTGGAGTGGTTTGAGGATTTGGAAAAAATCGCCACGCTCGACAATATGTATACATTAAACAGAAAATATCTGTTTTCTCAAGATACAAAGCAGGTCAGATCAAAAAAAGAATTGGAAGAATATATCGAAAAAAGCGGTAAAAACGGATTTTCGCTGATGCAGAAAACAAATTATGGGCAACAATACATTTTAGGTTCGGACTGCTGTTCTGTTTTGTCTAGAAACGAAGCCAATGTAAAATTAAAAAATAGAAATACCATTTTCGACGGGGATTTGCATTATTTCCACTTTTACCATCAGGCATCCATTCCTGAAAATATAGACTTGCAAGATTACGGGGTAGGCAATTTCTATTTTAACGCGTATGGCATATATGCTTTAATAGAAGAAAATTGGACAACGGGAAAATTGGTGGAAGCAGAAAATTGGCAAAATGATAGAATATATTTTATGAACAACTGCGGAGATGTGTTATGGCATCCTCATTACCGAATAGAACTTGAAAATTAAATTCTCTCCCCCTGTGTTTTTTGTATTAAGAAAGGAAAACCATGTCAGACAATACGACAACTTCAAGCAGTAATCTTGCAAAATATTACAACCCGAACAGGCACAAAAGTTTCAAGTGAACAAGAGAGTATCAATGAACTTCAAACGGATAAAGAAAAAATATTTCATCGGAATCGGGCTTTTGTTTGCCGCGCTGTGCTTGGGCGGGATATTGATGGGGCCGTCTGAAACGGACGTATACGAATACTGGGACGACTTATTGGCCAAAGATGCCAAACCGTGGTTTGTTTCCGAGCAGGAATACAAAGCCAAAAACCGTGCGGGTTTCTGCTGGCGCGACAAAAAATTTTATACGCCGGCAGAACTGAAAAACAAAGCCGTTGCCAGCTTCGGTGAAAAATGGATTTCGGAAATGGAGACATTCCGTTCCAGAAATCCGCCCAATGAAATCAACGGCGGAACATTTGACTCTGTGAGACAATGCAGATACAGCCAATTCGGCTGCCGAGTGTGGTTTTTCCCGGGTAAACGCACCAATCAGGAATGGTTAGACCGATTTAAAGAGTTAAAGAAAATTGCCTCACCCGATAATTTTTATACGTTTGAAGAAAAATACTTGTTCTCACAAGGGGAAAAACAGGCGGGTTCAAAAAAAGAATTGGAAGAATATATTGAAAAAAGCGGTAAAGACGGCTTTTCGCTGGTGCAAAACACATTGGAAACAAAGCATATGTTAGCTTCGGATTGTTGCTCGGTTCTGCCTAAAAATGAAGCCGTGCAGAAGTTAGAAAGCAAAGACAATATCGGTTTGGACGAAGATTTGCATTTATTGCATTTTTACCATCAGAGTTCGATTCCTGAAAATATAGATTTACAAGATTACGGGGTGGGAAATTTTTATTTTCATGCTCACGAAATAAATAGTTTTGTAAGAAGAACATTGGCGGACAAAGATTATTTAGCGGGAATAAACGAATGGCCGTATGATGAAATATATTTTATGAACAATTGCGGAGATGTGTTGCGGCATCCCCATTATGTATTGCGTCGTAAAAATTAAATTCTCTCCCCCCCTGTATTTTTTGTATTAAGAAAGGAAAACCATGTCAGACAATACGACAACTTCAAGCAGTAATCTTGCCAAATATTACAATCCGAACAGGCATAAAAGTTTTATCAGCCCCAAAACGGCGATGAACCATTACCTGTGGGACAGCGATGTGCCGCCTCAAAACAGGTATTATGCGGAAAAGTTTGAGTGCAAACCCGATGTTTCCGGTCGGAAAGCCATTGAGATAAACGCTGCCGAATATATGGAATACGGGGGCGGGCGGTTTGTTTCCGCTGCGGATTTCCGTATGTTTGAGAAGTTTTTTGCAAAAGACAAGGGGGCGATCAAACCCGGAGAGTATGACTTCAAGCAAATGTGGGGATTGCTTTATGGTAATACCAAAACATTGCCAAAAACATCAGATGATTTTTATACTTCTGTCTATCAGTATAACCTTGCCCCCGAATCAGCCGATTTTGTCGAACGCGCATTCGTATTCGGTTCGGGAAACTATACGGCGAATATCGACAGCTTGAAATTTGTGGTGGACGAACAGGGCGGCAAGTCAATCCGCAATCTTAAAATTACGCCTGTGAACGATAATTTTGATTTCAGGGGCGGCGGCGATAAATTTTCTTGGCAGAGAATGACGGTAACGGCGGGAAACCAATTTTTTACCGAACTGCTGGACTCGGGCAGGATAGGGAAAACCGTCCCCATCCGCTTTACCGGAGAAGTTCCGCCTGTTGATGTCAGTGAGAAAGACTTCAATATTTTGAAGCAGAAAAAGCAGGATATTCACGGGAAAGACAATAACAATCTGGACTACCTCCGCGCAGCAGCAAAACTATTGGCGCGTGATTTGGACGGTGTGAAAAAATGCAGCTTTTTATCATCTGCCGATCAGCCTGCAACCCCGTCGCTGTTGGATCGTCTTACCCGCATGAACCAAGACTATACGGCAGGCAATATGAATGCCTTTAACGCCGAAGTGGCGGAACTTGCAAACAGTCCGAGGGCGCAGCAGTTTCAGAGCCAAATCGCTCTTAAATTTGAAGAGCTGCAGGAACAGCAGCGTCAGCAGGAATTGCTCAGCCAAAATCAAAGCCGTGGTTTTTCAAGATCGTAAGAAAGCGGAAATAAAATGAATGAAAGACAGCTCGAACAGCTTATCGAGCAAACCGCCCTGCTGATGCGGAACTGTCAGAAACAGTGTGAAGACTTCTCGACAAGTCTCAAACAAGATCATCAGAAATTCCTGCAAGAAATGCACCGCAATACGGTTCAAAACATCCGTGCCGAAGTCAAAGAGGGCATGGGCGGCGAATTTGCCCGATACAGCGAAGAGCTGCACAGCCTGTCTAACAGTCTGCAACACCAAACCCGTATGTTCCAAATGCAGTTTGAAGAAAACCAGCGCAAAAACCAGCAGACCGTCTTTCGCGCATGGCTGGCCGTCAGCATCAGCCTTGGTTTGCTGCTGATTGGCGGATTATGGATGATTTTCCACTACAAAGGCATCATAGAACAAAGCAAACGCCATGCCGACTACGTTCAAGCTATAAATACTGCCGACATCGTCCAGTGCGGCGATAGCCTGTGCGCCAGAGTGGGAAAGCAAAAAGCGGGCAAATACAATGTGATTTTGAAAAAATGAATAAGAGATACGAAAGGCCGTCTGAAATGTTTTCAGACGGTCTTTTGCTATTTCAGGCTGCCTTTAATGCCGTCTGGAAGGCTACCTGAAAATCACACCTTACTAATATTCAAATTCTCGCCAACCCACAATTCAGGCTTGTCAAAAACCCTGCACACAAAATCCGCAATACTCTTCCTAGACACCGCGCCGCCCGTTTCAGGCTGGCCTTTGGGTGTAAGCTGGTAATCCACTTCGTCCGCGTCGGTGAACCAGTCGGGGCGGAGGATGGTGTAATCCAAGCCTGACGTTTCAATAATGTCTGCCAATGCACGATACGGGCGTAGCACGGGGCGTAGCGGCTCATCATAAATGCCGATGGACGACACGGCGATCACACGGCGTACGTTTGCGGCTTTCATGGCGGCGATGATGTTTTCGCCCATTTTGCCCAAATCGCCCGCCAAGTTGACGTACACGATGTCAATTCCTGCCATGGCGGCGGTCAAATCCGCTACGTTCAGAGCGTCGCCAGCAAAAGTGCGGTGGCTTTGGGCGGTGTTTTTCAGACGGCGTGCAAACAGGGTCAGGTGTAAATCGGGATTTTGTTCGGCGATGGCGATGACTGCGCGGGCTAATGAGCCGTTTGCGCCGATGATGAGGATGTTTTTCATATTTCGTTTCTCCTGTTGGATGGATGAAACGCAGTATAAGGGCTTTGATTAAAAAAGATTAGCGGGTAAAATCCGCAAGACCTTATCAATAAATTTAATGAATAAACTGCTTGGGCAGCCTGAAACGCCCGAGGCAGCCTGAAAAAGGAGCAAACATGCCGCAAAATCTGGACGACTTGCGCGTATTCTTACGCATTGCCGACACGGGCAGTTTTACCGCCGCCGCCGCGCAGCTCGGCGTGTCGCAGTCGGCACTCAGCTACACCGTGCGCCAGTTGGAAGAACGTTTGAAAATCAAGCTGTTGGAGCGCACCACCCGCAGCGTTTCCACCACGGCGGCAGGCGAGGCGCTGCGCCAGCAGATTACGCCTTTGCTTGCCGAGTTGGACGCGAAAATTGAAAACTTGAACCAGTTCCGCGACAAGCTGGACGGCAGCCTGAAAATCACCGGCAACGCCCACGCCATCGCCGTTGCGCTGTGGGACAAATTCGTCCGCTTTATGCGCGAATACCCCGATATTCGGCTGGAACTGGACAGCAGCAACCGCTTCACCGACATCGTTGCCGAACGCTTTGACGCAGGCATCCGCCCCGGGCAGTTTGTGGAAAAAGACATGATTGCGCTGCGCGTGTCGCCCGATATGCAGATGGCGCTGGTGGCGCACGCCGATTTGGCGGCGGACATCGCCCTGCCGCAAACGCCTGCCGACCTTGCCGCGCTGCCCTGCATCGCCATGCGCCTGCCCACGCTCGGCAACACGCTGGCATGGGAATTTGCCGACCCTCAAAGCGGCAAAACCGTGAAAATCCAGCCCGAAGGGCAGTTTGTCTGCAATCAAAACGCGCTTGTCAAACAAGCGGTTCAGGCGGGTTTAGGCGTGGCGTGGCTGCCGCGCGACATGGCGGCGGCGGAGCTGGAACGCGGCGAATGGACGGAACTGCTGCCCGACTGGGCGATACGCTACGAGGGCTATTATCTGTATTACCCGAGCCGACGGGCGGATTCGGCGGTGTTCCGCGCGTTGGCGGGGGTGTTGGCGGAGTGAGTGGAAAGGAAAGGCTGCCTGAAAACAAATGAAGCGCGTTTCGGCGAAGCGGAAACAGCATCTGAAAAAGATTTTAGCTCCGCTGAAACTCTTGTGGGTTTTAGCTCCGCTGAAACTCGCTTCGCTCGTTTTCAGGCTGCCCTAGCTTTTGATGCCGTCTGAAAATCAGTTTTCAGACGGCATCATGTTTTGGGCGGCACAGCGGTGCGTGAAGCCGTTTTCAGGCTGCCTTTGCCTTTTCAGACAAAACTGATTGATGAACAATTTACAAGCGGGGATTCGCCTGCATTTTTTAATCAACAGGCCGTCTGAAACCCCCAATTTTTTAGACGGCCTATTTATGCTGTTTTGATTTTATCTGTTTGATGATAAACTGTTTTTTAACCTTCAAGCGGCAACAGTCAAACCATCGGCATTTGTTATCGCCATCCACCCCTTTCCACCGCCTTTACGCCGACAGGAGCAAACAATGAAACTGAAAATCCCGCCTGTGGTCATCATGCTGCTTTGCGGCGTATTGATGTATTTTGTGTCCGTCATTTTCCCCATGCCCCTGCCAACGCTGCCATGGCTTGCCGCCGTTTTTTTCATAATAGGGCTTGCCGTCATCGGTGCGGGCGTACTGGCATTTCGCCGCCACCGCACCACCGTCAATCCGCACACGCCCGACAAAAGCCGCCTGATTGTTGCAGACGGCATTTACCGCTTCAGCCGCAATCCGATGTATCTGGGCATGGCGCTTATCCTAGCCGCATGGGCGTTGTGGCTGTCGCAAGCGGCGGTGTGGCTTGGTGTGGCGGTTTTTGTCATGCTGATTACCCGCCTGCAAATCCGCCCTGAAGAACAAATCCTGAGCGAACACTTCGGTGAAGCCTACCGCCAATACTGCCGCCAAACCCGCCGCTGGCTGTAAGGCCGTCTGAAAAGAACCAACCGCTTTTTCAGACGGCCTATCTATTGAAACTGCAAGGAAAAAGCACGGATTTCAAAGCAATTTGCCGTTTGAGACAGACCAAGGCCACGACGTGCAAGCGGTGGGATTTGCCCCAAAATTTGCAGTTTCTCTGCTTGGCGGACGTGGATTTTTTCAAACCCCCATCACGTCCACCATTTCCCGCAAGATTTTCGGCATTTTCGCCATCGGCAGCGGCAAGTCCCGCTCGAAGTGGTAACGCATGGCGGCAAGCACCAGCGTGGCAAACAGTTCGGTTTGAAACGCCCAGTCTTTGCCGCTGTCGGTTTTTTGTGCCTGCACTATAAACGCCTGCCCGATCATGGTGTGCATATCGGCGTATAAGTGGTGGCGTTTGGTGTCGATTTTCCACAGGGCAAGCAGCAGGCGGCGTTTTTCAAACAACAGCGGGGCGGCGTGGGCAATCAGTGCCTGCACGTCTTCGCCCGCCAGCCGTGCGGCAATCCAGCCCGCGTATTCCGCCTTGAAATCGGCAATCATCTTGCCCGCCAAATCGCTTTTGCCGCTGTAATATTTATAAAAGGTGTTGCGGTTGACGAGTGCTTTGTCGATGATGTCCTGCACGGCGATTTGCTCGTATTCCCCCGCCTGCAACAGCTCGATAAAGGCGGAGCGGATGGCGTTATGCGTTTTCACTACCCGCAAGTCGGTTTTGTCGTTCATCTCCATCTCGTTTAAATTCAAAGGGTAACAATTTTTGCCAATATTGTATAAATAAGGGTACAAATTTGCAAATTTGTCTGTTTAAACGGTCGGTTTGAGAAAAATTAACCGTATTTTTGCCGCCGTAAATTTTTTATACTGTGTTCAACGATTTCAACTTGGAGAGCAAAAATGAACACACAAAAACGCGCACTGATTGTCGGCTTGGGCATTTCCGGCATGGCGGCGGCGGTATCGCTGCACAAACAGGGCTGGCAGATTGTCATCATCGAGCGGGCAAAGGCACGCCGCACCGGCGGTTATTTTATCGGCGTTCACACAGCGGGGCGCGAAGCCGCCGAAGCCTTGGGCATTTGGCAAAACGTCCATCAGCGCACGCCGACGGTCAGCTCAAATTGGGAAATTCTGCAAGACGGCAGCCGTATGCGGGTGGCGGGTTTTGCCGATGCGCTGACCCGTCCTGCAACGCTTTTGCGTGGCGATGTGGAAAACGGCTTGTGGCAGACCTTAAGCACCTTGGACGGCGTGGACGTGCGTTTTGACAGCATGCCTGTTTCTTTGCAAAATCAAGACAATAGCGTGTTATGCCGTCTGAAAACCGCAGGCGTAGAAAGCGATGAAATGTTTGATTTGGTCATCGGTGCGGACGGTATGCGGTCGAGCGTGCGTAAGCTGGCGTTTGGCGACGACAGCCGCTTTTTAAAGCCGCTGGGTGCGATAATTTGTGCTTTTCAGCTGAAAAAAACGCCCGAACATTTCCGCTTCAAAGACGGCGTGATTGTTACCGAACCCAAGCGTTCGCTGTTTGTGTTTCCGCTGGAAGACTGCCTGCCGACCGCCCTGTTCAGCTACGCCTGCACCGACACCGACAGCCAATTTGCCGCCCCGCCGCTACAAACGCTGCGCCAAGCCTTTGACGGTATGCCCAACGGCGAAATCATCGATGAAATGCTGGACGAACTGGCGAACGCCGACAATTTCCTCTTTGACTCGGTCAATCAGGTCAAAATGGAAAGCTGGATTAACGGGCGGATTGTGCTGCTCGGCGATGCGGCGTGGTGCTTGACGCTCTACTCTGGCTTGGGCGCAACGGCAGGCATCAAAGGCGCGTACGAGCTGGGGCAGGCACTGGGCAGACACGCCGATATTGATAACGCCTTGGCACAATGGCAAAAGCCCTACGCCCGTGGGTTGTCCGCCGGCAAAAACTGGTCGCGCTTAAACGCTATCTGTTCCTGCCGAAAAGCACCTTTAGTGCCATCGTCCGCCGCGTGATTATCCGTCTTGTGGGCTTAAAACTGTGGAACGCAAGGAAAAAGCGGGAAGGCTTAACGGCAAACAGCAACGCTTGATTGAAACAATGGATTTAGGCCGTCTGAAAAACTTAAACAGCGTTTCAGACGGCCTTTTTACGTTTTCAGGCAGCTTTTAAAGCGGTTTGGTGATTGAGCGGTTTGGTGTTTGGAAAGATGATTAAAAATCAACACAAATAGCGGCTGTAGGTCGGATACTGGTATCCGGCACTGTCCGCATTTCCCAAAAACGCCAAACCAATCCAAAGCCCGTGCGTTTTGTCGGATTTAAAAATCCAGCCTACGGCTTATTGTTTTGATAAAAATGTTTGTCATTTTGACCGCACCTTACCCCAAAAGCAGCCTGAAAACAGCAACCCTGACCGCATAAAGTGTTTTGCAAAAGTTTGGGTAAATCCGCCCGCTTGCAGTGCTTAGATTTAGATATTGAAGAAAAACCGTCTGCGACCGTAGGAAGTCCCTATGGGAAAACCCCAAACTTTCAGACGGCCTTTTATACTATTTTGATTTTATCCGTTTGCCGCGCGGCAACAGGGCATCACAGCCCCGCATCGCTGCGAATACGCCGATACACTTCGCCTGCCAGATAATCCGCCGCCATGCGGTGAAAAGCCTGGTCGTCCATCAGGCGGGTGAAGATTTCTTCGTTGCCTTCCATGCGTTCGATAAACAGGCCTTCAAGCTGCCTTTTGAAAACGGCGGCAAAGTTGCTTTCGTTATTGGCCTGCGCCGCCTGCACAAGCTGTTCGTTGCCGGCGGCGGTTTCGCGGATTTGGTCGAAAAAGAGCTGGTCGGCTTGGGTGAATGCCGTGCCGAAGCGTTCGTTGAGTTTTTCCACCAGCGAAGAGAGCGGCACTTCTTCATCAGGCTTGCCCGTACCTACCGCCGTTGCACCGCGTAACGGCTGCGCTTCGCCCTCTTTTAAGCCGATACTGCCGTCGCTGATTTTTTCCAAGCGGTAATATTCAAGCGCCACATCGTCATCAATCTGCACCCGCCGCGTATCGCTGCCGTGCGGCAGTTTGGGCAACAAAAAACGCAGATAGCTGTAGAGCTTTTCCCATTCGCTGTCCTGATAGGGCAGGATTTGCGCCAAAAAGGCGTAAAGATTGCGAAACGACACCATCTGCCCTTTGGCGTGCTCCTGCTCTTCTTCGGCAAGATCGGTAAAACGCAGCACCGCCTTATCAAGCAGCGCATTCATTTTTTGGTGCGCCGCGCCGCTCGGCTCGCGGGCGGCAAACCAGATTTCGCACCATGCGTTGATTTCTTCTTGATCCAGCAGGCGTTTTTCTTTGAGTGCGTGGGCAAGGTTGTTGAGCTGCTGCGGATCGGGTGCGTCTTCGGCGGGGGTGTATTCGTAATAGGGCTTGAAGGCGGCGTAAATCTCGTCCTCTTCATTGACGAAATCCAGCACGAAAGTATCGCTTTTGCCCGCTGCGGTGCGGTTTAAGCGGGAAAGCGTCTGCACGGCGGCAATGCCCGACAAACGTTTGTCCACATACATGCTGTGCAACAGCGGCTGGTCAAAGCCCGTTTGGTATTTTTCCGCCACCAGCAGCAGGCGGTAATCATCATTGTCGTCAAACGCCTGCGGCAGCTCGCTTTCTTTAATGCCGCCGTTCATGCCCGTTTCGGTAAAACGCTGGTCGCCATATTCTTTCAAGGTGATTTCGCCGGAAAACGCCACCAGCGATTTGATGTCGCTGTAGCCTTTTTCCTGCAAATACTTGTCCAGCCCCAGCTTGTAGCGCACCGCGTGTTCACGCGAATTGGTAACAATCATCGCCTTGGCGCGTCCGCCGATTTTGTGGCGGCTGTGCGTGCGGAAATGCTCGACAATCACTTCTACCTTCTGGCGGATTTCATAATCATGAAAGCTGACAAAGCGTGCCAGCGCTTTTGCCGCCTTGCGGCGTGGCAAATCAGGGTCTTCGCTGCCTTGCTGCACCAGTTTGTAATAACGCTTGTAGCAGGTGTAGTGCGCCAGCACATCATGAATAAAGCCCTCTTCAATCGCCTGACGCATACTGTAATGATGAAACGGCGCTTTGCCGTCCTTGCCCGCTTCGTCAAACAAAAACAGCGTCTTGTGCTTGGGCGTGGCGGTAAAGGCGAAAAAGCTCAAATTCTCCTGCCGACCGCGCTTGAGCTGCTCGGTAAGCAATGCTTTTTGTGCATCATCGCTCAAATCCGCATCGCCTTCGCCGTCCAAAAACTGCGCCGCTACCGCCGCCGCAATACCGTCGCCGTTCAAAATCTTGCGCAGCTCCATCGCCGTTTCGCCGCTTTGCGAGCTGTGCGCCTCATCGACAATCACCGCAAAACGCTTGCCGCGCGTATCAATCTCCACCTGCCGCCCCTGCTTTTGCAGCGTTTGCAGTGCCTGGCTGATAAAGGGAAATTTCTGAATGGTGCTGATGATAATCGGCGTGCCGCCCGCAAGCGCTTGGCTTAACTGCTGCGTGTCTTTATCAATCTTTTCCACCACCCCGCTTTTATGCTCAAACTGGTACACCGTGTCTTGCAACTGCCTGTCCAGCACGCGCCTATCGGTAATCACAATTACCGAATGAAAAATCTTCTCCTGCCTGTCGTCATGCAGATTCGCCAAGCGGTGCGCCAGCCAGGCAATCGAATTGGACTTGCCCGAACCCGCCGAATGCTGAATCAAATAATTATGGCCGCTGCCGTGCGCCTTGGCGTGGGCAACCAGCGAACGCACCGCATCAAGCTGGTGATAGCGCGGGAAAATCATCGTTTCCTTGACAACCCGTTTTACGCCGCTTTTGGTCTGGACGGTTCTTTCTTCCGTCTGCAAATGCATAAAGCGGTGGACAATATCCATCAGGCTGTCTCTTGCCAGCACCTCCTGCCACAAATAGGCGGTACGCACCCCGTGATCCGCAGGCGGATTGCCCGCACCAAAGTCAAAGCCCTTGTTAAACGGCAAAAAGAAGGTATCCGCCCCCGCAAGCCTGGTCGCCATCATCACCGCTTCCGTATCCACGGCAAAATGCACCAAGGCCCGCTGCTTGAAGGCAAAAAGCGGCTCGCCCTGAACCTTGCGGCTGCGGTATTGCGCCACCGCGTCCGCCACCGTTTGCCCTGTAAGCGGATTTTTCAGCTCCATAGTGGCAATCGGCAGCCCGTTCAACACCAGCACCACATCGGGAATCGCACCGCTTTGCGTCTGAAGCTGGCGGCACACCGACAGGCGGTTTAAGGCATAACGCGCCGCCGCCTCGGGATTAAGCGCACTATTGGGGGCAAAAAACGCCAAACGCAGCGTCTTGCCCACGCACTTAAAACCGCCGCGCAGCACCGCCAGCGCCCCTTTATTTGCCAATTCTTTTTGCAAACTGTCGAGCAGCACATCGGCGGCACGATCGCCGTGAATCTGCACCACCCGCTGCCACAGCTCAGGCTGGCTTGCCTGCACAAACGCCAAAACCTCTTGCGGAAAAAGTGCGGTGCTTTTGTCGTAACCCTTGGGGTCTAACTGCCGATAACCCCCTGCCAGCAGGGCGGCTTCCACGGCATTTTCAAAATCAATCTCACGGTGCATAACAATCCCTCAAAAAAACAAAACAGCCCAAAAAACAGCCTGGACAGCCAAGCCCACCGCCAAACTCACAAATGGCGAATATCTATCTTGCCCGTTACCGCATGGCTGATGAGCGCGCTGCGGTATTCCTGCAACTTGGCAAGCGCCTTTTCCACCGCCTGCCGCTGCGTGTCAATCCGCGCCGTCTCGCTATCCAAAAAAGCGGCGATGGCTTGTTGTTCTGGGAGGGGTGGAATACAGACAAGCAAGGATTTAACCATTTCTCCAGTAATCAATGGCTGTGCCGTTTTGTTAGCTAAATTATTCAAATCTGCGGCAACAAGTACATAAAAGAAATATTTTATTTCCAAGCCAGACCAGTAACTAATTTTTAGTGCGTTATCAGTAATCCAGCTACTGCAATCTACTATATGAACGTTCCCACACAGTGCACCCACTCTGCCAACAACTAACGCACAATGAGAGTTGACTAATTCCGTATATCCCATCACGCCATTACCGCCGATAACAGGAAAAATATTCACGTCATCTTTGCTTTGTGAAATATATTGATGGTGAATACTGTCTCCGCTGGAAATCTTAATATGCCAACGCAACTTTGAAACCTCCCAATGCTGCGGCACTTCGCCCAGCCATGCCACGCCTGAATCTTTCATCGCGGCGGCGGGGTTCAGTCCTTTGGTAACTGCATGGGAAATCAAGGCGCTGCGTTTTTCCGCCAGTTTTTCCAGCAGCACCTGCTTGCGGCGGATTAGGGCATCAATCTGCGCCGTCTTAGCGTCCAACCAAGCGGCAATGGCTTGTTGTTCGGAGATGGGTGGCATTACCAATTTCAAAGCTGCTAAGTTTTGGCGCGTCAATTCCATAAAGGTTGTACCTTGTCCCAAACTAATTAGCTCTGATTTGGCAGCATAAAGCTGGTAATAGAGAAAATCAGCATCGTCATTCAAGACTTCAAGTAACCTGCAACCCTGATTGACGCACGCGGCAACGGTAGTTTTTGCCAAATGTCCAATAGGGGCACGATTGGATAAGGCAATACTTCCTGCGGGAGCAAGAGATGTGCCGCAGTTTGCATCGCCTTCTTTGCTGATTTTCCTGCGACTGTCTGAAATTTCCTTGCCTTCATTGTTGCCTAAATCTTCGGGAGTAATCCAAACAATATCATCACTCCAATAATCGGCTTCACCACTTTTCGGCGTTGCACCATTATGGATTTTAAATATATGACGGCATTGCTTCACTTTCCAATGCTGCGGCACTTCGCCCAGCCATGCCACGCCCGAATCTTTGTAGTGCGGATAGCGTTTCATGGTCTTGCTCCTGCGGCGCAAACATAGTGTTTTTTTCTCACCGTTTGGCACTTATAGGGTGTTTTTTTACCGCTTGCAGCGCTGTTTGATGGGAAAAAACCGCTATGCGCTGCCGCTGCGGCAGTTGTCCGGATTTTCCGGATAACTGCGCCGCCTGTCCGCCTGCCTGAAGCAGTTGCCGAGATTTCCTCGATAACTGAAAAACTGCTGGGGAAAGTGCTGCGGCGCGTCTGCGTTTGCTGCTGTTTCATTGCACCACCTCTTTGAGCATGGCGGCGATTTGTTGCTCAAGCACACCGATTTCGGCGGCAATTTCTGCCAAGGGGCGCGGCGGGCGGTAGGTGTAGAAATGGCGGGTGAGCGGGATTTCGTAGCCGATTTTGGTTTTGCTGTGGTCTATCCATGCGTCTGGGACGTGCGGCAGGACTTCGCGCGCCAGATAGTCTTCGCAGTGTTCTTGCACCAGTTCGAGCAGCGCTGCGTGTCCGCTTTCGTTGTCGTAGCCGAGCGGCAGCGGCAAGGCGATGTCGCTTGGCAGCGGTACGGTTTCGCTGTCGCGTAATTCGCTGTCGGCTTCTGCCCTGCCTTTGCTATCGGTGCAGATGTCGGCGCTGGGGTCGCGTTCGGATAGGGCGGCAAGTATGGCTTTTTTCAGCGGTGCTTTAAGTCTTAGATCGCTTTTTTGGTAGGCTGCATCCAGCACTTTGCCGAATGCGTCGCGGTTTTTATAGACGGTTTCGCCGCTAATGGCGGCAAGGGTGGCTTTGATTTTTTGCTGCAAGGCTTGTCCTTGGACGATTTCTGTTTGTACGGCTTCGGCGTTTTTGCGTTTTTTGCTTACGGCAAGGGCGGCAAAGGCGCTTTGTGCGTCCAAGCGGGCGATGCGTTCGGGGCTGGCTTGGAAGTTGAGCCGCAGCGGGCGTTCGACGGTGATTTTGAGAAAGCCGAAGTCGCGGTTGTTAAAGATTTTGCTGCACAGGCGCTCTTCAGGCTGCCCCGCACAGTTGAAGCGGCTTGGCTCGTCGTGTTGGTTTTCGGCATACAGGCGCACCAGTTCGGCGATGTGGCCGTCTGAAAGTTCGTTGCGTTTGCTGCCGAGGCTTTTTGCCATTTTTTGATAATGGCGTGTGCCGTCGATGAGCTGTACTTTGCCACGGCGGTGCGGCGGTTTTTTGTTGCTGATAATCCAGATGTAAGTGTAGATGCCGGTGTTGTAAAACATTTGGTCAGGCAGGGCGATAACGGCATCAAGCAGGTCGTTTTCGATTATCCAGCGGCGGATGTTGCTCTCGCCGCTGCCCGCATCGCCGGTAAAGAGCGGCGAGCCGTTAAATACGATGGCGATTTTTGAGCCGTCGCCGTCGGCAGGCCGCATTTTTGCCATCATGTGCTGCAAGAAGAGTAAAGAGCCGTCGTTAATACGCGGCAAGCCTGCACCGAAACGCCCGCCAAAGCCAAGCCGCGCGTATTCGTCGCGCACATAGGATTCTTCGCGCTTCCACTCCACGCCGAAGGGCGGGTTGGCAAACATGTAGTGAAATTGTTTGTCGGGGTGGCCGTCGTGCGGGACAAAGCCGCCGCTTTTGTTTTTGCTGTCTGTAAGCCCCAGTGTGTCGCCAAAGATAAGGTTGTCGATTTCTTCGCCTTTGATGAGCAGGTCGGCACAGCAGATGGCGTAGGATTCGGCATTGTATTCCTGCCCGAAAAGTTCCAGATTGGCGGTGGGGTTTTGCTCTTTGATGTATTGTTCGGATACCGACAACATACCGCCCGTGCCGGCGGTGGGGTCGTAAATGCTGCGGTAAATACCGGGCTTGAATACTTCTTCTTCACCGGTAAATAAAAGCTGCACCATCAGGCGGATAACTTCGCGCGGAGTGAAATGGTCGCCCGCTTCTTCGTTGGCCTGTTCGTTGAATTTGCGCACCAGCTCTTCAAAGATATAGCCCATCTGCAAATTGCTGAGCCGCTCGGGCGAAAGGTCGATTTCGCTGCCGATAAATTCTTTCAGCACCAGATAGAGGATGTTGGCTTCATCGAGCTTGGCGATTTCGCTTTCAAAGTCGAATTTTTCAAAAATATCGCGCGCTTCCGGCGAAAAGCCTTGGATATAGGCGCTGAGATTGCTTGCCAGATTTTCGCTGTCTTCCAAGAGTTTGGCGAAGGTAAACGGGCTGGTGTTGTAGAGCTTGCTGCCGCTGATTTGCCGCAATGCCACATCCAGCGCCGTGCCTTTGATGCCTTTGGCCTCCAAACGGGCTTTTTCTGCCAAGATTTTTTCTTTGACCGGCTCAAGCACCAAATCAAAACGGCGCAGCACAATCAACGGCAGCATAACGCGGCGGTATTGCGGCGGACGGTACGGCCCGCGCAGCTTGTTGGCGATGTTCCAGATAAAGGAGATAAGTTCTTGTTGCTGCATGAGGTTTCCTTGAGGCAAAGGGAATACCGCTAAAGGCGGTAAGATGTTGAATATTTTACCATTATTGACGTTTAAAATCATCTGGGAAATACCGCCGTATCGATTGGGCATACAGGCCGTCTGCGACCGTAGGAAGCCCCTGTGGGAAAAATCATAAAACGCTTTTCAGACGGCCTGTTTCACCACTCACCCACCAAACCCGTCTTTTAACACGGCATACACTTGCAAATCCCTAAACACGCCGTCTGAAACCCGTTCGCCCTGCCGTTCTATGCCTTCAAAAACAAATCCCAAGCGTTTGGGTATGCTTTGGCTGGGCAGATTGCCGACACCGCAGCAGATTTCTACGCGGTTCATGTGCAAATCGTTAAAGGCAAATTCGCACATTCTTTTAACCGCCAAAGTCATAATACCTTGCTTTTGATAGGCTTTTTTTAGCCAATAGCCGATTTTGGTTTTTTGGTTGCGGATGTCGGTTTGGACAAAACTAATCAGCCCTGCGAACTGCCCGTTTTTGCGGATACAAAAAATATATTCTTTGCTTTTTTCCACCGTCTCCAATGCCGATTTGATAAAGCGTTCCGTGTCGGCAAGTTCTTTGGTCAGGGTAATAAAGGGCAGCCACTCGCCCAAATATGCCCGCTCTTGGTCTATGGTGTGAAAAATATCCGCCGCGTCGCTGGTTTTGAGGGGTTCAAGAGATAGGTTTTCGTTGATGGTGAGTTGCATGTTTTCGCCCTGTTTGTTGCGTTTGTTTGAATGTTTTCAGACGGCCTGTTTGCCTGCCACCGCCTCCAGCACCTGCTGCGAGATTTCTTGATGGGTGAGCCAGCGGTTTTCGCTGGTGTGTTTGCCCAGTTGGATAACGGTTAAGGGGAAGTCGTTCATCAGTGCCTGCGGTAAGGGATTGCTGCTTGTGCCTTTGACGAGATAGGCTTTTTTCAGTAGCGGTTTTATTTCGTCTAACAGCTTGAGCAGGTGCGGATAGTAGGGGCTGTGAATCCATGCCAACAAGCTAATCGGCTGGGTTTGTTGGTTTAGTTTTTCTGCCAAAGCGGCATAGCTTTTTGCTTGCGAGAAATCAAAGGGGAAAAATTCGGCATGCTCGAATGCCGTCAATATCGCTTGGTAGCGTGCTTGTTGTCGTCCGCACAGTAAAACTTGTGTTTGGCTGTGCTCTGTTAAGGTTTGGCTGGCGGCAAACAGCATGCCCGAGCCGCCGATAATTACCAGCATAATTTACTCCTTTTGGGTGTTTTATATTCAATCCGTCTTGTCGCTTTCCCATTCTCTAAGCAATGCCCGCAGTCCTGTGTCCAGTGCCTGTTTTTCTGCGTCGCTCAGGTTTGACAGCAGGGCGTTTTCGTTGGCGAGATGGGCGGTAACGGCTTGGTCTATCAGCGTTTTGCCTGCGTCGCTTAGTTGTACGAGCTGGCTGCGGCTGTCGTCGGGGTTCGGCAGGCGGTCGATGAGTCCGCGATTTTCTAGGATTTTCAAGCGGTGGGTCATCGTGCCTGACGACACCATCAGCGTGGCGTAAAGGGCGGTGGGCGAAAGGATAAACGGCGCGCCTGCTCGGCGTAGGGTGGCGAGTACGTCAAATTCGCCGAAGTTCAGCCCGTATTCGGCAAAGATTTTGCCCAATTGCGGTGCTAACAGGGCGTTGCAGCGGTTCAGCCGCCCTAAGATCGCCATCGCAGGCAGTCCTGAACGCAGGTCGGGGCGTGCGGCGTGCCATTGGGCGATGATGTCGTCCACGCGGTCGGTTTGGTTGCTCATGCGGTTTCCTTGTTGTCTTAAGTTTAAGAATCTTGATTTTAAGATTCTTCGTGTTTTATACTGGTATTATCTTAACATTGAGACAGTTAATATGAAACAAGACAATCTGATAGCCAATGTTTTACTCACCGCGCTTGCGCCGCTGATTTGGGGTTCGACCTATTTGGTAACCACCGAATTTCTCCCGCCCGACCGCCCGTTTACCGCTGCCGTGCTGCGTTGTCTGCCTGCCGGTGTGCTGCTTTTGTTGTGGACGCGAACCCTACCCAAGGCGGGCGATTGGGGCAAAACGGCGGCCTTGGCGTTTTTGAATATCGGCTTTTTTCAAGCAATGCTGTTTATCGCCGCTTACCGTTTGCCCGGCGGCTTGGCGGCGGTGCTTAGCTCTACGCAGGTGCTGATGGTGCTGTTATTGCTACGCTTTATCGGACGAGAAACGGTGGCAAAAGCGGCGTGGCTGTTCGCCCTGCTCGGCGTGGTCGGGGTGGCGATGTTGGTGCTGTCGCCCCATGCCAAAAGCGATACGCTCGGCATTGTCGCGGCACTGGCGGGTGCTGCGTCGATGGCATCAGGGGTGTTTTTCGGCAAACGCTGGCAGGTGGATTTGCCGCTGCCTGCGCTCACCGGCTGGCAACTGTTTCTCGGCGGACTCATGCTCCTGCCCGTTGCCGCATGGCGTGAAACCCTGCCTGCCGCGTTCACCGCTGCCAATATCGGCGGTTATCTCTATCTGTGCCTGTTCGGTGCGGTGCTGTCTTATGCCTTGTATTTTCGCGGCATTGCCAAGCTGCCGCCCGCCGCCGTGTCGTCGCTCGGTCTGCTCAGCCCCGTTTGCGCCTTTATTCTCGGCTGGCTGTTCTTGCAGCAGCATATGAATACCGTCTCACTCATCGGCTTTGTGCTGGTGTTAGTCTCCGTTTTCGGCGTACAACGCGCCGCTCATCGTAAGTAAACTCAAGGGAATTTTATGAACTTCCATAAACGCATTTAATGACACGGCAAAACCGTCGGCATTAAACTTTAGAAAAAAGCAGATGGCTGAAAAATAAGGTATAATGCTTTAAATTCAAAATCTTGCCAAAAAAAAACGGCAATTCACACACTTAAATTTAACTTTAGTTAGGACAAAGCAATGAACGTCAAAAACCTCTCCGAAAACCGCTATTCCACCAAAAAATTCGACCCTACGAAAAAAATCAGTGCGGATGATTTTGCGCAAATCAAAGCCGCCTTGCGCAACGCACCGTCCAGCGTCAATATCCAGCCGTGGCATTTCGTCATTGCCGACGATGACGCAGGCAAAGCCCGCATTGCCAAATCCGCCGAAAACTTCCCTTATAACCGTGAAAAAATCACCAACGCCTCGCATGTGGTGGTTTTCGCCGCGCGCAAACACGCCGACGATGCCTATGTAACCGCCGTAGTGGAACAAGAAGACCAAGACGGCCGCTTTGCCACCGCCGAAGCCAAAGCCGCCGGCGACGACATCCGCCGCGTTTATGTCGGCTATCACCGTGAGCAATTCCAAGACGAAAGCGCATGGCTTGCCAAACAAGTACATATCAATTTGGGCTTTGTGCTGTTCGCCGCCGCAGCCTTGGGCATTGATGCCGTGCCGATGGAAGGCGTGGATATGAAAGTGCTCAACCAAGAATTCGGCCTAAACGAAAAAGGCTACACCGCCGTCGCCGTCGTTCCCTTCGGCTACCGTGCCGCCGACGATTACAACGCTGCCCTGCCCAAATCCCGCTTTGCCGAAGAAGTGATTTTTTCTAAGGCTTAAGAGCAGACAGTTTAATAGCAAACCAAAAGCGGTGGGATTTGCAAAAGTCAGCGCAAATCCCACCGCTTGTTTTTTTGGGGTTTGGTTAATCAGCCATAAGGGAAAGGCCGTCTGAAACCGTAGGAGGTTTCTGCGAGGGGGCGTTTAACCATTTTCAGGCTGCCTTTACGTTTTCAGGCTGCCTCTGTGTTTTCAACCCGCCGCCATGCCCAATTTCCCCGCCAATGCCGCTTTTGCCGCCGCCCATTCTTCGCGCAACATGCTGTATGCCACGGTATCGCGCACCGTGCCGTTTTTGCGGAGTTTGTGGCAGCGCAGCACGCCGTCTTTTTTCGCGCCCAAGCGTTCTATCGCCGCTTGCGAGCGGGTGTTCAAGATGTCCGTTTCCCAGCACACTACGCGGCAGTCCAGCGTTTCAAAGGCGTGGGCGAGCAGCAGGTATTTGCAGGTACTGTTGATGCGTGTGCGCCACGCCGATTGGCGATACCAGGTGTAGCCGACATACAGGCGGCGGATTTGTGCATCGGGCTGGTAAAACGCCGTTGTACCGACCACTTCGCCGGTGGTTTCGTCGATGACGGCAAACGCGCTGCGCGTCGCTTGGGCGGCCTGAATGTATTGCGCCACTTGCTCGGGCGCAGGTGCGCTGGCTACCGCAAGCCGCCAGATTTCGCCGTCCTGCACCGCTTGGCGCAAACCCGCTTCGTGCCGCAGCTCAAGCGGTTCCAGGCGGACTTGGTTGGCAGTCAGGATTACGGGGCGGATAAAGTTTGGCATGGGGTTTCCTTGGTTGTCGGGCGTTTGCACGATGGGTTTTCAGACGGCATTTCAGTGTTTCAGGCTGCTTTTTCGTTCCCGCAAAGGCAGCCTGAACGCTATCGTTCCGCCGTCCAAAGCTGGCCGCCCTGATTGCCCAGTTCGCTCGGGCTAATCACATAAACCTTTGTATCGGCAATCATGTTTTGGGTTTCGTTTAAGTATTTTTGAAAATGCGGCGTGGCGCGGCGGCTTTGGTAGGCGGCTTCGCTGGCGTAGATTTCAAAGAAATACCACTTTTCAGGCTGCTTGGCATCGGTGGCGGCATACATCGCCAGCACGCCGTTTTCTTTTTGCAGCGACTGCGCCATTTCGTCCAGCACAATGGCTTTGAACGCGGCGGCGTGTTCGGGCTTGACGCTCACGCTGACGAAATTGGTTTTGGTGTCGGCGGTTTGGGTGATTTTTTTGTCGCCTGCAAACTGCAATACCGTGTCAAATTTGACTTTGTGTTCGGTCAGAATCTGCGGCGACTGTTTGACAAATTCGGCGTATTGCGGCGATTTCCGGTGAACCTGATAGGCGGCGTCATCGGCATACAGCTCCACCATATACACCATGTTCGGATTGGCTTTTTGCTTGACCGAATACATCGCCAGCGTGCCTTGTTCGGTGGCAATGGAGGTGCGGATATTGTGTTTGCCCACCGCGTCATAGCGGGCGGTTTTGCCGTGGGCGATACCCAGCTCGAAGATGTTGAACACAGGCGCGGCGTGGGCGGATAGCGTGAATAAGGCGGTCATCAGGATTGCGAGTTTTTTCATCATAAAGTTTCGGTTGTTTAAAGGGTTTGGGGGAGGCCGTCTGAAAAATGGTTAAACGCTTTTCAGACGGCCTATAAATGGATTGTTTAAATTATTTGATTGAATGGTTTTTCTAAAGCAACGATGTAGGTCGGATACTGGTATCCAATATTGGTTTGCCTTTCCCAAAAACGCCAGGTCGCTCCGAAGCCCGTGCGTTTTGTCGGATTTAAAAATCCGACCTACGACTACTGTGGTTTCATTAGCGTTTCAGGCTGCTTTTGCATTCTTACAAAGGCAGCCTGAAATATTGGAACTGCTTTATTTCCCTGCAAACTCGGGCAGTTTCTCCGAAATCAGTTTGGGCGCAAATTCGCGGATTTCGTAGGTGGCGAAATCGGGGTAGTAGCAGTCTTCTTCCAAGATTTTTTGCAGGGCTTCGCGGCTTTCGGTTTGGGCGAATATCAAGCCTTGATGTGCGTTGGTGTCGGTGAACGGGCCGAGCATGAGAAAGCTGCCTGCGGCGAAGTGTTTTTTGAACCATTCGGTGTGCACAGGGAACATTTTTTCGTGCTGCTCGGGGGTAAGGTCGTGATTGACGGTGATGGTGATGAGGTACATTTTGGGTTTCCTTGTGAAAGATTAATGGGTAAATGGGCAGCCTGAAACGGTGTTTTCAAACGGCCTGTTAATGCCTGAAAAATAATGGCTGCGACAATGAAACCATTATAAGGGCAAGTTTTTTAATTAAAAATAGGCTAATTGGAATAAGACTTATAATAAAAAGTTGAAAATAAGCCGTCTGAAAAACGTTTCAGCATTTTTTCAGACGGCCTTTATTTGCAATACAAGCGGTGGGATTTATCCGATTTTTTGCAAAAACAGATAAATCCGACCGCTCTTTTTTTGGTTTAAATTCGTTGAAATTTTTGGCTTTCAGACGGCCTACACGTTAAACACCCATTCTTTTACCTGCCGCACTCTTTCTACGGTCTGATGGTCAAAAAACTGGCTTTCGCCTGCGTCCAGCGTGGCGATGTTCGCTTTGTCTTCGCTGTCTAGCTCAAAATCAAACACATCAAGGTTTTGCGCCATGCGTTCGGGGCTGCTGGATTTGACCAGCACCACGATTTGCCGTTCGAGCAGCCAGCGGATAATCACTTGCGCCACGCTTTTGCCGTGTTTTGCACCGATTTGGCTCAGCACGGGATTGCTGAAAATGCCGTTTTTGCCCTCGGCGAAAGGTGCCCACGCCTCCACCAAGATATTTTCGTTTTGCAGCGTCTCCACCAAGTCCGCCCGCTGGTGGAAGGGGTTGATTTCAATCTGGTTTACAGACGGCATCACACGGTTGAACACGCCCAAATCCACCGCACGGTCGGCGGTAAAATTGCTCACGCCGATGGCACGGATGTCGCCTGCCGCTTGGGCTTCTTCAAGCGCCCGCCAAGTGCCGTGTACGTCGCCGTAGGGCTGGTGGATCAACATCAAATCGATGTGGCCGATGTTTAAGCGTTTGAGCGAGCGGCCGATGGACGCTTTGGCGGCCTCATAGCCTGCGTTTTCCACCCACACTTTGCTGGTAACGAAAATGTCGCTGCGGTCGATACCGCTCCCACGAATGCCCTCGCCGACTTCGGTTTCATTGACATAGGCTTGGGCGGTGTCGATGTGGCGGTAGCCTGCGGCAATGGCGTTTTGCACCGCTTGTACCGTCTGTTCGGGGGCGATTTGGTATGTGCCGAAGCCGAGCGACGGAATGGCTATGCCGTTGTTTAAGTTGAAAGTTTTCATTCTATTCTCCTGTTTGGGGTTTTTCAGACGGCCTTTAGATACTGCCTTGATTAAACGGTAAACCCATTATAGCGGTTATTTTTTAATTAAAAACAGGCTAATTGGAATAGCACTTATAACAAAAAGTTGAAAGCCGTCTGAAAAACGTTGGATTATTTTTTCAGACGGCCTTTTAAAGCCGACGGGCGGGCGGTGTTTATTGGCTGGCTTTTTCATCCAGCCCTTTGATTACTTTGCAGTCTTTGCTTTGGCGTTCGCCACATTCGCTGAGATTGTGCAAAAAGGCTTGGATTTTTTGCAGTTCGGCTATTTTGTCGGCAATCAAACTCAAATGGCGGGCAACCAGCTCGTCTGCGTCTTGGCAGCTTTGGGCGGGCTGCTCTTTCAGGGCTTGCAGTTGTTTGATTTCGTCCAGACTGAACCCCAGAGAACGGCAGCTTCTGATGAAGTTTAGGCGGGCAAGTTCTGCTGCACCGAAACTGCGGTAGCCGTTACTGTCGCGTTCGGCAGAAAACAGCCCGCAGCGTTCGTAATAGCGTATGGTTTCGGCATTGACCCCGCTTTTTTTGCTCAATTCGTTTATTTTCATGCGTTTCATTTTTTGGCTTGACCTTGTAGCGGCTACAGGCTTTATCATAACACATAATGTTTTAAAAATAAGGAGTTATGATGGCTTGTTGTCAAAGTTGCACGTCTGTGCGTCCGCATTACCGCAAAGTGCTGTGGTTTGCCTTGGCGGTGAACGCCTTGATGTTTGTGGTGGAAATCGTGATGGGTGTCCAATCGGGGTCGCTGTCGCTGCTGTCTGATTCGCTGGATTTTTTCGGCGATGCGGCAAACTACGGCATCAGCCTGTGGGTGTTGGGCATGGCATTGCATAAGCGTGCCAGAGCGTCGCTGCTCAAAGCGGCAACGATGGCGGTGTTTGGCGGCTGGATTTTGCTGTTGACGGTGTACCGCTGGTGGTGGCAGGGCGATGTGCCGAACTATCACGAAATGGGCGTGGTGGGCGTGCTGGCGTTGGCGGCGAACCTGCTGACGGCGTGGGTGCTGTATGCCTATCGGGACGGCGACAGCAATATGCAGAGTGTGTGGCTGTGTTCGCGAAATGACGCGGTGGGCAATCTCTTGGTGATGGCGGCGGCGGGCGCGGTGTATGTTACGCAGTCCAAGCTGCCTGATTTGCTGGTAGCGGTGCTGATGTCCTGCCTTGCTTTGTCGGCGGCTTGGCGGATTGGTTCGCAGGCGGTCAAAGAATTGCGTTCGGACAAGTAGACGAGTGAAACGGCGGTTGCAAGCGGCGGGATTGGCTGAAAATTTTGCAAAATCTCAAGCAAATCCGCCCGCTTGTATGGCTTGCAGAAATAGAGATTTCGGCAAATAAAAAGGCCGTCTGAAACCCTAATTTTTCAGACGGCCTGTTTTTGTTTTTAAGGTTTAAATCCCAAATCCGCCGTCCACGGGAATGTCCGCGCCTGTGATGAACGCGCCTGCGTCCGAGGCCAGATGAGCGGCGAGTTCGGCGATGTCGGCGGGCTGTCCGAAGCGGCCGAGCGGCACCATGGCAGTTACGCGGTCTTTGTGCGCTTGGGCTTCGGCGGCGGAAAGTTCGGTTTTTTCGTAAATCGGCGTTTCAATCGGGCCGACGGCGATGTTGTTCACACGGATACCGTCTTTGGCGAGCTCTTTTGCCCACACGAAAGTCAGCGTTTTGAGCGCGGCTTTGCTGGCGGAATACACCGACATATTGGGCAGGGGCTGGTTGGCGACCGCCGAGCCGATGTTGATGATGCTGCCACGGCTCTCTTTGAGCAGCGACAAGGCTTGCTGCGCCATGTCCACCACCGCACGCACGTTGATGTTGAACACCGCGTCAAATTCGGCAAGTGTTTGATTTTCAAGCGGGGTTACGGGTGCCATGCCTGCGTTGTTGACGATGATGTCCAGCCGTCCGAAACGGGCTTGCACATCTGCCAAAATGCGGGCAATGTCTTCGGTGTTGCCTGCGTCGGCAACGATGTAGCTGATGTTGCCGTGCAGGGCGGCGGTTTCTTTGAGCGGAGCTTCTTTGCGCCCCGTAACCAGCACTTTTGCGCCCAGTTCGGCGAATTTGACGGCGATGGCTTGTCCGATACCGCTGCCTGCGCCTGTGATAACGGCGGTTTTGTTGGTTAAAGTGTTCATGGGGTTTCCTTGGTTGAAGTTGATGAATAGGGGCGGACGGGGCGTTTAAACGTTAAACACCCATTCTTTGACCTGCCGTACTCTTTCTACGGTCTGATGGTCAAAAAACTGGCTTGCGCCTGCGTCCAGCGTGGCGATGGCGGCTTTGTCTTCATCGCTCAGGGCGAAATCAAACACGTTCAGGTTTTCCGCCATGCGCTCGGGTTTCGCGGATTTTGCCAGCACGATGATGCCGCGTTCCACCAGCCAGCGTGTGATGATTTGGGCGGGGCTTTTGCCGTATTGCTGCCCGATTTGAACGAGGACGGGGTTTTGGAAAATGCCGTTTTTTCCTTCGGCAAACGGTGCCCACGCCTCCACCGCGATGCCTGCGTTTTGCAGCTCGGCAACCTGCTGCACGCGCTGGTGGAAGGGGTTGATTTCAATCTGGTTTACCTGCGGCATCACGCGGTTGAATATGCCTAAATCCACCGCGCGGTCGGGTGTGAAGTTGCTCACGCCGATGGCGCGGATTCTGCCTGCCTGCTGCCAGCGTTCCAGCACGCGCCATGTGCCGTAGGTGTCGCCGTAGGGCTGGTGGATGAGTACCAAATCCAGATAGTCCAAGCCGAGCCGCCCGAAAGAGCGGTTGAGCGAGGCTTCGGCGGCGGCTTCGCCTGCGTTTTCCACCCACACTTTGGTGGTAACGAACAATTCTCCGCGCGCCACGCCGCAGCGGGCAATGCCGCGCCCGACTTCGGTTTCGTTCATATAGGCTTGGGCGGTGTCGATGTGGCGGTAGCCTGCGGCAACGGCTTGGATAACCGCCTGCTCGGTTGCTTCGGGGGCGATTTGGTACACGCCGAAGCCGAGGATGGGGATTTCAATATTGTGGGCAAGTTGTACGGTTTGCATGATGCACTCCTGTGTTGGCGGCGGATTTGCCGCGTTTGCCTTGGGGCGGGCGGTTTGCGCTTTTCAGGCTGCCTTTGTCTTTTCAGACGGCATCAAGGCAGCCTGAAAATGTGTTTTAGCCGTTTCAGGCTGCTTTTTGCGTTACGCCGCCAGCTCTTTCAGTTTGGCAACCAAACGCTCGCCGTGTTCGCGGGCTTTTTGTTCCTGCTCGGCTTGGGCTTCGGGCGTGGCGCGGGCGGAGTAGCTTACGCCTGTGGTGTAGATTTCGCCTTGGTAGTCCAGATTGCACAGGGCGGCGGTGGTTTTAAACTGCGGCAGGTATTCGGCGATTTCGTGCTGCATTACGCCGTCTTTTTGGTAGGCGGCTGCGGGTGCGCCTGTGGTGAACGACAGCAGCAGTTTTTTGCCGCCGAGTTTGCCTTTTGAGCCGTGCGAAAAGCCGTGCAGGAACACTTCGTCCAGCCACAATTTCATCAGGCCGGGCATGGCGTACCAAGAAAAGGGGAATTGGAACACGATGACATCGGCGTTGAGCAGCGCGTCTTGTTCGGCGGCGATGTCAAAGCGTTTGTCGGGGTAGAGCGCGTCGAGCTTGCGGATTTGGGCTTCGGGCAGCTCGCGTTCCACCTGCGCCAAAATGGCGGCGTTGGCTACGGAGGTTTTCAAATCGGGGTGGCCGGAGATGATGAGGATGTTTTTCATGGGGTCTCGCTTTTAAACGGTGCGGATTGGGGAAAATGCCGTGCGCCTGAAATCCGCAAAACAGGGGCGCGGCGGAATCGGTGGGATTGTGGCACACAATATGCCGAATGTGTTTTGTGACAAATACGCCTTTATAAGGTATTTTAGCAAAACTTACGCAATAACAGAAGTTTACCGCTGTTCGGAATACGCCTATTTTTACACTTTTAATGCGTATTACACGGGAAAAACTTCATTTTATGGCTCAACTGAACGCAGGCGACTTGGACAAGCTGGTCGGCAAACGTATCCAAAAACGGCGCAAGGAGCTGGCTTTGACCGCCGATGCGCTGGCGGAAAAAATCGGCATTTCGCAGCAGCAGCTTTCGCGCTACGAACGCGGCGACAACAAGGTAAACATCAATCTGCTGGCGCAAATCGCCGATGCGCTGGACACGCCGCTGAACTGGTTTTTCCTTGATGCCTGCTGCCCGAACGCCGCGCCAGACGGCGATGATTTGAAGCGGCGGTATGATTTCCATTGGCATACGTTCAGCCAAGAGCAGAAATACGCGGTTATCCGCCTGCTGGATGCGTTCAGCCAACAGGCGAAAGAGCCGAAATAGGGCGCGGGGCGCGGCAGCCTGAAATGCCGTCTGAAAACATCGTTTGGACATACTGTTTGAATATGCCGTCTGAAAATACAGAGCTGCGCCTGTGTTCCGCAGGGGTTTGCCGTGTTTTCAGACGGCATTTTAGGTTTTGGCTTCGCAGAAGCCCGTAAACCCGCTTTCAGACGGCCTTTGGCGTTTCAGACGGCCTTACCAAGACTGGGTGGTCGGGCCGACGGTGAACTCGCTGATGTTGGTGTCGGCGGGCTGGCTGATGGCAAACGCCACCACGTCGGCGATGCGTTCGGCGGGGATTTCGTACTGGTCGTACAGCGCGCGGTAGCCTGCCGAGGTGCTGCTGTCGGTGATGTGGCTGACCAGCTCCGACTGCACGGCGGCAGGGTAAATGGTGGCGGTGCGGATATTTGTCCCCGCCTGCGCCGATTCCATCCGCAGCGCTTCCATGATGGCTTTCACCGCCCATTTGCTGCCGCAATAGACCGCTGCGCCGGGGTACACTTTCAAGCCCGCCACCGATGAGGTGGTGATGATATGTCCCGATTTTTGCGCGGTAAATTCGGGTAATACGGCGGCGATGCCGTTCAGCACGCCTTTGATGTTCACGTCCACCATCGCATTCCAGTTGGCGGTTTCCAGCGCGGCCAGCGGCGAGGAAGGCATCAGGCCTGCGTTCAAAAACACCACGTCCACTTTGCCGAAGGCTTCTTTGGCCAGCGCTACAAGCGCTTGATTGTCTTCGGGTTTGACCACGTCGGTTACGCGGTACACCGCCTCACCGCCTGCGGCTTTGATGTTGTCGGCAATGGCTTTGAGCTGCGCTTCGCGGCGCGCGCCGAGTACCAGTTTCGCCCCTGCCGCCGCCAGTTTGTAGGCGGTGGCTTCGCCGATGCCTGATGATGCACCAGTGATGATGACGACTTTGTCTTTGATGTTTTGCATGAGATTGCTCCTTGGGTGGGGTTTCAGGCTGCTTTTGAGGCCGTCTGAAAACGGTTTGGGAAAAAAGAAGGCGGCTTGGCAACGGGCTTTCAGACGGCCTGTGCGGCCGGCGGAAAAATAAAAAAGATTCCTGTCTGCCGCCGGAGATTGTAAACAGGCCATTGTCATTCTGAAACCTGTTTTACCAAACAGACGCGTGAAAAAATCAAATCTTACAAAATGATAGCAAGCCCGCCGCCGGATTCCGCACGGATTCCGGCTTTTTGCCGGCCTGCCGTCCGCAGGCAGAACACGATCGGCGGCGCGGGCGGAACGGGGTACGGGCGGATTATGGGCGTGCGGGCGGAGCGGGGGAAATCGTAAAAGCAGATAGGGGATATTGCGCGGGGGGATGCCTGCAAACGGCGCGGCGGGCATGGGCGGCGGTGTGGCCGGAGCTGCTTTGCGCTTATGCGCCGCCGCTCTGCGTCTGCCGCAGCACGGCGCGGTACACGTCTTTCAGACGGCCTGTTACCGCCGTTTCGCCGTATTGCGCCAGACAGTTTGCGCGGATGGACGCGCTGCGGTAGCGGCTGCGGCAGTTGCGCAGGTGCAGCATGGCATCGGCGAGGGCGGCGGGGTTGTCGGGCGGGACGAGCAGGCCGTTGTCTGCGCCGATGATGCTTTCGGGGCCGCCGCAGCGGGTGGCGGCCACGGGCAGCCCCTGCGACAGGGCTTCGACAAACACCATGCCGAAGGTTTCGCTGCGGCTGGCAAGGACGAAAGCGTCGCTGCGGCGCATAAACTGCGGCATTTCAGCGGCGGACACCGCGCCGTGGAAGCGGACGGCGCGGGCAATATTCAGACGGCCTGCCTGCCGTTGCAGGTTTGCCAGTTCCGCGCCGCCGCCGGCGATTTCCAGCCGCAGGCCGGGCTGTTGCTTCAAAGCGAGTGCGAAGGCTTCGAGCAGGATATCGAAGCCTTTGTTGCGGTTGAGGTGGGCGGCGGAACAGAAGACGAAGCTGCCGTTTTCCCTGTTTTCAGACGGCCTCTCCGTCATGGGGAGGGGGGCGGCAAACGCGGGGGGCAGGATGTTGGGCAGATATTGCCAGTCCAGCCCGGGATATTCGTTTGCAAGCAGGCGGCAGAAGGCGGGGCTGACCGCCAGCCGCGCCGCCGCGCCCGCCGCCGCCGCAATCATGGCGGGACGCTGCCAGCGGCGCACAAGGCCGCGCGCGTAGGTGCTGCTGTGTTCGGTGATGACGTAGGGGATGCCGTATCTGCGGGCGATGCGGCGGGCGAGGATGCCGCCGTGGGAAACGGCATGGGCGTGCAGCAGGTCGGGGCGGCCCTGTTCGGCGAGATAGCGGGCAAACAGGCGCATTCCCGCCGCCAGCCAGCGTTCGCGGTCGAAGTGGGGCAGCGGCGGGCAGAAGTAGCTGCTGTGGCGGGTGTAGGTGGCGATGGGGCCGTCTGAAAAGAGCTTGTTTCCGTAGCGTCCGGCAAAGATTTCCCGCCAGCGGCGCGGCGAGCGGAACAGCGGCGCGGCCACGCCGACGCGCAGGCCGGCGCGTGCCAGCGCGTGCGCCTGCTGGCGGAAGAACAGGCCGTCGAGCGAGTCGGGTGTTTCGGGATACCAGGAGGGAAGGAGGAGGATGTGCATGGTGTCGGAGGTCGGAGAGAGGACGGGTATAAAAAGGGGGGCAGGGCGGACAGGCCGTCTGAAAAGCGGCCTAGCGGCGCAGGAGGCGGGTTTTCAGACGGCCTAAATCTTCACGCCCGCCCCACGCCGCCGCCGCCAGAGCCGCCGCCCACAGCGCGGCAAAGGCGGGGAAGTTTGCCGTGCTGCCGCAGAGGGCAAAGGCGCAGCAGAGGGCAAGGCAGGCGGCGGTGGTGCCGTATACCGCGCCCCGGGGCAGCGGCTGCCACAGGCGGGCGGAGGCTTCGCTTTTCAGGAGGAAAAACAGCCAAAACGCTGCCGCCGAAGCCGCTGCCGCCCCGCGTGCGCCGTAGTGCGGGACGAGCAGGTACAGCAGCGCGGCGGCGCAGGCGAGGGCGGCGAGGGAAACGAGGGGAATCAGGCTGCTTTTGCGGCGCACATGGATGCCGATGCCCGTGGCTTCGGCGAGGGTGTACAACAGCGGCACCAGCATCACGGCGGGCAGGATGAAGGGCACGGCGGCATATTGCGGCGGCAGCACCCATGCGGCGGCGGGCGAGAGCAGGGCGCACAGGCACACGGCGGCGGCCAGCACAAACGCCATCCGCCGCGCGATGCCGCCCACGTCGGCCGTTTTGCCTTCGGCCAGCCGGCGGAATACCAGCGGCGACCACACCGTTGCAAACACGCTTTGCAGCACCGAGGCCGCCGCGCCGAAATTCACCGCCAGCGCGTACACGCCCAGTTCTTCCGCTCCGGCCAGCGTGCGCAGCAGCCAGCGGTCGGCGGAAGAAAACGCCCAGTAGGCCAGCCCGCCCGCCGCCAGCGGCAGGCCGTAGGCGAGTGCGGCGGACAATTCCGGCAGGCGGATGCGCGAACGTGCCGCCGCGGGCCATTCGTGCCGCGTCTGCCACAGCAGCAGCAGCGCGGCGGCCAGTTGGGCAAAGGCATATACCGACACCAGCGCGAACGTGCCGGCGGGCAGGCGCAGCAGCACCCATGCCGCCGCCGCCGCGAGCAGCAGCAGCTTGGGCAGAAGCTGGGCGAAGGAAAAGGCCAGGGCGCGGTCGTTCATCCGCAGCACCAGCGACAGATAGCGCGACAGCATGAGCGCGGCGGCAAACAGTAGGCACAGCCCGCCCAAACGGGAATCGGCCAGCGACAGGATTTTTTCAGACGGCCATTGCGGCGCAAACGCATACAGCGCGGCGCAGGCGGCAGCGGCCAGCGCGAGCGGCGGCAGGGCGGCGGTTTTGAACAGCGCGGCGCGGTTGCCGCTTTGGTGGAACTCGCGGATGTAAAACTGATCCAGCCCCAGCCCGAACGTAATCAGCGCGAGGCTTGCGGCGGCTTGCAGCAGCAGCACGCGGCCGATGTCCGCGCCGGAAAAGCTGTACGACAGCAGCGGCAGGGCAAGCACGCCCGCCGCCGCGCTGCCGGCGGGGCCGAGGGCATAGGCCGCTAGGGTTTTGGCGTTCATGGTCGGGTTCCGGATTCGGTGCAAAAGGCCGTCTGAAAACGTATCCGTGTTTTCAGACGGCCTTTGCCGTGTTTATGCCGCTGCGTGTCTGGTGCCGCGCAGTTCGTGAAAACGTGCGCGCCAGTCGGCAAACCCGCCCTGTTCGATGGCTGTGCGCATTTCTTCCATAATCACCTGGTAAAAGTGCAGATTGTGGATGGTGTTTAATTGCGCGCCGAGAATCTCGCCGGCGCGGTGCAGGTGGTGCAGATAGGCGCGGCTGAAATTGCGGCAGGTGTAGCAGGTGCAGCTTTCGTCCAGCGGCGCGGTGCTGTGTTTGTGTGCCGCATTTTTGATTTTTATATCGCCGAAACGGGTAAACAGCCAGCCGTTGCGGGCGTTGCGGGTGGGCATCACGCAGTCGAACATATCGATGCCGTTGGCCACGCCGCAAACCAAATCTTCGGGCGTGCCCACGCCCATCAGATAGTGCGGCTTGTGGGCGGGCAGCATGGGGCCGACGGCGCGCAGCATACGGTACATTTCGGGTTTGGGCTCGCCGACGGAAAGCCCGCCGACGGCCAGTCCGGGGAAATCGAACTGCTCCAGCCCGCGCAGCGATTCTTCGCGCAGGTCTTCATACATCGCTCCCTGCACGATGCCGAAGAGTGCGTTGGGATTGCGTAAGTCTTCAAAGGCTTTTTTGCTGCGTTCCGCCCAGCGCAGGCTCATTTGCAGCGATTGCCGCGCCTGCTGGTGTGTGGCTTCGCCGGGGGTGCATTCGTCAAGCTGCATGGCGATGTCGGAGTTCAAAACCGTTTGGATTTCCATGGAGATTTCGGGCGATAAAAACAGTTTGTCGCCGTTAATCGGGCTTTTGAAGGTGCAGCCTTCTTCGGTGAGCTTGCGCATGTCGGAGAGCGAAAACACTTGGAAGCCGCCCGAATCGGTGAGTATCGGTTTGTCCCAGCCGATGAATTGGTGCAGGCCGCCGAATTGTCCAATCACTTCCAAGCCTGGGCGCAGCCACAGGTGGTAGGTGTTGCCGAGGATAATCTGCGCTTTGATGTCGTGAAGGTTGGCGGGCGACATGGCTTTGACCGAGCCGTAGGTGCCCACGGGCATGAATACCGGCGTTTCGATGGTGCCGTGGTTGAGGGTGAGCGTGCCGCGCCGCGCGCGGCCGTCGGTGGTGTGCAGGGTGAATTTGAGCATGGCGGGAGTGTGGGCGGACAAAGGGGCGGATTATAAACGAATACGGCGGGAGGCCGTCTGAAAGCGGCGGTACGGCCTGCGGGCTTGGGCTACAATCGCGCTTTTTGCCGGAGCCGCCGCCATGTCCGTCCCCTTTCTGCCGCCGCACGACTACCGTTTTCCCGATCCTGGCCGCGCTTTGCGCGAAACGGAAGGGCTGGTGGGGGTGAGTGCCGATTTGGATGCGGGGCGGCTGCTGTCGGCCTATCGGGCGGGGGTGTTTCCGTGGTTTGCCGAGGGCGGGCTGTTTTATTGGTTTGCGGTGTCGCCCCGGGCGGTGCTGCTGCCGGAAAGGCTGCATGTGGGGCGTTCGCTGGCCAAGACGCTGCGCAACAAGGCCTATCGGGTTACGGCCAACCGCTGTTTCCAACGGGTAATCGCCGCCTGTGCGTCCAGGCCGCGCCCGCATCAGGACGGGACGTGGATCGCACCGGAATTTCAGACGGCCTATGCGCGGCTGCACGCGCTGGGACACGCGCATTCTTTCGAGTGTTTTTTCCCCGACGGAGCAGGCCGCCTGCGGCTGGCGGGCGGGTTTTACGGTGTGCAGATAGGGCGGGTGTTTTACGGCGAATCGATGTTTGCCGACGCGCCGGATGCGTCGAAAACCGCATTTGCCTGCGCCGTGCCTTATCTGGCGGGCTGCGGCCTTGCCCTGATCGACTGCCAGCAGGATACGGAGCATCTGCGCCGCTTCGGTTCGCACACGGTGGATTTTGCCGCTTTCCAGACGGCTTTGCGGGATTTGAACGGGCAGCCGCTGCGGCGGGAAATCGGCTGCGGCACGGTGGCGGAGAATTTGTGCGCGGGGATGGAAGAGGCCGTCTGAAAATCCTGCTGTGGGTTTTCAGACGGCCTGTTTTAACTCAAAGAACGCGTGCGCCGCTATGCGGCACATCCTGCGGGGAGTTTGTGTAGGGTGTGTGGCGTAAGCCACGCACGCGGTCTTTCAGACGGCCTGCCGTATTTGTATTTCTGCCGTATTTGTATTTAAAGAACGCGTGCGTCGCCTTTGGGCGACACACCCTACGTGGTGGTAGGAAATGCTGCGGGGGTGTTCTGCATGGAAGAGGCCGTCTGAAAATCTTGCGACGGGTTTTCAGACGGCCTGCCGTATTTGTATTTCTGCCGTATTTGTATTTAAAGAACGCGTGCGTCGCTTTGGACGACACACCCTACGTGGTGGTACGGAATCCCACGGCTTACGGGCGGGCTTGTTCCGCAGATGAAAGGCCGTCTGAAAATCTTGCGACGGGTTTTCAGACGGCCTGTTTGCGTTTACAGCCAGCCGGCGGCTTCGTGGCGGACGATGGCGGCGAGGGTATCGATCCAGTCGGGATTGTCGTTGAGGCAGGGGATGTAGCGGAAGGTTTTGCCGCCGGCGGCGTGGAAGGTTTCGCGGCCTTCGACGGCGATTTCCTCCATGGTTTCGAGGCAGTCGGAAACGAAGGCGGGGCAGACAACGTCCAGCTCTTCTATGCCTTGCTTGGGCAGGGCGGACAGCAGGGGGGAAACGGCGGGCTCCAGCCATTTGCCGCCGCCGAAGCGGCTTTGGAAGGCGGCGGTGTATTCGTTTTCTTTGAGACCGAGGGCGGCGGCCAGCAGGCGGGCGGTTTCGCGGCATTCCTGCGGGTAGGGGTCGCCCGCGTCGGCGTGGGCGCGGGGGATGCTGTGGAAGCTCATCAGCAGGTGTTTGCCTTTGCCGTGCTGCTGCCAGTAGGCGGAAATCTGGCGGCGCAGGGCTTCGATGTAGCCGGGGTGGTTGTGGAAGCTGCGCACGGTGCGTACGGCGGGCTGGTTGCGGCGGTGCAGCATGGCGCGCCATACGGCATCGAGTGCCGCGCCGCTGCTGGATGCGGCGTATTGCGGGAAGAGGGGGAGGACGAGGATTTTGTCCGCGCCCTGCGCCGCGAGTTCGGCCAGGGTGTAGGCGATGTCGGGCAGGCCGTAGGTCATGGCACAGCGGACGAGGGCGGTGTCGGGCAGGCGGGCGGCCAGGGCTTTGGCCTGGCGTTGGCTGTACACCATAAGCGGCGAGCCTTCTTTGAGCCAGATTTTTTTGTAGTTTGCCGCGCTTTTTTTGCCGCGCAGGGGCAGGACGATGCCGCGCAGAACGGGCTGCCAGAGGAGTTTGGGCAGCTCGATGACGCGCGGGTCGGACAGGAACTGGCGCAGGTAGGGGCGGACGGCTTCGGCGGTGGGGGCGGCGGGGGTGCCGAGGTTGATCAGGAGGATGCCGGTTTTGCGGACGGCGGCGGCGGGAAGGGCGGGTTCGGCTTGATAGCGTTTGACGGGTTTCACGGTTTCTCCTTGCTGGTGCGGCCGGGTCGGGTTTGGGGCGGCAGGAGCCGGCCAATCCGTTTTCAGACGGCCTGTTGTGTTTATCGGGACGCGGCGGAAGCGGCTTCGGCTTGCGGCCCGGATGCGGTGTCGTCGGGCGCGTCGGCGGGGGCGGTGTAGTCTTTGTCGGGGTCTTCTAGGGGGGTGGCGGCTTCTTGGGCGCGGATTTCGGACGCGCCGGGTTCGCCCGGGGCGGGGTTTGCGCCGCAGGCGGCAAGCAGGAGGGCGAGGAGGGCGGGGCGGAGTTTGTCCATGATGGTGTTCCGTGTTGTCGGCGCGGGCTCGGCGGCAGCCTTAATCCGTTTTCAGACGGCCTGTGCGGCTGCCTGCGGGCTTTATTGCTGCGCGGCGGTTTGCAGCAGCCAGCTTTGCGTTTGTTTGATTTTTTGTTTGGCTTCGGGGGTGCAGCCTTGGGCGGTGAAGAGTTTTTCGCTGGTGGCGCGGCCTTGGGCGTAGGAGGCGGCGGCGGTTTCGGCAATTTTTTTGTCGCTCAGTTGGAGGCCGGCGGCGGCGGCAGACTGTTTGAGGCCGCGCAGCAGGGCGGTGTGCAGTTTGCCGCCGGGGGCGAAGAAGGGGTCGTTTTTTTTCGACAGGCCGCAGGCTTCGGCTTCTTTGTGCAGGGTGCCGGCCAGTTGGGCGAGGTCGGTGAAATCGACGAAGCGGGCGCGGGCGCGGGCGGCGGGATCGGGGGAGGCTTGGGCGGCGAGGGCGGCGGCAAGCAGCAGGGCGGCGGGGATGTGGCGGGTGTTCATGGCTTGGTTTCCTTTTCAGGTCATTCGGTTACGGGTTCGCCGTTGTCGTTCAGCCAGCGGCGGTTGTCAAAATCGTAGCTGTAAAACCCGAAGGGCTGCAGCGGGTCTTTGTAGAGGAGGAGGTGTTCGCCGCTGTTTTCCCAATAGTTGTAACGGACTGCAAAGCTGTCGGCAAAATGCAGGCCGGCGGCGGCAAGGGTGTCGGGCAGGCGGCCGTTGGCGGCGCGGTATTGTTCGACGGCACGGGCGATGGCGGCCATGTCGCTGCGGGCGGTGCGGACGTAGTGGAGGCCGGTGCCGATCATAAACGCGGCGGCGGCCGACCAGACGAAGATGCGGAAGTTTTCCAGCCGCTTGGCCTGCGGGTTTTTGCGGGCTTTCCACCATGCTGCGGCGCGGACGATGAGCAGCACCGGCAGGAAGATGAAGAGCATGAAGCCGAACATTTTTTGTGTAAAGACGAGGACGGCGATGGCGGCGCAGGCGAGGGTGGCGGTGTGCGGGCGGTATGCTTTGGGGTTTGTCATGTCGGGTTTTCCACAATGCGGCGGTGTTTTTCAGACGGCCTCAAAGCGGTAGCAGGCCGTCTGAAAGTTTGGGGGCGCGTGCGCGGTTTGCGCCACACCCTGCTTTGTGTCGGAGGCCGTCTGAAAACGGGTTTACAGGTCGTCTTTCCTGGCCAGCACTTTGCGTGCGCCGCCCACGTCGGCGGGGGAAACCACGCCGGCTTCTTCGAGTGCGTCCATCATATTGGCGGCGCGGTTGTAGCCGATTTTCAGGTGGCGTTGCAGCGAAGAAATGGAGGTTTTGCGCGTTTCGATAACGAAGGCGGCGGCGCGGTCGAACAATTCGTCCGCGCCCATATTGGGATGGACGGCATTGACGGTTTCCATCGCGGCTTCGCCCGAAAGCAGGCCTTCGACATAGCGGGCGGGTGCCTGGCGTTTGATGTGGGCGACGACTTCGTGTACTTCGTGGTCGGAAACAAACGCGCCTTGCAGGCGGGTGGGCTCGGCGGAGCCGGGCTGCAAAAAGAGGAGGTCGCCGTATTTGAGCAGGTCTTCCGCGCCCATTTGGTCGAGGATGGTGCGGCTGTCGATTTTGCTCTGCACGGTGAAGGCCATGCGGGTGGGGATGTTGGCTTTGATGAGGCCGGTGATGACATCCACGCTGGGGCGTTGGGTGGCGATGATGAGGTGGATGCCGGCGGCGCGGGCTTTTTGCGCGAGACGGGCGATCTGCTGCTCCACGGCTTTGCGCTCGGTCATCATCAGGTCGGCCAGCTCGTCGATGACGACGACGATCAGCGGCAGCTTTTCCAGCGGCTCGGGGTCGTCGGGATTGAGGCTGAACGGGTTGGGGATTTTCTTTTCTTCGGCGGCGGCTTGGGCGATTTTGCCGTTGTAGCCGTCGAGGTTGCGCACGCCCAGATGCGAGAGCAGGCGGTAGCGTTTTTCCATTTCGGCCACGCACCAGTTCAGAGCCTGCCCCGCTTCGCGCATATCGGTAACGACGGGGCACAGCAGGTGCGGGATACCCTCGTATACGGACAGCTCGAGCATTTTCGGATCAATCATGATAAAGCGCACTTCGTCCGGTTCGGCCTTGTAGAGCATGGACATGATCATGCCGTTTACGCCGACGGATTTGCCCGAGCCGGTCATGCCGGCCACCAGCAGGTGCGGCATTTTCGCCAAGTCGCCTACCACCGGCACGCCGGCGATGTCTTTGCCCAGCGCGACGGTGAGCAGCGATTTGGCTTCGGCAAACACGGGCGAAGCGAGGATTTCGCGCAGGGTAACTTCCTGGCGGCGGTCGTTGGGCAGCTCGATGCCCATGGTGTTGCGTCCGGCGATGGTTTCGACGATGCGCACCGACTGCATGGACATGGAGCGGGCGAGGTCTTTGGCGAGGCTGACAATCTGGCTGCCTTTCACGCCCTGCGCGGGTTCGATTTCGTAGCGGGTAATCACCGGGCCGGAAGTGGCGGACACGACCTGCACGTCGATACCGAATTCCGCCAGCTTGCCTTCGATGCGTTCGGCGGTTTGTTCGAGCTTGTCGGGATTGACGGGCAGGGCTTCGCTTTTGGGTGCGGACAGCAGGCCGAGGGCGGGTTTGGCGTATTCGCCCGTGCCTGCGGGCGGGGCGGCTTCGCCGTCTCGGTCGAACAAGGCCGTCTGGACGGGCGCGGGCGGCGTTACTTCGAGGCGGGCGGCTTTGCGGTTGCTGCTGGCGGCTGCGGGCAGGGAAACGGGTTCGGCGGTGATGTGTTCGGCTTCTTTGACCATGCGGCGCGTGGTTTTCGCGTCGGGCATATCGGGTGCTTTGATGTAGGGCGAACGGCGGCGGGTGGCTTTTTCCCACAGCCATTCGATGCGCGCGCCGAGGTTTTCCAGCATATCCAGCCACGACACTTGGGCGACAAAGGAAAAAGCCAGCAGCACTAGCACCAGCGTGATGGAGAAGCTGCCGCCGCCGCCGAACAGCCTGGCCGAGAGGCCGCCGATAAGAAAGCCGGTCAGGCCGCCCGCGCCCACCGGCAGCCTGTCGCCGAGCTGCTGCTGCCAAAGCGCGTATTCGAGCACCGGGCTGCACAGAAGCAGCCCTGCCAGCCCCGCCGCCGCCAGTCTGATGCTGTACGGCTTTGCGTCGGGCGAGCGCGTCGGGCGGAAGTTTTTACACAGCCACACCACGGCCGAGGCCACCAGCCACCAAGAGGAAATGCCGAAAAGATAGTAGGACACGTCGGCAAAATACGCGCCGAACAAGCCGCCGAGATTGTGGGTTTCGCCGTCGGGCAGCACGCTGCGCGACCAGGCCGGATCGCCCATTTTGAAGCTGACCAGGGCAACGGCGGCGTACAGGGTAAGCGTGAGGCCGAACAGCCACAGCGTGTCGCGCAGGAGGTTGGAGAAATGCTCCGCCCGCCGCCGCGCGGCTTCGTTGCCGGCCACGCTGCCGGTTTTGGGCGCGGCCTTGCTTTCGATTTTTTTGACGGCGGCACTGCGGCGGCCGGCGGCGGAGCTGCGGGCTTGTGCTGCGGGCTTGCGCGGCTTGGTCGGTTTTTCGGATTTGCTGCTCATAAGGAGTGGGGATGGGTGTGTGAGGCCGTCTGAAAAGCGCAGGCGGTGGAAAAAAACGCGGAATTATAGAGCATTTTTGCGGCAGAGGTATTTGAGGCCGTCTGAAAAGCCGCAGCCGTTTTCAGACGGCATTTCGCCTGTTTCTGCCGCCAAACGGATACGGCACCGCGCACAAATTTATACGCTGTTGCCGTTTGGGTCGGATTAAGCCGCGTGCGTGGCTGCGCCACACACCCTACGCTGGTTTAGGGTGTGCCGTCCAAACGGCGCACGTGTTTTTGACTGTGTTGCAGGCCGTCTGAAAAGCGTTTTTCAGACGGCCTCGGATGTTTACGGATAATAGCCGCAGCCGAGTATGCAGGCTTTGCGTGCGCCGGTGGCCTGCGGCGGGCTGCTTGGGATTTTGTGTATCCAGCAGGCGGCAAGCAGGGCAAAGGCGGCGGCTTCGACCTGTTGGGGATCGAGGCCGAGGTCGGCGGTGGAGCGGATTTCGGCCTGCGGCAGGCGGCCGGCCAGTTCGGACATTAACACGGCATTGCGTACGCCGCCGCCGCAGACGTAAACGCGGCGGATTTCGGGCGCGGCGCGGCGGATTTCGGCAGCGGCGGTTTCGGCGGTAAAAGCGTTGAGGGTGCGCAGCACGTCTTGCGGGTCTTCGCCGCCTGCGAGGCGACCGAGCAGGTAGGGCAGGGCGAAGAGTTCGCGGCCGGTGCTTTTGGGCGGCTCTTGCTCGAAGTAGGGGTGGCCGAGCAGGCGGGCGAGCAGGCCGGGCAGCACTTTGCCTTGTGCCGCGCGTGCGCCGTTTGCGTCGTAGGGCTGCTGCCAGACGCGCTGCATCCATGCGTCGGCCAGCATATTGCCCGGGCCGGTGTCGAAACCGATGGCGGGTGCGCCGGGCGGCAGGATGCTGATGTTGGCGATGCCGCCGATGTTGAGTACGGCGCGGGTTTCGTCGGGCGCGGAAAACACGGCCTGGTGGAAGGCGGGGACGAGCGGCGCGCCCTGGCCGCCTGCGGCAAGATCGCGGCTGCGGAAGTCGCCGACGGCGGTGATGCCGGTGAGTTCGGCCAAAAGCGGCAGGTCGGCAAGCTGGATGCTGTAGCCCTGTTCGGGGGCGTGGCGCACTGTTTGGCCGTGGCAGCCGAGGGCGGTGATGTGGGCAGGAGACAGTTTGGTTTCGTTTAGCAGTTTGTGTACGGTGCGGGCATAGAGGCGGGACAGTTCCTGCGCCAGCAGGCGGCTGCGGCGGAGTTCGTCCGCGCCGCTGTTTTGCAGTTTGAGCAGTTCGTTTTTCAGACGGCCTGTATAGGGCAGGAAGGCGTGGGCTTCGGCGGCAAGGAATCGGGCGTGTCCGGTGCGGATTAGGACGGCATCCGCGCCGTCCATGCTGGTGCCGGACATGATGCCGATGTAGAGCTGTGTGGTCATGGGGAAAGAGGCCGTCTGAAAACGGCAGGGCGGGAAAATCGGGCGCGTATTGTAGCGTGATTCGGGGCGGGCGGCGGGCAGAGGCCGTCTGAAAAGGCGGTTGCGATGCGGGGCGCGGAGTTTTCAGACGGCCATAGCTTATGCCTTGGGGGCGCGTGCGTGGCTGCGCAGCACCCCGCACAATCACGCGTAGGGGGTGCCGCCCTAAGCAGCGCAGGGGTTTGTTTCGCACACGCTTGTGTATTGGCCGAATATCGGACGGCGGTTTTCCCGCAGCACGGTTTTCAGACGGCCTGTGCGGACGGCAGATTGCCCGTCCCGCGCGGCGGCATCACGATGCGCTTTGGCAAACTGTGCCTGAGTTTGCCAAATTCAAAAGCGGATTTCTCCTTTGGCGGGGAACGGGGACGGGCAGGGCGGGATTCGACTAGGATGGCGGGGAGGCCGTCTGAAAAGGCGGATTGGGATTGTTGCAAAACCTCCGTATGCGGATGCGGTTTAGGATGCGGCAGCGCGGCAGGGGGGACTATCAGGCAGGCCGCGCACCATGCCCAAATATGCCGCAGTTGGGGCGGGGTAAAGGCTTTATATTTGGCTTGGCCGGGCAGGCATTTGTCCGAACCTTTGCCGCGAGGCGGGCGGTGTGCAGGCAGCGGATTCGGATTGCCGATGCGGCAGGGAAAACAGGGATAAAGCAGAAGCCGTGGTGTGCCGCTTTGCGGAGCACGCGGGTGGGGGTGTGCGGGATGCGGAACGCGCCGCAGCGCGGGATGCCATGCGGCGGGTTTGGCGGCAGACGGGCCGTCTGAAAACTGCGGTATGATTTTTTCAGACGGCCTAAATGCGGAAAAAGGTATGCGGCGGGTGCATACCTTTTCTGTTTGCTGCGGCGTTTAGAATTTGCCGCCGGACTGGTTCACCATATAGACGACGGCCGCTTTGACTTCGTCGTCGGTAAGGGCTTCGTTGCCGCCTTTGGCAGGCATCATGCCTTTGTCGGTAAAGCCTTCGATGGCGTGTTTGAACAGGGTGTCCTTGCCTTTTTTGATGCGCGGCGCCCATTCGTCGTTGTGGGTGATGCGCGGGGTGTCGGGGATGGCGGAGGTGGCGGAGTGGCAGCCGAAGCACAGGCCGTCGAACACTTTTTTGCCGGCCGCCGCCACGTCTTCGCCGCCGGCGGCTCCGGCTTCTTTCGCGCCTTCCGCTGCGGGGGCGGCGGAAGCGGCGGCTTCGGATGCGCCGGATGCGGGGGCGGCCGCAGGGGCGGCATCGGGATCGGGGAAGCTGCCGCCGGACTGGTTGGCCATATAGACGATGACGCGCTTGAGTTCCTGCTCGGTCAGGTCGGACTGGCCGCCTTTGGCGGGCATGGCGTTGAAGCCGTTCCAAGCGTGGTCGAACAGGGTTTGCAGGCCTTTGGCGATGCGCGGAGCCCATTCGGCGTTGTGGGTGATTTTCGGCGAGTCGGGGGTGTTGCTGTCGGCGGCGTGGCATTGGACGCAGACTTTGGCGAAGATTTTGTCGCCTTTGCGCTCGCCCACGGGAACGCCGTCGCCTTCGGTAATGCTGCCTTGCGGCTGGATGCGGGTTTGGACGGCGGCGCGGGTGGATTCTTCTACGGTGCCGGGCTGGTAGCCGCCGGTGGCCAGTTTGACAAGAAAATAGAGGGTGGCCAAAAGGATGACGATGCCGCCGATAAGGTTGAAGAGGGCGGAACCGCGGGCGTTTCGGTTGGTGGGTTGGTTCATGTTTTAAGCCTCGCCGTTTTTTTGGTTGTGGTGGGAGATTTGTTATGCGTTAATATCAATTAACATTAATTTGCGGATTATACTGAATCCGCCATGCCTTTCCAATCTTTAAAATTTGGCCTAACTCAAAAAATTGTGGAAAGGCCGGGTGCTGCCGCACCGCGCGGAATCCGCGTCCTGCGGCGAGGAAAATTTTGCCAAAGCGGCGGAATGTGGGATAATGCGCCGCTTTCCGTACCCGTAGCTCAGTTGGAAGAGTGTCGGTCTCCGAAGCCGAAGGTCGCTGGTTCGATCCCAGTCGGGTGCGCCAAAATCCGTGCATGAGGCCGTCTGAAAATCTGTTTTCAGACGGCCTCATGCGTTTCACCCGCCCCGGGCGGACATTCTCTGCTTGCCCGCAGCGCGGGTTTGCGTTATCTTATGCGCTCTTTACTTTTTTAAACACTTTGCGCTCCAAATCCGATTTGGAACCCGCCAGCTGTCGCCGGTCATCCGTTCGCGTACCCTAAACCGCCGTTCGGAAATCCGCCATTACCGTTGTATTGCGAAGCCCGGGTTTGTTATCGGTTTGCAGGCAGAATAAAAGAGGCTCCCATGCAACTATCAGGTGCACAAATCCTTGTGCAGAGTCTGAAAGCGGAAAACGTGGAATACGTTTTCGGCTATCCCGGCGGTGCGGTGTTGGAAATCTATGACGCGCTGTTCCAATTAAACAAGTTCAAACATATTCTGGTACGCCACGAGCAGGCCGCGGTTCATGCCGCAGATGCCTATGCCCGTGTCAGCGGCAAGGTGGGCGTGGCTTTGGTTACGTCCGGCCCGGGCGCGACCAACGCGGTTACCGGCATTGCCACAGCCTATTCGGATTCGATTCCGCTGGTGGTGATTTCCGGCCAGGTCGGCTCGCCCGCCATCGGCTCGGATGCGTTTCAGGAAATCGATATGGTGGGCGTGTCGCGCCCGTGCGTGAAGCACAATTTCCTGGTTACGGACATCAACGATCTGACGCTTACGGTGAAAAAAGCCTTCCAAATCGCCCGTACGGGGCGGCCGGGGCCGGTGGTAATCGACATTGCCAAGGATGTTACGCAGGCTATGTCGAAATTCAGCTATCCGCAGGAAGACATTTTCATCCGCTCCTACCAGCCGGTGCTGAACGGGCATACGGGGCAGATTAAAAAGGCGGTGCAGATGCTGGCTTCGGCCAAACGCCCCATCGTGTATTTCGGCGGCGGCGTGGTGCTGGGCAATGCCTCGGAGGAGCTGGCGGAGTTTGTCCGGCTGACGGGCGCGCCCTGTGCGGCCACGCTGATGGGCTTGGGCGCGTATCCGTCCGACGACCGCCAATATCTCGGAATGCTGGGTATGCACGGCATGTATGAGGCCAATCTGGCGATGCAGAATGCCGACGTGGTGCTGGCCGTGGGTGCGCGTTTTGACGACCGTGTGGTGTCCGTGCCGGCAAAATTTTTGGAAAAACCGAAAAAAATCATTCATATCGACATTGATCCGTCCAGCATTTCCAAACGTGTCCGCGCAGATGTGCCGATTGTCGGCGATGTAAAGAACGTGCTGCGCGAGATGGCCGGACTGTGGCGCAAACAGGAAGTGTCGCTTAATGCCGCCGCATTGGAAAAATGGTGGCAGGACATCGAGTCTTGGCGTTCGCGCAACTGCCTGCTGCTGCCGCAAAGCGATGTGATTCTGCCGCAGATGGTGGTGAAAACGCTGGCCGAAGTTACCGGCAACGATGCCGTCATCACTTCCGATGTCGGCCAGCACCAGATGTTTGCCGCCCAGTTTTATCCGTTCAAACGTCCGCGCCAATGGCTCAATTCCGGCGGACAGGGAACAATGGGTGTCGGCCTGCCCTATGCGATGGGCGCGTATCTGGCCGACCCGTCGAAAGACGTGTGCTGCATTACGGGCGAAGGCTCCATCCAGATGAATATTCAGGAGCTGTCCACCTGTTTCCAATACCGCCTGCCGATCAAAATTATCTGCCTGAACAACGGCTATTTGGGCATGGTGCGCCAATGGCAGGAGCTTTATTACGGCGAACGCGAGTCGGAAACCTATTTCGATTCCCTGCCCGATTTTGTCAAACTGGCCGAAGCATACGGCCATGTCGGCATGAGGATAGAGAAGCCCGCAGATGTCGAAGGCGCGCTGCGCGAGGCACTTGCCCTGAAAGACCGTTTTGTGTTTATGGACTTCATCACCGATAAAAAGCAAAACGTTTTCCCGATGGTGGGCAACGGCAAAGGTTTGGACGAAATGGTGCTGCCGCCGCATATGCGCGAGCGCAAGGCCGACAGTGATGTAAACGACGTACACGACAGACACTACGACACAAGGAGCGTGCCATGAGACACATCTTATCCGTGCTGATGGAAAACGAATCGGGCGCGATGAGCCGTGTGGTCGGCCTGTTTTCCGCACGCGGCTACAATATCGACTCGCTTTCCGTGTCCGCCACCGAAGATCCCACCCTCTCGCGTATGACCATTGTTACCCAGGGCGGCAGCGTGGTGATCGAGCAGATTACCAAGCAGCTCAACAAACTGATCGAAGTCGTGAAAGTCGTGGATTTGAACGAAAGCCGCTATGTCGAACGCGAGCTGATGCTGGTGAAAGTACGTGCCGTCGGCAAAGACCGCGACGAAGTCCTGCGCCTTACCGAAATTTACCGAGGCCACATCGTTGATGTAAGCGAAAAAAGCTACACCGTCGAAGTAACCGGCACAACGGAAAAACTCGATTCCTTTCTTGAAGCCGCCGGCCGCCATCTGATTCTCGAAACCGTACGCACCGGAGCCGCAGGCATCGGGCGCGGCGAGCGGATTTTGAAAATCTGACCTTTTCAGACGGCCTCCAGCCCTGCGAGGCCGTCTGAAAACCCTTCTTACAGAGCCGAGGAGCCTCCATGAGCAATATCAAAATCACGGCCGTCATTGCCGTCCGCCCCAAACACCGCGACGAACTGCTGGCCGTGTTTGCCGGGCTGGTGTCCGCCAGCCGCAGCGAAGCGGGCAACCTGCGCTACGACCTGCATCAGGATCTGCAAAACGAAAACCGCTTCGTCTTCTTTGAAAACTGGCGCGATCAGGCGGCCGTGGACAGCCACAACGCCAGCACGCATTTCCAGAATTTCCTCAAAGCCATCGACGGCAAAACCGAAGCCGTGGACATTGTGCTGATGAAAGACGTGTCCGACAACGGCAACTGAACCCGTTTATCCAACCCAATCTCCGAATAAAGGAAACCAAATGCAAGTTTATTACGATAAAGATGCCGATCTCTCCCTGATCAAAGGCAAAACCGTCGCCATCATCGGCTACGGCTCGCAAGGCCACGCCCACGCCGCCAACCTGAAAGATTCCGGCGTAAACGTCGTCATCGGCCTGCGCCCGGGTTCTTCCTGGGACAAAGCCGTTGCCGCCGGCCACGACGTACGCTCCGTTGCCGACGCGACCAAAGCCGCCGACGTAGTGATGGTGCTGCTGCCCGACGAAACCGCGCCCGCCGTTTACAACGCCGAAATCCGCGACAATCTGAAATCCGGCGCGGCTTTGGCCTTTGCCCACGGCTTCAACGTCCACTACAACCAAATCGTGCCGCCCAAAGACGCGGATGTGATTATGATCGCGCCCAAAGGCCCCGGCCACACCGTGCGCAGCGAGTTTCTCAAAGGCGGCGGCGTGCCCACCCTGATTGCGGTGTACCAAGACAAAAGCGGCAAAGCGCGCGACATCGCCCTGTCTTACGCGGCAGCCAACGGCGGCACCAAAGGCGGCGTGATTGAAACCAACTTCCGCGAAGAAACCGAAACCGATTTGTTCGGCGAACAGGCCGTATTGTGCGGCGGCGCGGTGGAGCTGGTGAAAGCCGGTTTTGAAACGCTGGTGGAAGCCGGCTACGCGCCCGAAATGGCTTATTTCGAGTGCCTGCACGAGCTGAAACTGATCGTGGATCTGATGTACGAAGGCGGCATCGCCAACATGAACTACTCCATTTCCAACAATGCCGAATACGGCGAATACGTTACGGGCCCGGAAGTGATTACGCCCGCCACCAAAGAAGCGATGAAAAAAGCGTTGTACCGCATCCAGAGCGGCGAATACGCCAAAATGTTCATCCAGGAAGGCGCGGCCAACTACGCCAGCATGACCGCCCGCCGCCGCCTGAACGCCGACCACCAAATCGAAAAAGTCGGCGCGCAGCTTCGCAGCATGATGCCGTGGATTGCCAAAAACAAACTGGTGGACTTGGATAAAAACTAAGCCTCCGTTTCGGACAGGCAGAGGCCGTCTGAAAACCCGTTTTAAGGTTTTCAGACGGCCTCTTCATGTTTGCCATGAGTAGGGTGTGCCGCCCGAGCGGCGCACGCGTTCCACCACTCTAATCGGTTCGTCAGATCAAACCAGCCTGCTGCTGTCCGTTTCCCACAAACCGCAAAACCGCGTGCGTCGCTTGGGCGACACACCCTACGGCAGGACTCGGCACGGATGGGACGGTATATCAAACCCGCCCATTTTGGCGGGAATCTGTTTCAGACGGCCTGCCGAACGGTGCAGAATGCGTGTCGGAAGCAGCTTGGATCTAAATCCGACGAACCATTGCAAATGTCGGAGCAAGTTCTGATTTGCCTGCGGAATTGCGGCAGGTGCGGTATGGCTTGTATGGCAAAGAGGCCGTCTGAATGTTTTTCAGACGGCCTCCGATACTAAGGGTAGGGTGTGCCGCCCAAGCGGCGCACGCGTTCCACCACTCTAATCGGTTCGTCGGATCAAACCAGCCTGCTGCTGTCCGTTTCCCACAAACCGCAAAACCGCGTGCATCGCTTGGGCGACACACCCTACGGCAGGTTTTCAAATCTCCGTTTTGGCGGGAATCTGTTTCAGACGGCCTCAAAGCGTTTGCGGCCGTCTGAAAACGAGGTTAGGAAGCTGTTTTGGCTTTGGGACGGCAGCGGACGACCATGTAAATCGAACCCATGGAAACCTGCGATTTGCTCTGCACCACATAGTCTGACGCACAGGTTTCCCGCGCTTTGTTCATTGCTATCTGCAAGCAGTTGTAGCCGCAATACGAGCCATCCAGTGCGATTTGGTTGCCGTTTTCGCTGTCGGTTTCCAGTACGCTGGTGGTCATGCTCGGTAAAGAAACGACGCAGCCTTGCAGGACAAATGCGGCAAGGCCGCACAGAATTGTTTTTTTCATCTTGTTCCGTCCGTGAAAATGGATGACAGAGCGGGAAACTGCTGGTCTGCCGGTTAGTAGGATTTGCCGCCGAAAGCGGCGTTCAGGTTGGTGCCGTGGGGCAGAGGAAAACCGTGTTTTTCATTTATTGTCCTTTGGTAAGAATTTATAACCAAATGTGAACCGATATGGCGGGATGCGGCCAAACCGTCTAAAAATTCCGCCGCTATCGGTTAAATAATTGTAAACGCCGTTTACATTGTGCTGCCAGCAGCAAAAAGTTGGGCGGCACACACAAAAAGTGTTGATATGAAAATCTACGACAAAATCCGCGCCCTGCGCGAAGAGCGGCAGTGGTCGCAGGAAGAGTTGGCGGGCAGGCTGGGGCTTTCGGCCAACGGCTATGCCAAAATCGAACGCGGCGAAACGCGCCTGAACCTGCCGCGTTTGGAGCAGATTGCCGAAATCTTCGACACCGACATCCTCAACCTGATTGCGCAGGAGGACGGGCGGTACAACCTGTCCGTCAATAATATCGGCGACAATATTTCTTCCGACAATTACCAAAATATCTACGACAGCCAGATCCAAATGGCGGCGGAAATCGACAAGCTGCAGCTGACGGTAAAACACCAGGCGGAAATGCTGGCGCAGAAAGACCGCGAATTGGAGGCTTTGCAGGAAATCATCCGTCTGATGGGTGCAAACCGGGCTTAGGGCCTGATTGCCGGCAGGCTTGGGCGGCAGTACGGAAATCCGTACGATATGCGCGGGCATATATAGCAAAACCAAATAAAAATCCGGCAATTGCGCCGATAATGGAAAAGCGGATGACGAGGCAGGGTGTGCCGCCTAAGCGGTGCGCGCGTTTTTTGTGTTGCAGCCATTCCGAAACTGCGTGCGTGGCTACGCCACACACCCTACTTAACAATTCCGCGTAGGGTGTGTTGCCTCAGGCGGCGTACGCGTTCCATGCATCAAGGCAAAGAGGCCGTCTGAAAACCTTAAAACAGGTTTTCAGACGGCCTCTTTGTTGTGCCGGAGCGGTTGGTGCCGTTGCGGTCTTATTCGCTCTCGCTGTCGCCCGCGTCGCTTTTGCCCTGGCGGCGGGAGAATTGGATGCCGAGCTGTTTGAGTTTGCGGTAGAGGTGGGTGCGTTCGAGGCCGACTTTTTGGGCAACGCGGCTCATGTTTTGGCCTTCCTGCGAGATGTGGTATTCGAAATAGCGGCGTTCGAGTTCTTCGCGCAGTTCGCGCAGGGGGAGGTTGAAGTCGAGTCCGGCGGCGGTGTCGGCGGCGGCTTGGGGCTGTGTGCGGCCGAGCAGGGCGGCGGCGGCGGTTTCGTCGATTTCGCTTTGTCCGCCGGCGAGGATCAGGTCGCGCACGGTGTCGTGGAGCTGGGCGTAGTTGCCCGTCCATGCGTGCTGGCGCAGGAGGGCGAGTGCGGCGGGGCTGAAAGCGGCAACGGGGATTTTCTGGGTTTCGGACAGTTCGGCGGCGATGTGGCCGACGAGGAAGGGGATGTCGTCGGCTTGGGCGCGCAGGGGGGGGATGCGCACGCAGATGCCGGAGAGCAGGGCGGCGAGCCTGCCGTCGTGGGCGGGGTGGTCCAGCATGTCTTCGGGGGCGAGGGTGCTGGGGCAGATGATGCGGACGCTTTGTTTGTCGGCTTTGTCCAAGAGGACGAGGATGCCCTGCTGTATGTTTTTGCTGTATTGGGCGATGTCGCCGAGGAAGAGGATGCCGCCGGCGGCCTTTTGCAGCAGATCGGCGGGGGTGTCGACGATGTGTTCGGTTTTGTCGGGGACAATCCAGGGGGTGCCGGCTTTGTGGAAGTAGCGGGCGACGGTTTCGAAAGGGGAGCCGCTTTCGCCGCAGAGGAGGACGGGGCCGTTTTGTTTGAGGGCGGCTTCGATGCGGCGGTTCATTTCCTGGATGGCGGGGCTGTTGCCGAGCCGGTCGAGGGAGGGACCGGCGGCGGTCTGCATTTCGCCGTATTTGAGGGCACGGTCGACGGTGGCGAGGAGTTTTTTCAGGGCGATGGGTTTTTCGAGGAAATCCATCGCGCCGATTTTGGTGGCTTCGACGGCGGTGTCGATGCTGGCATGGCCGCTCATCATGACGACGGGCATGGTGAGCTGGCCGTTTTTCGCCCATTCTTTCAGCAGGGTAATGCCGTCGCAGTCGGGCATCCAGATGTCGAGCAGTACCATGGAGGGGCGGGTCTGGTTGCGCAGGCGGCGGGCTTCTTCGGCATTTTCGGCAAGGGCGACGGTGTAGCCTTCGTCTTGCAGGATGTCGGAGAGGAGGTCGCGGATGCCGATTTCGTCGTCAACAATCAGGATGTCGTTACTTCTCATGTTCGCTTTCTGCCAATGCGGGTAGGGTGATGGTGATGCACGCGCCGCCTTCGGGCGGGTTGGCGGCTTCGATGCGGCCGCCGTGCTCTTCTATGATTTTTTTGACCACGGGCAGGCCGAGGCCGGTGCCTGTGGGTTTGTCGGTTACGTAGGGTTCGAATGCGTTGTGCAGCATATCGGGGCTGAAACTTTTGCCGTTGTTGCCGACGGTGAGGGTGATTTCGCTGCCGTTGTGTTCCGTGCGGACGAGTACGCGGGGGTGTTCCGCGCTTTCGGCGGCCTCGGCTGCGTTTTTGAAGAGGTTGTGCAGCACTTGGCGCATGGCGGTGGTGTCGGCATCGGCCATAGCGGGTATCTTACTCAACTGTGCTTCAAATGTACATGAGCCGCCTTCGTAGAGGAGGCGGACTTCTTCTATCAGGCGGTTGAGGTCTTGCTTTTGCAGTTTGAGATCGGGGGCGCGGGCGTAGTTGCGGAAGGCTTCGACCATTTCCTGCATGGCTTCGACTTGTTTGACGATGGTGTCGGTGCTGCGGGTAAGGATTTGTGCGTCCGGGCCTTCGAGTTTGTCTTGCAGCTTCCAAGCCAGCCGCTCGGCGGACAGGCGGATGGGGGTGAGGGGGTTGCGGATTTCGTGGGCGAGGCGTTTGGCGACTTCGCCCCAGGCGGCTTCTTTTTGGGCGCGTACGGAAAGCGTGATGTCGTCGAAAACCAAGGCGATGCCGCCGCCGGTGTCTTGGGGCAGCGGGGTGGCTTTGGCCAGCAGGATGCGGGGGCTGCCGCCTTCGGGGGTGTAGGCCGTCTGAACAGGGCTGCCGGATTCGGCGGAGGAGACGGTTTGGAACAGGGCGGCGAGTCCGGCATAACGGGGTACGTCTTGCGGCCAGTCGTGCCAGCTGCTGCCGGCCATTTCGGAGAGGGGTAGGCCGAGGATGCGCTCCGCGCTGCGGTTGAGCGTTTTCAGACGGCCTTTTTCGTCGAAGGTGATGACTCCGGCGGTGAGGCTTTCAAGTACGGTTTCAAGGTAGTGGCGGGCGGCTTCCTGCTTGATGCGGTTGAGTTTTTCTGCGTCGCTGGCGATGGCGAGCTGTTCGGTCATGTGGTTGAACAGGCGGGTGAGGCGGCCGAGTTCGTCGTTGCGGTAGACGGGGCGGCGTTGGGTAAAGTCGCCTTCGGCTACGGCCTGCGCGCCTTCGGACAGCGACAGGATCGGTTCGATAAAGCGGCGGGAGAAATACAGGGCGATAACCAGCGCGAGCATGACGGAGAGCAGGGCGGCGGCCAGCAGGGTGATGAGGAAGAAGGTTTGCAGGCCTTGTTTGGCGTAGGTCAGCTCGGCATATTTGCTGCGGGCGGCTTCGATCAGTTCGGCATCGCGGGCGACATTGGCGGGTACCGGCCGTCTGAAAAACAAGGCCTGTTCGCTGCCGTCCGGCTGCGGCGGCAGTACGAGCCAGCCCTGGGCGTAGAGTGTGCCGTTCAGGCTGACGATGGCGCGGTAGGAGCCGTGGCGGGCGAGTTCGGCGGCAATGCTGCTTTCGGGCTGCGGCATCGGCAGTTTGCCGCCGTTGCGGATGAGGTCGGTGCGGCCGTTGGCGGGGTAGTAGATACCGATTTGGCTGAAAGATGCGGCTTCGCCGCTGCGGCGCAGGATGTCGGACGCGCTGCCGCCCATTGCCGTGCCGCTGATGATTTGAATCTGTACGGCGGCAGCCTGGCGCACGCTTTGGTCGAGCGCGGCATCGAGGGCGGATTTGCTGAGGGTGAGGCTGCTTTCGAGTGCCTGCGCGGTGTCGTTGCCGAACCAGGATTTGATGCTGTATGAGATGAATTGGGCGGACACTCCGGCCAGGAAAATGCCGGGCAGCACGGCAACCAGGGCAAACATCAGGGCGAGGCGGCGGGCGAGGCGGGAGCCGAGCATATTGTGCTGGCTGTGGCGCAGTAGCAGCCAGCCGTAGCGCAGCACCATCACCAGCAGTACCGACACGGTCAGGCCTGCGGCGGCGATAATGCCCCAGAAATATTGCGACAGGGAGCTGTCGCTGCCGGTGGCGACGGTAAGGGCGTATACGAGTGCGGCGCAAATCAGGGCGAGCAGGAAGAGGTAGCGGCGGTGCATGGTTCAGCTCCTGCTGACGGACAGCGGCTTCCAGCCGGAGTCGAGCTGCCAGTTTTTGGCGGTGATGGCGTTGATTTGGAAGGGTTTGGGCAGTTGGGAAGTGCTGAGGGAAAGGCGGATTTCGGCATGGATTTCGGCCAGGTCGGTGTCGGCGAGCGTGCCTGCGGGCAGGACGCGCCAGCCGGCAATCGCGCCGATGCCGCGCAGGGCGGTGTCGAGGGAGGCGTATTCGGTGGAGAAGGTGCCGACGGTTACGCGGTAGCGGTTGGTAAGCGGGTGGAAGGAGAGTTTGTAGGAGACGCTGCTGTCGCTGCCGACAAGCTGGCCGAGCTTGAATTTGTAGGCGGCCATAGTCGGGGCGGAAAGCTGGTAGCTGAGGGTGAAATGCAGCGGTACGCCTTGTGTCAGGGCTTGTTTGAGCGGGTCGGGAAGATCGGTGCGGAAGCGGCTGCTGACATCGAGCTGGCCTGTGGCGGTCAGCACCGCCGTGCTGCGGACGGGGGTAATGCCTTCGGCCGCGCTTTCAGACGGCCTCAGCAGCAGTATGCCGAACAGTACCGCCGTAAGAAACAGGCGCAGCAGCCCAAAAAGCGGCACCGGATTTGCTGCGCGGCCGGCGGCGGCCGGTGTGCGCGGAAACTCGGAACAGGTGTCAGGGCTGTTTGCGGATGAGTGCGTAAAAAAAGCCATCTTGTTTCGGGGTGGGCAACAGGGTTTGCGGCTCGGCGCAGGAAGCGTCGGCGTGGCGGCGCAGGAAGTTTTGCAGCTGGATGTCGTTTTCTTCGGTAAATATGGAGCAGGTGGCAAACAGCATTCTGCCGCCGGGCCTGAGCACCGTCCACAGCGTATCCAGCAGCTTTTCCTGCTGGCGGGCGGTTTTGCGTGCGTCGTCGGGGCGGCGCAGCCATTTGATGTCGGGATTGCGGCGCACCACGCCAGAGGCGGTGCAGGGCACGTCGGCCAATACCGCGTCAAACGGCCTGCCATCATACCATGCCGCCAAATCCCGCGCATCGGCGCAGACTGTGGAGGCCGTCTGAAAACCCAGCCGGCTGAGATTGTCTGCCACTTTTTTCAGACGGCCTTGGTCGATGTCGAGGGCGGTTACTTCGCAGTTTGCGGTTTCGAGGATGTGTCCCGTTTTGCCGCCGGGGGCGGCGCAGGCATCCAGAATCCGTTCGCCCTCTTGCGCTTGCAGAATGTGCGCCGCCTGCTGTGCGCCGAAGTCCTGCACCGATACGAGGCCGTCTGAAAAGCCGGGCAGGCTGCCCACGGGTACGGCGGTTTCGAGCATTACGGCGTATTCGCCGAGGGCTTTGGCAGCTATGCCCGCTGCGGCCAGTTGTTCCAGACAGCTTTCGGCGTTGCCCCGGCGGCGGTTGACGCGCAGGGTCATCGGCGGATGAAGCAGGAAGGCCGTTACGATGTTGTTCCAATGTTTCGGATAATGGTTGCGCAGATAATCGAGCCACCAGCGCGGCAGGTTGTATTTCGCCGTGTCGTCTCTTTTGCACGAAGCCGCCAGCCGTTCGCGCTCGCGCAGGAAGCGGCGCAATATTGCATTGGCAAACGGGCGGTATTGGCCGCCGGCTTTGGCGACGGCTTCCACGGCTTCGTTGACGACGGCATGGGGTGCGTTGTGGGTGTAGTGGAGCTGGTACAGTGCTGCCAGCAGCAGGCTTTCGACTTCGCGGTTGTCCAGCGGCTTTTTCAGCATTTGCGCCAGCATGTGTTTCAAGCTGCCGAGATACCGCTGGCAGCCGTAGGCAATATCCTGCAACGCGCCGTTTTCCTGTGCGGAAAGTCCGGGATGCGCGGCGCGGATGCGTTCGAGCGCGTCTTGCAGGTTTTGCCCTGCGGCAACGGCGGAGATGGTGTCGGCGGCGAGTTTTTGGGCGAGTGCCATAGTCATGGGTTTGCAATTCCTGATGGTGAAAAACGGGTTTCAGACGGCCTTTCGGCTTTGCGGCCGTCTGAAAGTCATTGTATTTTTGTGCGGCGGGAGGTTCAGCGGGTTTCCTGCAAAAGCCGGCGGATGCCGTCGGCCATGCGTTGCGGCACGTGGTCGAAGTGGCCGCCACGGTTGCGGGTAAAGACGGTGGGAATGCCGCGCTGCCGCCATAGGTTTTCGGTAAAGCGCATATTGTCTTCCACCGCCGCCATGCGGGGGTTTTTGCTGTTTTTTTCGCTGTCGCCGATGGAAAAACAGGCCTGTTGCGGCGGCGTACGCATTTCGCCGCGGGCCAGTTCCGTCCAGCCGTCAAACCACAGCGAACCCGACACGCAGGCAATGCGGTCAAACGGGCTGTCGGCATACGCGCTCCATGCCGCAAACAGCCCTGCCAGCGAATAGCCGGCAATGCCGCGCCAGCGCGGGCGGAGATTCAGACGGCCTTCGATTTCGGGCAGCGCGGCCGCCAGCCATGCCAAATATTCGGATGCGCCGCCGCCGAAATCGGCTGCTTTTTTAAACAGGCGCGGGGCAGGATGCGGGGTGAACGAATATTCCCAGTCGGCTTCGTCGAGCGAAAGCAGAATCAGGCCGTCTGAAAGCAGCGCGGCCGCTTCGTCTGCTTCGTGCGGCGGCAGAAAGGTCAGTACCAGCGGCGTGTCGGCGGGCGGATTGGCGGGCGCATAGGCGCGGAAGTTTTTTTGGTGCAGGGAAAAGGTTTGGCTGAGGTTCATGGCGTTTTTTCGGCAAGAGGCCGTCTGAAAATGTTTGCGGCCGGCTTTTTCTTTCAATCCGGCTCTAATCCAGCAGCGTTCCCGCTTCGATTGTCCGTCCTGCGGCAAAGGCGGCAATATCCATGCGCTTGCTGCCGGCCGGCTGCAATTCTTTGATGTTTAACGCGCCTTCGCCGCAGGCAACGATGAGGCCGTCTGAAGTGCATGACAATACTTCGCCTGCGCGGCCGCTTTGCGGCACGGTGTCGGCAAGCCAGATTTTCAGCGGCTTGCCTTGATATTGCGTCCATGCGGCGGGTACGGGGTTGAAGGCGCGGATTTTGCGCCCAATCATGGAGGCCGGTTCGCTCCAGTCGATACGTGCTTCTTCTTTGCTTAATTTTTGTGCGTAGGTAACGCCGTTTTCTGGCTGGGAGACGGCGTTCAGACGGCCTTCGCGCTCGAGTTGTTGTAAATCGGCGACAACGGCGGCCGCGCCGATATTCATTAAAGCGTCGTGTACTTCGTTGGCGGTGTCGGCGGCGCGGATGGCGTAGCGGTGTCTGCTGACCACCGCACCGGTGTCCAAACCCGCGTCCATCTGCATGATGCACACGCCTGTTTCGGCATCGCCCGCTTCGATGGCGCGTTGGATGGGGGCGGCACCGCGCCAGCGCGGCAGCAGCGAAGCGTGGATGTTGAGGCAGCCGTAGCGCGGCGCGTCCAATACTTCCTGCGGCAGTATCAGGCCGTAGGCGGCCACCACCATTACGTCCGCCCCTGCGTTTTCGAGCATGGCAAGCGCGTCGGTGTTGCCGCGCAGTTTTTCGGGCTGGGCGATGCGCAAACCCAATTCCTCTGCGGCTTGTTTTACAGGAGAGGCTTGGAGCTGCATTCCGCGTCCTTTGGGACGGTCGGGCTGGGTGAGTACCAGCGGGATTTCAAATCCTGCAGCGGCCACGGCTTTCAGCGCGGCGGCGGCAAAATCAGGCGTTCCGGCAAAAATCACTTTCATGTTTTTCCTTTTTCGGAATAAAGGTTTCAGACGGCCTGTCCGGATTTGGAGGCCGTCTGGAAAAACGGTTGGAGCGGGCATGGAAAGGCCGTCTGAAAAATGCAACGGGGTTTTCAGACGGCCTCTTTTTGCTACATATTCTGCCGTTGGCGTTTTTGCAGCTTGGTGCGGATGCGCCCTTGTTTGAGCCGCGAGAGGTGTTCGACGAATACGATGCCCATCAGATGATCCAGCTCGTGCTGCACGCAGATGGCTAACAGGCCGTCGGCTTCCAAAGTGAATTTTTCGCCGTTTTCGTCGAGGGCTTCGACGGTTACGGTTTCGGCGCGGGTTACGGTATCGTAAATGCCGGGTACGGAGAGGCAGCCTTCTTCATAGGTGGTTTCGCCGTTTTTATGGGTAATGACGGGGTTGACGAACACGCGCGGTTCGTTGCGCTCCTCACTCAAATCCATCACAACGACGCGTTCGTGCACGTTTACCTGCGTGGCGGCCAAGCCGATACCGCGTGCTTCGTACATGGTTTCAAACATATCGGCAATCAGGGTTTTGATGCGGGAGTCGATTTTTTCAACGGGTTTGGCGACGGTGTGCAGCCGCTCGTCCGGATATTGGAGAATGTTTAATAATGCCATTTTCGGTCTCGATGTCGGTGGGTGTTTATGCAGAATAATTTTAACGCTATGTGGTTTGCCGTAAAGAGTGGTAAAATTCGCGCGATAAATCGGCAAGACGGTTTTCTTCCGTGTCGGCCGGTGTCTTTTTAATGATGACTGTATGAATAAATTTCAATGGGGAGTGTCATGCAAAAACGTATTATAACCCTGCTTTGTGCAGCCGGCTTGGCTGTTTCCGCCCCGGCATTTGCCGCCGCGCTGAAAGTGCGCGCCGACGCGCCGAACCGCTACGTGGTAAAACAGGGCGATACCCTGTGGGGGATTTCCGGCAAATATCTGCACCGCCCGTGGCAGTGGAACCGCCTGTGGGGTGCAAACCGCAGCAAAATCCGTAATCCCGACCGTATCTATCCGGGGCAGGTGTTGGTTTTGCGCTACGTAAACGGCAAACCGCGCCTTTCGGTCGAACGCAGAGCAGGCGATGCCGGTATTCCGACCATCAAACTGCAGCCGCGCGTGCGCGAAGTCAGCTCGGGTTACGGCATCCAAGCGGTCAATGTCGATTTTTACCGTATGTTTATGCAGCATCCGCAGATTATCGATCAAAAACAGACCCAAAACGCACCCAGGCTGGTGTCCGGTCCTGACGACCGTATGATGTATTCCAAAGGCGACCGTGTGTACGCTTATGAAATTACCGAACCCGGCCGCTATTTGGTTTACCGCGCCCGCAAAGACATTACCGATCCGCAAACCAAAAAATACCTGGGTCAGGAAGTGGTATTCAGCGGCATAGTGGCCACGCTGCCGGCGACTAACAGCGCATTGGACGCGCGCAGCCGCAGCGATGCGGAATCCCTGCCCGCCAACGAATACTACACCCGCCTGCATCCCCTGTTGAAAGTACCCACCGCAGCTGCGCAGCCGATGGTAGTGGAAGAGGCCGTATCCGAAATCCGCAAAGGCGATTTCCTGCTGAAAATGGATGAAAGCGGCGACAGCTTCAATATGATGCCCCATGCGCCCAGCCGGCACGTCGATGCCAGCGTGGTTTCGATTTTCGACGGTATCAGCGAAGCCGGCCAGTTCCAAACCATTACGCTTAACAAAGGCGAAGCCGACGGATTGGAGAAAGGCACGGTGCTGAGCCTCTACAAACGCAGCCGGCAAATCCGCAACGATTTGCAAAAAGGCAAAGACGGCAGCCGCAGCGTAGTGAAATATCTGTCGATTCCGGCCGAAGAAGTCGGATTGGCGATGGTTTACCGTACCAGCCAAAACTTGTCTTCCGCCATCATTTTGGAAAGTACAACCAGCATCAGCGTGGGTGATACCGCATCCGAGCCTGGGCACGATTTGGACAATATGCCTGATGATATGCGTCATGAAACCAATGTGCCGCAAGACTCGCACGACGACAAATACAACACTACCAATGTCAAAAGCAATATCAATCCGTATTGAGTAAGTGTTCGGTTGCAGTTGCAGAGGCCGTCTGAAAATATTTTCAGACGGCCTTTTTTGTTTTTCAGGCAGTTGTGCAGTGGAGGGTGGGGTGTGAAAAGACGGGGTTGAATGTGCTGCGCCGGATGATATGGCAGGCGCGAAAACGGACTGTTTTCGTGTATTCGCAGAGTGGTTAAGAATAGTTTGGAAATATCAGCCAATCGTAAACCAATAATAACAATTATCATTTAGTTATTGAAATTATTGGATTTTTTTTTGGTTTTTTGATTGTGCTGTCTTTAAAACGATCCCTAATTTGGCTAAAATAACGGCCTGTTTGATCTGTTCATACACCACGGTTCGGATACCATGCTTGCCAACTACTTTCCTGTTTTGATTTTCATGCTCGTCGGCCTTGCTGCCGGCGTGCTGTTTATCGCGCTCGGGCTGCTGCTCGGGCCTAACCGCCACTATGCCGAGAAAGACGCGCCCTTTGAGTGCGGCTTTGAGGCGTTTGAAAACGCACGTATGAAATTCGACGTGCGTTACTACTTGGTGGCAATACTTTTTATTCTGTTTGACTTGGAAGTTGCCTTTGTTATCCCGTGGGCCGTTGTGTTCAAGGAGCTTGGTACGCCGGCGTTGTGGCCGATGCTGGTGTTTATCGTTATTTTGGGCATCGGTTTCGTTTACGAATGGAAAAAAGGGGCTTTGGAATGGGAATAGAAGGCGTATTGAACAAAGGGTTTATTACCACCAGCGCGGATACCGTGCTCAACTATATGCGTACCGGCTCGCTGTGGCCGGTAACGTTCGGCCTGGCCTGCTGCGCGGTGGAAATGATGCATGCCGGTATGGCGCGTTACGACCTCGACCGCTTCGGCATTATCTTCCGCCCCTCGCCACGCCAGTCCGACCTGATGATTGTGGCCGGTACGCTGTGCAACAAAATGGCGCCCGCGCTGCGCCGCGTGTATGACCAGATGGCCGAACCGCGCTGGGTGTTGTCTATGGGTTCGTGCGCCAACGGCGGCGGTTACTACCACTATTCTTATTCCGTGGTGCGCGGCTGCGACCGCATCGTGCCGGTGGATGTGTATGTCCCCGGCTGCCCGCCGACTGCCGAAGCACTGATTTACGGCCTGATCCAGCTTCAAGGCAAAATCAAACGCACCTACACCATCGCCCGCAACTAGGAGCACGAGATGCACGTTAACGATCTGTATCCGCTCGTTCAAAACATATTGGGCGGCAAGGCAAGCAAAGTGATTCTGGCCTTGGGCGAAATCACCGTCGAATGCCTGCCTGAAAACTATCTGGACATCATGACCGTGCTGCGCGACCACGCCGATCTGCATTTCGAATCGCTGGTGGATTTGTGCGGCGTGGATTACAGCACCTACAAAAACGAGCCGTGGGAAGGCAAACGCTTTGCCGTGGCCAGCCAGTTGGTGTCGGTAAAAAACAACCAGCGCATCCGCGTGCGCGTGTGGGCGCAAGACGACAGTTTCCCTGTGGTCGATTCTGTTACCGAAATCTACAACAGTGCCGACTGGTATGAGCGCGAGGCTTTCGATTTGTTCGGCATCCTGTTCAACAACCACCCCGATTTGCGCCGCATCCTCACCGACTACGGCTTTGTCGGCCATCCGTTCCGCAAAGACTTCCCCGTTTCCGGCTATGTGGAAATGCGCTACGACGAGGCCGAAAAGCGCGTGATTTACCAACCCGTAACCATCGAGCCGCGCGAAATTACCCCGCGCATCGTCCGTGAGGAGAATTACGGTGGCCACTAAACTCAGAAACTACACCATCAACTTCGGCCCCCAGCACCCCGCCGCCCACGGCGTGTTGCGTATGATTTTGGAGCTGGAAGGCGAAACCATCGTCCGTGCCGACCCGCACATCGGTCTGCTGCACCGCGGCACCGAAAAGCTGGCCGAAACCCGCACCTATCTGCAAGCCCTGCCGTATATGGACCGCTTGGACTACGTTTCCATGATGGTCAACGAGCAGGCCTACTGCCTTGCCGTTGAGCGGCTTACCGGCACCGAAGTGCCCATCCGCGGCCAATACATCCGCACCATGTTTGCCGAAGTAACCCGCATCCTCAACCACCTGATGGGCATCGGTTCGCACGCCCTCGACATCGGCGCCATGACTGCCATCCTCTATGCCTTCCGCGACCGCGAAGAGCTGATGGATCTGTACGAAGCCGTCTCCGGCGCGCGGATGCACGCCGCTTATTTCCGTCCCGGCGGCGTGTACCGCGACCTGCCCGACTTCATGCCCAAATACGAGTCCAGCAAATTCCGCAACGCCAAAGTGTTGAAAGAGCTCAACGAAGCGCGCGAAGGCACCATGCTCGACTTTATCGATGCTTTCTGCCAACGCTTCCCCGGCCGCATCGACACCCTCGAAACCCTGCTCACCGACAACCGCATCTGGAAACAGCGCACCGTCGGCATCGGCGTGGTAACGCCCGAACGCGCCCTGCAAAAAGGCTTCACCGGCGTGATGCTGCGCGGTTCCGGCATCGAATGGGACATCCGCAAAAAAGCCCCCTACGATGCCTATGCCAACGTCGATTTCGACATTCCCGTCGGCGTAAACGGCGACTGCTACGACCGCTACCTCTGCCGCATCAACGAAATGCGCCAGTCCGTGCGTATCATTCAGCAATGCTCCGACTGGCTAAAACACAACCCCGGCCCCGTCATCACAGGCGACCACAAAATCGCCCCGCCCAAACGCACCGACATGAAGCTGGGCATGGAAGACCTGATCCACCATTTCAAACTGTTTACCGAAGGGATGCACGTGCCCGAAGGCGAAGTTTACGCCGCCGTCGAACACCCTAAAGGCGAGTTCGGCATCTACATGATTTCAGACGGTGCCAACAAACCCTACCGCCTGAAAATCCGCGCCCCCGGATTTGCACACCTGCAAGGCATGGACGAAATGGCGCGCGGCCACATGCTGGCCGACGTCGTCGCCATCATCGGCACACAAGACATCGTATTCGGAGAGGTAGACCGCTAATGTTAAGCCCGGAATCCCTGCAACAAATCGACCGCGAACTGGCCAAATATCCCGCCGACCAGCGCCGTTCCGCCATCATGGCCGCATTGCGCATCGCCCAAACCGAAAAAGGCTGGCTCGCCCCCGAAACCATCGAGTTCGTTGCCGATTATGTCGGCATCGCCCCCGCCGCCGCCTACGAAGTCGCCACCTTCTACAATATGTACGACCTCGCACCCGTCGGCAAATACAAACTCACCGTCTGCACCAACCTGCCCTGCGCCCTGCGCGGCGGTGTCGATGCCGGCGAATATTTGAAGAAGAAACTCGGCATCGGCTACGGCGAAACCACTTCAGACGGCCTCTACACCTTGGTAGAAGGCGAGTGCATGGGCGCATGCGGCGATGCCCCCGTAATGCTGGTCAACAACCACAAAATGTGCAGCTTTATGGATGCCGAAGCGATTGAAGCCAAACTGGCCGAACTGCGCTAACGGAGAAAGGCTACCTGAAAACAAAGCAGCTTGGATTGCAGACCCAACGCAACGGCAAACCGCAAAACCATGTGTGGCAAGCCCCGAGTTACTGAGTAAGTCAGCCTGAAATGCAACAGGCTACCTGAAAAAGCAAAATCCGCAGCAACCCAATTCCCTCTCCCGCTTGCGGGGGAGGGCTGGGGTGGGGGCAGTGGCACAACAGCAACCTTTGCCAAATAGCCGCCGATAAAAAAACTTTCGCAGAAACACTACCCCGCAAGGCAGGAGAAAGTGTAAAAAAACACCGCTTTCAGACGGCCTTAAAGGCTGCCTGAAAAAACAAAAAATTAACGCCGTTATTCCCGCGCAGGCGGGAATCTTGGCAGAGCAGCAGCAACAGCGGCCAAGCCCGCAAACCGCCGAATCCCAAACAAGATTCCCGCCTGCACGGGAATGACGGCGGCGGAGGAATACAGGCGGGTGTCTGACGCAGCAAAGCAGCTTGGGTTGGAAATCAGATAACACCGCTGTGTAGGTTGCTCATCAATGTCTAATTTAAAAATTATTAAATTGTTTATTTTGAGAAAGGATGGAAAATGAATTTCTGGCATATGCAAATGCACCCAACTGATGAAATAGAATTTTCTCAAAATATTGATTGGATTTTGGAGCATAAAAAGATTATTGGTTTGGGGCAGTGGGATGGCGGCAAAGAGCAAATTAATCAATTTATTAACGATATTCAAGTTAATGATGTTGTTGCATTGAAGCGTGGAGGGAAACTAATTGCGCTTGTTCAGGTTACAGGTGGAGCATATAAAGTAATTGATGATACAAACCCTGATACTGCTTGGATAGTTAACCGCCGTCCTGTCCGTGTTCTAGACTGGGTGATAGGGGAGCGTACTTTGCCACAGCCGCGCGGCACATTGAATCGTTGCGTAAGTGATGATGTTGAGACTACTAAGGTTATTAAAGACTGGTATCAGCGAGTTATGGAGTCATTTCAAAAACGTAAATTAGATTTGACAGTTTAACAACAAACCGTAGGTCGGATTCACAAATCCGAAAGGCGGCAGGGCGGTAACAAGGCCGTCTGAAACCCTTTGAAGCAGCCTGAAAACCGCAGAAATCCCGCACTTCAGGCAGCAAAAACACAAACCGCAGGCCGCGCAGGCAGCCTGAAAACGCAAGACTAAAAAACAACCATATTTGAGTAGGGCTAAGCAAATGGCGATATTCCAATCCGGCGTGATTTTCGAAAACGTCGATACCCGCACCCCCGACTGTTGGCGCTTGGAAGCCTATCAGGCGCGCGGCGGCTATCAGGCGCTGCGCAAAATCCTCACCGAAAAACTTTCGCAAGACGACGTGATTGCCGAAGTCAAAGCCTCCGGCCTGCGCGGGCGCGGCGGCGCGGGCTTTCCCACCGGCCTCAAATGGAGCTTTATGCCCCGCTCGTTCCCCGGCGCAAAATATGTTGTCTGCAACACCGACGAGGGCGAACCCGGCACATTCAAAGACCGCGACATCATCAACTACAACCCCCACGCGCTGATCGAAGGCATGATCATCGCCGGTTACGCCATGGGCGCGGAAGCCGGCTACAACTACATCCACGGCGAAATCTTCGAAGGCTACCAACGCTTTGAAGAAGCCCTCGAACAAGCCCGCCGCGCCGGATTTTTGGGCAAAAACATCATGGGTACAGGCTTCGATTTCGAACTCTTTGCCGCCCACGGCTACGGCGCATACATCTGCGGAGAAGAAACCGCCCTGCTCGAATCGCTGGAAGGCAAAAAAGGCCAGCCCCGCTTCAAACCGCCGTTCCCCGCCTCATACGGCCTCTACGGCAAGCCCACCACCATCAACAACACCGAAACCTTCGCCTCCGTGCCGTTCATCATCCGCGACGGCGGCAAAACCTTTGCCGACAAAGGCATAGAAAACGCCGGCGGCACCAAGCTGTTTTCCGTTTCCGGCCACATCGAACGCCCCGGCAACTACGAAGTGCCGCTGGGCACGCCCTTTGCCGAACTGCTCGAAATGGCAGGCGGCATGAAAAACGGCAAAAAACTCAAAGCCGTCATTCCCGGCGGATCGTCCGCCCCCGTACTGCCCGGCGAAATCATGATGGGTCTGACCATGGACTACGACGCGATTGCCAAAGCCGGCTCCATGCTCGGCTCGGGCGCGGTGATAGTGATGGACGAAGACGTGTGCATGGTCAAAGCCTTGGAGCGCCTGAGCTACTTCTATTTCGAAGAATCCTGCGGTCAATGCACCCCCTGCCGCGAAGGCACGGGCTGGCTCTACCGCGTCGTCCACCGCATCGCCCAAGGCAAAGGCCGCCCCGAAGATTTGGATCTGCTCGATTCCGTCGGCAACAATATGGCCGGACGCACCATCTGCGCCCTCGCCGATGCCGCCGTATTCCCCGTACGCAGCTTTACCAAACACTTCCGCCACGAGTTCGAACACTACATCGAACACGGCGGGCCGGCGAAAGCGCACAAGTGGTGCTGAATTGAATGGGGAATATAAAAATAAAGAAGCTGGCATTGATTGCTCTAATGGGATTGTTAGTTGCTTGTTCTGCTGAGCATGATGATTTAAAGACCTTTATGAAATGTGGCATTGCTGCAAAGCAGCTTGAGCAAAGTACGGCATTGGAAGTGATCTGGCGAAAAATGGAGCAGTACACAAAAGAGAAAAATATACAAGCTTCAGCTCATGATGCTATGTATCTTGATCTTGGACAGGAAATCCGTGATGAGATGAATTTAGAAGGGCAGTCTTTTGAAGGGCAAGTTGAAACGCTGATTGATATTTATAACTCTTCGGAATGTGTCAAACTGCACGAGCAACCCGAATTCCCGCCTTTACGGAAATGACGGCAGCAGTAGGAAAAACCTGTTTCAGACGGCCTCGACAGCAGATTGGAATACACAGATACGGCAGTAGGTCGGATTCTTGAATCCGACAGCCGCCCGAAGCGGCAAGGCAGCCTGAAACCTGAAAGGCCGTCTGAAAAAGCCAAAACCGTAGCAAACCAATTCCCTCTCCCGCGTGCGGGGGAGGGTTAGGGTGGAGGCAGTCGGGTTACAGAAACGGCGGCAAGATTCCCGCCTTTGCGGAAATGACGGCAGCAGTAGGAAAAACCTGTTTCAGACGGCCTCGACGGCAGATTGAAAAAACAGATACGGCAGTAGGTCGGATTCTTGAATCCGACAGCCGCCCGAGGCGGCAAAGCAGCCTGAACCAACAAATGCGACAGAGCAGATAACACACGGCAACAAAATGAAAACAAAAAAACGTTTCCATAAAACAGGCGGACTCGCGCTGGCAGTGCTGCTGGCTTTTTCCGCAAGCGCACAGGCGGCGGTTTGCAGCAACCGCAACCTCGACGTGGTGGTGCTCGGCTCGGGCGGGCCGGAGCTGGACGACGGCCGCGCTTCGGTGGGCTATCTGGTGCGCGAAAACGGCCGCGCCGCCGTGCTGGTGGATTTCGGTTCGGGCACATCGCTGAACTTCGAGCGTGCGGGCGCGAAAATAGAAGACTTGCAGGCCGTGCTGCTCAGCCAGTTCCACGTTGACCATGTGAACGACTTCCCCGCATTGGTCAAAGGCGCGTTTTTCACCGGGCGCAGCCGCGATTTGCCCGTTTACGGCCCGTCCGGCAACCACATTGTGCCGTCCCTGCCGCAGTATCTGTCGCGGCTGATCGGCAGCAAAGGCGCGTACTCTTATCTGTCGGGCTTTTTGGACGGCAGCGAATCGTTCCGCCTCAAACCCGTTACCGTGGCGGCCGACGCATCGCATCCGAAAGTATTTGCCGCAGCCGAGGGCGGTTTCCGCATCAGCGCCGTGCCGGTAACGCACAGCATCATTCCCGCGCTGGGCTGGCGGGTGGAAAAAGACGGCTGCGCGATGGTGTTTTCCAGCGGTACGAGCAATATGGGGCGCACTTTGGACAAAATCACCGCCGGTGCCGACCTGTTTGTGGCGCACAACGCGATACCCGAAGGCAGCACCGACCGCATCGCCCTGAAACTGCACATGATGCCGTCTGAAATCGGCCGCATCGCCGCCGCCGCCAACGCAAAAAGCGTGGTGCTGTCGCACTTTATGAACCGCACCGAAAACGTGATGAAAGAAACCGCCGCCGCCATCGGCAGCCGCTACAAAGGCAAGCTGGCGTTTGCGCGGGACTGCGATATTTACGCCGTACACAGCGGCGAAAAAACCGGAAGCTGCGCCCGCTGACCGCCGCAGCAAAAGGCCGTCTGAAAAATTTTCAGGCAGCCTGAAAAACAAACAAAACAAAGGCCGTCTGAAAGCCGCCAACCCGCATTCAGGCTGCCGCAAGCCATTATCCAATTAAAAAACCCGTAACTAGGAAACACACCATGTTACAAATCCAGATCGACGGTAAAGAAGTCTCGGTAGAGCAGGGCGCGACGGTAATCGAAGCCGCGCAGAAAATCGGCACCTACATCCCCCACTTCTGCTACCACAAAAAACTCTCCATCGCCGCCAACTGCCGCATGTGTCTGGTGGAAGTGGAAAAAGCCCCCAAGCCGCTGCCGGCCTGCGCCACGCCCGTTACCGACGGCATGGTGGTGCACACCCATTCGGCCAAGGCCAGGCAGGCGCAGGAAGGGGTGATGGAGTTTCTGCTCATCAACCACCCGCTCGACTGTCCGGTTTGCGACCAGGGCGGCGAATGCCAGCTGCAGGATTTGGCGATGGGCTACGGCAAAACGGCCAGCCGCTACACAGAAGCCAAACGTGCCGTGCCCGGCAAAGACATGGGGCCGCTGGTGGGCGCGGAAGAAATGAGCCGCTGCATCCACTGCACCCGCTGTGTGCGCTTCACGGAAGAAGTGGCGGGTATGCAGGAAATCGCCATGTCGTACCGAGGTGAATTTTCCGAAATCATGCCGTTTGTCGGCAAAGTGGTGGAAACCGAGCTGTCGGGCAACGTGATTGATTTGTGCCCCGTCGGCGCACTCACCAGCAAACCGTTCCGCTTCAACGCCCGCTCGTGGGAGCTGAGCCGCCGCAAATCCGTTTCCGCCCACGACGCGCTGGGCAGCAACCTGATCGTGCAGACCAAAGACCACACCGTGCGCCGCGTGCTGCCGCTGGAAAACGAAGCCGTCAACGAATGCTGGATTGCCGACCGCGACCGCTTCGCCTACGAAGGCCTGTATCACGAGAGCCGTCTGAAAAATCCGAAAATCAAGCAGGGCGGCGAATGGATGGATGTGGACTGGAAAACCGCGCTCGAATATGTGCGCAACGGCATCGAGTGTATCGCCAAAGACGGCAACCAAGACCAGGTAGGCATCTGGGCCAACCCGATGAACACCGTCGAAGAGCTGTTTCTCGCCAAAAAGCTGGCCGACGGCCTGGGCATTAAAAACACCGCCAGCCGCCTGCGCCAGCAGGACGGCCGCCTCGCAGGCAGCCTGAAAGGCGCGCAGTGGCTCGGCGGCGCGATTGCCGATCTGAACGACGCGGGCGCGGTGCTGGTTGTCGGCGCAAACCTGCGCAAAGAGCAGCCGCTGCTGACTGCCCGCCTGCGCCGCGCCGCCGGCAACGGCACGCAGATCAGCATACTCGCCGCCAATAAGGAACAACTGTTTATGCCGCTCGCGGCACAGGAAAGCGTACACCCCGCACAGTGGGCAGGCCGTCTGAAAAGCCTTACCGCCGATTTGGAAAACGGCATTGCAGGCAGCCTGAAAGCCGCCGAAAAGGCTTTCGTGCTGCTCGGCGCAGACGCACAAAACCATCCCGATTACGCCGCCGTCTATGCCGCCGCGCAGGAGCTGGCGGATGCGGCGGGCGCAAAGCTCGGCATCCTGCCGCAGGCCGCCAACAGCGTCGGCGCGGACTTGCTCCGATTCGATTCCGGCAGCATTGCCGAAATGGTGGCGCAGCCCAGGCAGGCGGTATTGCTGCTGAACGTCGAACCCGAAATCGACGTGGCGGGAGGTGCGGCGGCCGTATCCGCGTTGAAGCAGGCCAAAAGCGTGATGGCGTTTACGCCGTTTGAGAGCGACACCCTGCTCGAAGTATGCGACATCCTGCTGCCGATTGCGCCGTTCACCGAAACTTCGGGCAGCCTTGTCAATATGGAAGGCCGCCTGCAATCCTTCCACGGCGTGGTACAGGGCTGCGGCGACAGTCGTCCGCTGTGGAAAATCCTGCGCGTATTGGGCAACCTGCTGGAAATCGACGGCTTCGATTACGACAATACCGAAGCCATTCTGCAAGACGCACTGGATGGCGCACGGCTGCCCGAAAAGCTGGACAACCGCGCCGGCGGCAGCTTCGCTGCCGTGCAGACCGTCGCCAAACTCACCCGCGTGGGCGGCGTGGGCATCTACCACACCGACCCCATCGTGCGCCGTTCCGCGCCTTTGCAGGAAACCAGCCATGCGCAGATTCCGGCGGCACGCATCCATCCGCAGACGCTGGCCGACTTGGGGCTGGCAGGGGCGGGCGAAGCCGTAGCCAAACAAAACGGCGCGGCCGTGCGCGTCTCCCTCGAAGCGGATGACACGCTGCCGCAAAACGTGGTGCACCTGCCGCTGCACCCCGCCAACGCCGCACTCGGCGGCCTGATGAACGCCATCGTATTGGAAAGGGCATAACAAATGCAGGAATGGTTCCAAACCCTTTTTTCCGGCTGGTTCGGCCCGATGGGCAGCGACATCGGCCTGATTGTGTCGATTATTGTCAAAATCGTGATTATCCTGATTCCGCTGATTTTGACCGTGGCCTACCTTACCTACTTCGAGCGCAAAGTCATCGGCTTTATGCAGCTGCGCGTCGGTCCCAACGTAACCGGTCCGTGGGGGCTTATCCAGCCGTTTGCCGACGTGTTCAAACTGCTGTTTAAAGAAGTAACCCGTCCCAGCAGCTCCAACAAATGGCTGTTCTACATCGGCCCCATGCTCTCGCTTGCCCCGTCGTTCGCCGCATGGGCGGTGGTGCCGTTTTCCGACAAATGGCTGCTTACCAATGTGGACGTGGGCCTGCTGTACATCCTGATGATTACCTCGCTGTCCGTTTATGGCGTGATCATCGCCGGTTGGGCTTCCAACTCCAAATACGCCATGCTCGGCGCGATGCGTTCTTCCGCCCAAACCATTTCCTACGAAATCGCCATGTCCGCCGCCCTTGTGTGCGTGATTATGGTGTCCGGCAGCCTGAACTTTAACGAAATCGTGGCCGCGCAGGCCAAAGGCATCGCCGGCGGCTCGATTTTCTCGTGGAACTGGTTCACCCTGTTTCCCGTATTTATCGTTTACCTGATTTCCGCCGTGGCCGAAACCAACCGCGCCCCGTTCGACGTGGCCGAGGGTGAGAGCGAAATCGTGGCCGGTTTCCACGTCGAATACTCCGGCTTCGCCTTCGCCCTGTTTTTCCTTGCCGAATACATCTTTATGATTTTGATTGGCGCGCTGACTGCCATCATGTTCCTCGGCGGCTGGCTCTCGCCATTTCCGCAGAGCTGGGGCATTGTCGGAACCCCGAGCGCAATCTGGATGTTTGCCAAAATGGCGGTGGTGCTTTACGGCTACCTGTGGATACGCGCCACCTTCCCGCGCTATCGTTACGACCAAATCATGCGCCTCGGCTGGAAGGTGCTGATCCCCATCGGTTTTATCGCCATCGTCGTTTACGCCGTGTGGATGGCGACTCCGTGGAGCTTGTGGCAATAGGCCGTCTGAAAAACGCAGATCCGGCCTGAAAACCTTAAACTGCCGTCATTCCCGCGCAGGCGGGAATCTTGGTGGTGCAGCAGAAACAGCGGCGCAGCCGCGCACGCGGACAAACGCCGAAGGCCGTCTGAAAACCAAACCCGAACACCAAAATCCCCTCAAACGGAGGAGGCAAACCAAATGGCAAACCTAGTCAAAACCTTCCTGCTCGGCGAACTCGTCAAAGGCATGGGCGTAACGCTCAAAAACTTCTTCGCCCGCAAAGACACCATCTATTTCCCCGAAGAGAAAACGCCGCAGTCGGTGCGTTTCCGCGGCCTGCACGCCCAACGCCGCTATCCCAACGGCGAAGAACGCTGCATCGCCTGCAAACTGTGCGAGGCCGTCTGCCCGGCCATGGCGATCAACATCGAAAGCGAAGAACGCGAAGACGGCACGCGTCGCACCAAGCGTTACGATATTGACTTGACCAAATGTATTTTCTGCGGATTCTGCGAAGAAGCCTGCCCCACCGACGCGATTGTGGAAACCCATATTTTGGAATACCACGGCGAGAAAAAAGGCGATCTGCACTTTACCAAACCCATGCTGCTCGCCATCGGCGACCAATACGAAGAAGAAATCGCCAAACGCAAAGCGGCCGACGCGCCTTATCGTTAAAGGCCGTCTGAAAACCATGAATGCCGCCGCCTTGAAAAGCAGGCTCGACAGCCTGTTTGCCCGCCTCAATCCGCCATATGGCGTTGTGCCGGAGTGGCACGAAGCCGCCGCAAGCGAAGCCGAAATCCGCGCCGCCGAAATGCGGCTGGGCGTGCGCCTGCCCGAAGACGTGAAAACCGTCTTCCGCAGCTTTTCCGGCATCAGCCATGAAACGCCTTATTTTATGGGCGGGCGTTTTGAAACGCTGCGCAGCAAGATCGCCGCCGCAGGCTGCCTTGCAGCAGACGACAGCGGATTTCAAGACGATTTGGTCATCGTCCAAATCAAGCGTTTGGGCGAATGGGGTACGGCAGACGAACTGTACAACCCGAAAGAAGAATACCGCCGCCTGCCGGAAGCCATGGCGGAAGAGGGCGGACAAGCCTTTTATGACGGCTGCACGCAGGAAACAATCGACAATCCCGCATTTGTCTATATCGGCGACAGCTATGCCGAAACCCTGTTTGCCAACCTGATCGAAGGGTCGGAACACTACGGCGCAATCTACAACCTGCGCCCCTACTATCCGCACTTCTTCGCCTACAAAATCGCCGACAGCTACACCGGTTTGCTGGATCTTATCGTGCAGTCGCTGGAGCGGCAGGCAGCCTGAAACCCAAAGGCAGCCCCCGAGTATTAAAAACCCCCACCGGAAAGACCTTTATGAGCTTCTCCCTGATTATGTTCTACACCCTGGCCGCCATCATCCTGTTTGGCGCGCTGCAAACCGTAACCGCCAAAAACCCCGTACACGCCGCGCTGTGGCTGGTGCTCACTTTCTGCATGAGCGCGATGATGTGGATGCTGATGCAGGCCGAGTTTTTGGGCATTACCCTCGTGGTGGTGTATGTCGGCGCAGTGATGGTGCTGTTCCTGTTTGTCGTGATGATGCTGAACATCGACATCGAAGAAATGCGCAAAGGCTTCTGGCGCAACGCCCCCGTGGCCGCCACCGTCGGCGTGCTGATGGCGGTTGCCCTGATCCTGATACTGGTATCGCCGAAAACCAACCTTGCCGCCTTCGGCGCGATGGCCGACGTGCCTGCCGACCACAGTAATGTGCGCGATCTGGGCCGTCAGATTTACACCACCTATATGTTGCCCTTCGAGCTGGCCGCCGTGCTGCTGCTGTTGGGTATGGTTGCCGCCATCGCACTGGTGCACCGCAAATCGCATAACCCCAAACGCATGGATCCTGCCGACCAGGTAAAAGTGGACGCATCCAAAGGCCGCATGAGAATGGTGAAAATGCAGCCGGTGGTGCAGCAGCCGTCCGCCCCCGAAACCCCCGCAGAAACCGCCGCCGAGGAGGGCAAAGCATGATTACGATTACGCATTATCTGGTGTTGGCCGCACTGCTGTTCGGCATCAGCGCCATGGGCATTTTTATGAACCGCAAAAACGTGCTGGTATTGCTGATGTCGATAGAGCTGATGTTGCTGGCGGTAAACTTCAACTTCATCGCCTTCTCGCAGTATCTGGGCGACACCGCCGGACAGATTTTCGTGTTTTTCGTGCTCACCGTAGCCGCTGCCGAATCGGCAATCGGTTTGGCGATTATGGTTTTGGTGTACCGCAACCGCAAAACCATCAACGTGGCCGATTTGGATACGCTCAAGGGCTAACCTTTCAGACGGCCGCAGGCTACCTGAAACGCCGTCTGAAAGAGCATGGCGAAGCGGCTCGGATGCCAATCCGAAAGAGAAGCAGAACAAAAAACCGTTTTCAGACGGCCTCAAACTGCCCGAAACGCCGTATAAACAAATATATGAAAAACAAAGGCCGTCTGAAAAAACGCTTTAACACCAACGCAGAATCAGGAAAGGAACAATACGATGACAGACGCAAATACCGCAGTGCACACCGAAACCAACGCCCGCTGCCTGTGCGGCGCGGTATCGCTCAAAGTGGCGCACAACGGCCAAGTGCACGCCTGCCATTGCGGCAGATGCCGCAGCAGAAGCGGCGGCGCGGCGTTTGCCCTCACCGCGTCCGAGCCGCCCGAAATCAGCGGCGGCGGAAACATCAGCCGTTACCGGTCGACCGAATGGGCGCAGCGGGCGTTTTGCAAACAGTGCGGCACAGACCTGTTTGTGCAGGTGGGTGATGATTATTATGTAAACGCCGGACTGTTTGCCGACAACGCCGCCTTCAGGCTGGAGATGCAGATGTTTATCGACTGCAAAGCGCCGTATTACACGCTGGCCGACGATACGCCGAAAATGACCGAGCAGGAATTTCTGGCCTTTATCGGCGCGGCGCAGTAGGGCGGCAGGCCGTCTGAAAAGTTTTCAGGCAGCCTGTAGCGGGACGGGACGGGAGCGGGAAAATGATATTGGACGTAAATGCCGACCATAAGGGCGGGGGGCGTTTTTCCGACTTTTGCCAAAGGCAGCGCGGTAGAAAACCTTGCGCCGTGCCCGCAATACCCAAACTGGTTTGCCTGCCGGATTGCAGGACGGGACACTTACGTTCCCGCATGTTTTGTTGCTGACGGGCGTTTGCTGTGCGATTACAACCCGACCGAACTGCGGGTAAGTAAAGGCGATAAGGTTATGCTGGCGGCGGTTTGCTACCAATGGGCACTGGTTGGCAAGGACGGCGAAACAGGCTGGCTGCCGTTTGAAATTTTAAGCGGAGGCCTCGACGGTTTCCATGCGGGCGGCAGCGCGTAACAGGCTGCCTGAAACCGCAAGTGCCGCACGGCGGCTTGCGGTAAAATAACGGGTTTGCCGGAAGCCGGAAAAGCAGGCTGTGTTTGAAGCCTGATGCCGAAACCGGAAGCCGTTTCGGGTCTCAATCCGAGCGGGAAAGGCGAGATATAAAGCGGGATAGCCGGCAAGTTCTCAAAACAGCCTTTCTGCTCCGCCGCTGTTCCCGTGCAGGCGGGAATCTTGGCAGGACTGCGGGAATTGCGGTTGCGGCGGACGGCTGTTGAAACAGAAACAGGATTCCCGCCTGTACCCTTTGGGCATAAATGCGGGAATGGCGGCGGTGTAATAAAACACCGTTTTCAGACGGCCTGAAAGCTGTCTGAAATACCGCATGAAGAAAGATTTGAAAAAACAAAGGCCGCTTGGAAAGCCGTCTGAAAACAGTTCGGGCTACCTGAAAAATACCGGCAACAAGGGCGGCAGGACAGGCAGAAACACTGGCGCAGGCTTGAGCAGGCTGCAAAAAATTTCCACCATAAAAAAACCAATCCAAATAAAGCTGACAAGGTTCACAACATGACTGACATGACTTTATACCTAAGCATCGCGCTCGTTCCGCTGGCAGGCTGCCTGCTGGCGGGGCTGTTCGGCAACGCCATCGGCCGCCGTGGGGCGCATACGGTAACGATACTCGGCGTGGCGGTGTCCGCCGTGCTTTCGGCTTATGTGCTGTGGGGCTTTATCGACGGCTCGCGTGCGAAGTTCGACGAAAACGTCTATACCTGGCTCACAATGGGCGGAGTGGATTTTTCGGTGGGCTTTCTGATTGACACGCTCACGGCGATGATGATGGTGGTGGTTACGTCGGTTTCGCTGATGGTGCACATCTACACCATCGGCTATATGCACGACGAAAAAGTCGGCTACCAGCGCTTTTTCAGCTATATCTCATTGTTTACATTCAGCATGCTGATGCTGATTATGTCCAACAACTTCATCCAGCTTTTCTTCGGCTGGGAAGCGGTGGGCTTGGTTTCCTATCTGCTTATCGGTTTTTATTTCAAACGCGACAGCGCGATTTTCGCCAACCTCAAAGCGTTTTTGGTCAACCGCGTGGGCGATTTCGGCTTTATTTTGGGCATCGGCCTGGTGCTGGCCTATTTCGGCGGCAGCCTGCGCTATCAGGACGTGTTCGCCTATCTGCCCAATGTGGCGGGCGACACGCTGGGCGGCATCGACCTGATTACGCTCACCTGCCTCTTGCTGTTTGTCGGCGCAATGGGTAAATCCGCCCAATTTCCGCTGCACGTCTGGCTGCCCGACTCGATGGAAGGCCCGACCCCGATTTCCGCGCTGATTCACGCGGCCACCATGGTTACCGCCGGCCTGTTTATGGTGTCGCGCATGTCGCCGCTGTATGAAATGAGCACCACCGCCCTGAGCGTGATTATGGTGGTGGGCGCGATTACCGCCCTGTTTATGGGCTTTCTCGGCACGATTCAAAACGACATCAAGCGCGTGGTGGCCTATTCCACCCTGTCGCAACTGGGCTATATGACCGTGGCGCTGGGCGTGTCGGCCTATTCGGTGGCCATGTTCCATGTGATGACCCACGCCTTCTTCAAAGCCCTGCTGTTCCTTGCCGCAGGCAGCGCGATTATCGGCATGCACCACGATCAGGACATGCGCCACATGGGCAACCTGAAAAAATACATGCCCATCACTTGGATTACCATGCTTATCGGCAACCTGTCGCTGATCGGCACGCCGTTTTTCTCCGGTTTTTATTCCAAAGATTCGATTATCGAAGCGGTGAAATTCAGCCAGCTTCCCGGCAGCGGCTTTGCCTATTTCGCCGTACTCGCCAGCGTGTTCGTAACCGCGTTTTACGCCTTCCGCCAATACTTTATGGTGTTCCACGGCAAAGAAAAATGGCGCGGACTGCCCGAACACCACGACGACCATCATTCAGACGGCCACCATCACGGACTGGGCAGAAACGACAACCCGCACGAAAGCCCGTGGGTCGTTACCCTGCCGCTGGTGCTGCTGGCCGTTCCCTCGCTGATTATCGGCTACATCGCCATCGAACCCCTGCTGTACGGCAGCTTCTTTAAAGACGTGATCCACGTCAACCACGAAGCCCACCCCGTGATGCACCAAATGGCGCACGCTTTCGAACACCACGGCGGCGCACTGGGCATGGTAACGCACAGCTTCAGCTCGCCCGTGCTCTATCTCGCCATCGCCGGCGTGGCCGCAGCCTGGTTCTTATACCTCAAAGCCCCGCACCTGCCCGCCAAAATCGCCGCCGCGTTCCGCCCCGTGTATGTGCTGTTTGAAAACAAATACTATCTCGACAGCATCTATTTCAACGTATTCGCCAAAGGCAGCCGCGCATTGGGCACATTCTTCTGGAAAGCCATCGACACCGCCATTATCGACAACGGCATCGTCAACGGCGCAGCCAAAGCCGTCGGCGCACTCGCCGCCCAAGTACGCAAAATGCAAACCGGCTTTATCTACACCTACGCCGCCTTTATGGTAACCGGCGTACTCGTGCTGGTGGCCGCGTTCTTTTGGGGACTGTGGTTTAAGTAGACGGGATTTTCAGACGGCCTGAAGAAAGTCTGAAAATAACATATAACAATGTAGTTGAAATAAGGATAAACAGAAAATGAAGCATACCCACGAACAGCCGATAGTGGGGTTGTTTATTGATGGAGACAATGCTCCGGCCAAAAAGATAGATTTTATTGTTAATGAGCTCGCTGCTTACGGTTCTGTAATGGTGCGTAAAATCTACGGAAACTGGAAAGATGACAGATTGAGCGGATGGGCAGAAATTCTGCTTGATTATGCGATTGCGCCCATACAGCAGTTTGACTATACCAAAGGCAAAAACGCTACTGATATGGTGATGACCATTGATATTATGGATTTGTTGTTTCAAGGGAAAATCGATGTTTTCTGTATCGTTTCATCAGATAGTGATTTTACCCCTTTGGCCATGCGTATCAAAATGGAAGGAAAGCAGGTTATCGGTTTTGGAGAACAAAAAACACCTAAGTCATTGGTTGCAGCATGTAACAAATTTTTGTTTTTAGACAGTTTGCAGTCCGAAAATAAGGACGGCCTTCAAGATTCTTCTGCTCAAAACGGTCTCCGAAAAATGACGGGTACGGAATTGAAGGGTAATACTACACTTATGAACTTGCTGCGTGATGCGATTTCGCATTGCCGTGATGATGAAGGGTGGGCTTCGTTGAACCGTGTCGGACAGATTATAAAAAACCAATCATCGTTTGACAGTAAAAACTATGGGTATGCCAAACTCGGTGATTTAGTTAGAGCGATTGATATTTTTGAGACCAAGCTTGACCGTTCGCAACTTTATCTGAAGAACAAGAGGGACAAGACAAAGTGTTAAATTAAGGCTACCTGAAAAATAAGGTAATCAGGAATCAGGCAGGCAACAAATAAAGAAGAACAGCCGTGAGGTAATTAGAAATCAAACGGAGCTTGAAACTATAGGTAGTTGAAGCAGGCCCGCAGACAGTTTGCCAGCACCGCCGTCATTCCCGCGCAGGCGGGAATCTTGGTGGGGAAACGGGAATGGTGGTTAAAACAGACGGCGGTTGAAGCGGAAAGAAGATTCCCGCCTGCGCGGGAATGACGGCAGCAGGACAAACGTTGTTTGCGGGACAATACTGTTTTCAGATGACCTCAATCTGCCTGAAATGATGTATAAAAATATGAAAAATAAAAACTTTCTCAAAGGATGTATGAAAAAACGAGAGTTGTTTGAACAAGCATCTGGAAACAAAAAATAGAAAACAGCGGACAGAAAGCAACTATGCACCACTACCCGTTAAGCAGGCAGCCCGCCGTGTACATCATGGCAAGCGGCAGATACGGCGTGCTGTATATCGGCGTTACCATGAATTTGCCCGAAAGAGTGTGGCAGCATAAAAACGGCCTCGCACCTGACGGTTTTACCGCCCGCTACCGTGTGTATGATTTGGTGTGGTACGAACTGTTTGAGCATATGCCCGCCGCCATCGCCAGAGAAAAAGCCCTGAAAAAATGGCGGCGCGAATGGAAAATCAGGCTGGTAGAAGAGCAGAATCCCGAATGGTTGGATTTGTTCGACAGTTTGATACGCTAGGCTGTTTGAAAAGTCGAACAGACAAGGCGGCCTAAGAAATGAGGCTACCTGAAAACAAACAGGCCGTCTGAAAGGCAGCCTGAAAGAGCAGGGCAAAGCAGGCCTGGTTTAGATTTCTGACTTAGGCCTTGCCTGAAAAAAGAGGAATGCTTGCAATACCACAAACAGCTACCACGCAGGATGTCTTTTCGACCGCAAACGCCCCGCTATTACTGTTCCACCCCGTCATTCCCGCGCAGGCGGGAATCTTGGCGGGGAAACGGGAATGGTGGTTAAAACAGACGGCGGTTGAAGCGGAAACAAGATTCCCACCTGCGCGGGAATGACGGCAGCAGAAGAAACACCGTTTCAGGCAGTCTTAAACAGCTTGAAAAATGAGGTAGGCAAGAATTCGGCAGGCCGCAGGACAAACACCGTTTTCAGACGGCCGCAGTCTGCCTGAAATGATGTACCAACAAAAATATGAAAAAGCTGCCTGAAATGACAGATAAACCAAGATTATGAAAAAACAAAAATATGCACCAACAAGAAACCACCCCAGAGGCCGTCTGAAAAATATTTTTTAAACCAACCCGAAAACCAACTGAATTATTTTACAAACCACAGGCTAACACTATGTTTTCACACTACCTACTCAGCTTAGCGGTCTGGGTGCCGATTGCGGCCGGTATTCTGGTTCTCGCAACCGGCTCCGACCGCCGTGCGCCTTTGGCGCGGATACTCGCCCTTATCGGCGCGCTGGCCGGATTTCTGGTTACGCTGCCGCTGTTTGCGGGCTTCGACCGTTTGAGCGGCGGCTATCAGTTTCAGGAATTCCACCGCTGGATTCCGGCACTGAACATCAATTACGCGCTCGGCGTGGACGGTATTTCGGTGCTGTTTGTCATTCTGAACGCCTTTATCACGCTGATGGTGGTGCTGGCGGGCTGTGAAGTGATTCAGAAGCGGCCGGCGCAGTATATGGCGGCGTTTCTGATTATGAGCGGCCTGATTAACGGCGCGTTTGCGGCGCAGGATGCCCTGCTGTTTTATGTGTTTTTCGAGGGCATGCTGATTCCGCTGTATCTGATTATCGGCGTGTGGGGCGGCCCGCGCCGCGTGTATGCGTCGGTGAAGCTGTTTCTTTATACGCTGATGGGTTCGCTGCTGATGCTGGTGGCGATGGTTTATCTGTCGTATCAGGCGGGCGGCAGCTTTATGATTGCCGATTTCCAAAACCTGAAACAGATTCCGCTGGGCGTGCAGCAGCTTCTGTTTGTGGCGTTTTTCCTGTCGTTTGCGGTGAAAGTGCCGATGTGGCCGGTGCATACCTGGCTGCCTGATGCGCACGTTGAAGCGCCGACGGGCGGCTCTATGGTGCTGGCGGCGATTACGCTGAAGGTGGGTGCATACGGCTTTTTACGCTTTATCCTGCCGATTCTGCCCGACGCATCGCGCTATTTCGCGCCGGCGATTGTGGTGTTGAGCCTGATTGCGGTGATTTACATCGGCATGGTGGCGCTGGTGCAGACCGATATGAAAAAACTGGTGGCCTATTCTTCCATCAGCCATATGGGTTTCGTAACGTTGGGTTTGTTTGCCTTTACCGGCCTGTTTTCAGGCGGGCCGCTGGGGCAGTTGAACGATTGGGCATTGAAGGGTGCGCTGGTGCAGATGATTTCGCACGGTTTTGTGTCGGCGGCGATGTTTATGTGTATCGGCGTGATGTACGACCGTCTGCACAGCCGCAATATCGCCGACTACGGCGGTGTGGTGAACGTGATGCCCAAGTTTGCTGCCTTTATGATGCTGTTCGGCATGGCCAACGCCGGCCTGCCCGCCACTTCGGGTTTTGTGGGCGAATTTATGGTGATTATGGGCGCGGTGGAAGTGAATCTGATTATGGGCGCACTGGCGGCGGTTACGCTGATTTACGGCGCGTCTTACACGCTGTGGATGTATAAGCGCGTGATTTTCGGCGAAATCAAAAATCCGCACGTTGCCGAAATGAAAGACATCAACTGCCGCGAGTTTGTGATTCTGGCGGTGCTGGCGGTTGCCGTGTTGGGCATGGGTTTGTGGCCTGAGCCGTTTGTTGCGGTAATCCACCAGGCGGCCAATGATTTGATTGTACAAGTAGCGCAAAGCAAGATTTGAGGTGTGTGAATGAATACGACTAGTTTGAACCTGCTTCCGGCGCTGCCTGAAATCGTGCTGTTGTGCGGCTTGTCGGCGGTGCTGCTGATTGATTTGTGGCTGCCGCAGGAGCGGCGGGGCGTTACCCATTATTTGAGCCTGCTGGTGCTGGCTCTGACGGCGGCGGCGCAGTTTTATGTTCCCGCCGGAGCGTCCAGCATTTTCAGCGATATGTATCTTTCAGACGGCCTGTCGCGTTTGGCAAAACCGGTAATGTATGCCGCTTTGGCCGCTGCTTTCGTATATGCCAAGCCGTACAACAATGCGCGCAAAATATTCAGCGGCGAGTTTTACACGCTGTCGATGTTCGGCCTGCTGGGTATGAGCGTGATGGCCAGCGCGGGGCATTTTCTTGTTGCCTATATCGGCTTGGAGCTGCTCTCGCTTTCGCTGTATGCCATGATTGCGCTGCGCCGCGATTCCGCCCGTTCCGCCGAGGCCGCGCTGAAATATTTCGTACTCGGCGCACTGGCTTCCGGCCTGCTGCTGTACGGTATTTCCATGATTTACGGCGCAAGCGGGTCGCTTGATTTCGCCACCGTCCTTGCCAACAGCTACAACGGCCTTGAAAGCCCGTGGCTGATGAAGCTCGGCTTGGTGTTTGTCGTTGTGGCCGTGGCCTTCAAGCTCGGGGCCGTGCCTTTCCATATGTGGGTGCCCGACGTATACGAGGGTGCGCCCACCTCTGTTGCCGCCATCGTCGGCAGTGCGCCGAAAATGGCTGCTGCCGTGTTTGCCGCCCGCATCCTGTACGGTGCGATGGGCAACGAACACGGCGATTGGACGCAGATGCTGGTCATCCTCTCCGTCGCCTCCCTGCTGATCGGCAATCTGGCCGCCATCATGCAGACCAATATGAAACGTATGCTGGCCTATTCCACCGTATCGCACATGGGCTTTGTGCTGATGGGTTTTCTCGGCGGCAGCATCAGCTTCTCTTCCGGCCTCTACTACGCGCTGACCTATGTCCTTACCGCCTTAGTCGGCTTTGGTGTATTGATGCAGCTTTCCAACGAATCGTCCGAATGCGAAAACATCAGCGATCTGGCCGGGCTGAACCAGCGCAATGCCTGGTATGCCTTCCTGATGCTGCTTACCATGTTTTCGATGGCCGGCATTCCGCCGCTGGTCGGCTTCTATGCCAAATTGCAGGTAATACAGATGCTGGTGGGCAAAGGCTATCTGTGGTTGTCGGTGTTTGCCGTGGTGATGTCGCTGGTTGGCGCGTTTTACTATCTGCGCGTTGTCCGCTGCATCTATTTTGAAGACCCGCAGGGCGAACGTGCGCCCGCCGCCAATATTCCCGCCAACGTGCTGCTGTCGGCCAACGCCCTGCTGCTTTTGGCATGGGGCATCCTGCCGCAGAGCGTGATGGACTGGTGCGTGCAGGCCGTGCAGTCTGCGGCGGGCTGACAGTCCGGATAAAGCGGGAGGCCGTCTGAAAACTGGAAACGGGTTTTCAGACGGCCTCTTTCATGCCTGTCGTTGTGCAGGATATGCCGCTTGGCGGCGTATGCGGCTTCGGGATTGGCGGGAAAAACGGAATGCGTTGCAGGGGAGTGCGTGTGCCGTCGGGGCGGTATGTCCTGCGGCAGGCAAGGAATTTCTGTTTGTCGCAATAGCAGAATGCCGTCTGAAACTTTTTCAGACGGCATTTCGTATGCCTGCCGTTTGGCAGGATGGTTGCGTCTGTTTTTTCAGACGGCCTCTACAAAACCCGGTGCGCCAGTGCGGGCATGCGGGTGCGGACGCTGGACAGGCGTACGGGGTCGAGGTCGGCGGTAATCACGCCTTCGCCTTCGGGCAGGACGGCGAGAATGTCGCCCCACGGGTCGATGATCATGCTGTGGCCGAAGGTGCGGCGGCCGCTTTCGTGGCGGCCGCCCTGTCCCGCCGCGAGAACGTAGCATTGGTTTTCTACGGCGCGGGCGCGCAGCAGCAGCTCCCAATGCGCTTTGCCGGTGGTGTAAGTGAAAGCGGCAGGCAGGACGAGTGCGTCGAAAGGGGATTGGGCGCGGAAAAACTCGGGAAAACGCAGGTCGTAGCAGATGCCCTGCGCCAGCTTCCAGCCGTCGGCGGCAAGCTGCGGCACGCTTGCGCCTGCCTGAATGGTGTCGGCTTCGGCATAGCGTTCGCCGAGGCCGGAATAGCCGAAGAGGTGTATTTTGTCGTAGCGGCCGAGCAGTTCGCCGCCGCGTCCGTACGTCAGCAGGGTGTTGAGCACTTTGCCCGTTTCGCCGCTTTGCAGCGGAATGGTGCCGCCGAACAGGATGAGGCGGCATTCGGCGGCAGCTTCGGCTAAGGCCGTCTGAAAACGTCCTGCGCCGAAGGGTTCGGCCAAGGCGAGTTTGTCGCTGTCGGAATGCCCCATCAGAGGCCAGTATTCGGGCAGCACCGCCCAGTCTGCGCCCGCTTCGGCGGCTTGGCGCACGAGGCGGCGCATGGTGCGGATGTTGGATTCGGGATGAGCAGAGGAGACGGTTTGGATAACGGCGGCACGGATTTTTTGCATGGCAGGTTTCGTAAAAAGTTTCAGACGGCCTCAATCGGGATGTTCGGACGGCCTCAATGTTTTTTGCCGAAGAGCTTCATCAGCGGCAGAACCACGGCGCAGGCTGCCGCACCGGAGGCGAGGCCGGTCAGCAGGGAGGCCAGCGACCCCGCGAAGCCTTCGTGCCAATGCATTTGGTGCAGGAAGTCGGCCAGCACGGGCGCGTTGTGGGCGATCATGCCGCCGCCGACGAGGAATACCGCCAGCGTACCCGCCGCGCTCAGGCCGCGCATCAGATACGGCATGGCCGATACCAGTCCTTCGCCTATGCTTTTGAGTATGCCGCCGCGTCGGGCGAGAAAGAGTCCGAAGTCGTCGAGTTTGACGATAACGGCCACCAGCCCGTAAACGAATACCGTCATGCCCAAGCCGATGGCGGTCAGCACCAGCGCACGGTCGGCCAGCGTCGCTTCGGGGGCGAGCGTGCCCAGCGAGATGATGATGATTTCCGCCGAGAGGATGAAGTCGGTGCGCACCGCGCCTTTGATTTTGTCGTCTTCGTTTGCCAATTCGTCGGGAACGGCGTGCGGGGAGTGGCCTGCGGCGGGGCGGTGCAGGAATTTGTGCAGCAGTTTTTCCACGCCCTCGAAGCAGAGGAAGAGGCCGCCGATCATCAGCAGCGGCGTAACCAGCGCGGGCAGCAGGGCGGAAACCAGTAGCGCAGCGGGAATCAGTATCAGCTTGTTTTTCAGCGATCCTTTCGTTACGCGCCACACCACCGGTAGCTCGCGCTCGGCGGACACGCCCGTTACCTGTCCGGCATTGAGGGCGAGGTCGTCGCCCACCACGCCTACGGTTTTCTTGGCGGCGGTTTTGGTCATCAGCGCCACATCGTCGAGAACGGAGGCAATGTCGTCGAGCAGGGTGAAAAGGGAAGCGAAAGCCATAATGAAGCCTTTGTAAGGGAATGACGGAAGGGCGGATTATAAGGGAAAGGCCGTCTGAAAAGCCTGTTTCGGCTGTGGCATCCTCACAAATCCGCCTGCAACAATGCCTGTGCGGCCGCCTGCTGTGCTGTTACCGCGTCACCCTGGCCTGTTTGTGCGGCAACAATCATGCCTTCACCCAGCAAAAACAGCATGTCTGCGGTTTGTTCCGCTTCAGCAAAGCCGGCCTCCTGCAAACGCGCCAACAGCAGGGCACGGATTTCCCGTTTGTGTGCGGCGGCGTGGCGCTTGGGCAAGGCGGTGTTTTCGGAAAATTCGGCGCAGGCGTTGATGAACAGGCAGCCGTAGAAATCTTCCGACTGTGTCCAATCGACGATAAATTGCAGATAGGCTTCAACGGTTTGCGCCGGGGGCAGGCGGTCGAGTGCCGCACGCATATTGTCCATAAACTGTGCGTGGCGGTAGGCCAGCACGGCTTCGGCCAAGCCTTCTTTGCTGCCGAAGTGGGCGTATAGAGTGCGTTTGGTTACGCCTGAGCGTTGTGCGAGCAGCTCGACACCGCAGGCATGAAATCCGTGCCGGTAGAAGGTGTTATAGGCGGTGGTGATGATTTTTTCGCGGGTATCCATGGTTTTTCCTTGTCTTTTGTATACCGATTGGTGTACATTGATATACCAATCGGTATAGTTATTGTAACAGGAGAAAATCATGAATGTGAAAAACCCTCTTTTTGCCGCTACGGAGCTTTGCCCGCCGCGCCTGCCGTGGAAAAACATTGCTTTGGCGTGGCTGGGCGCATGTCTGGCTGCTGCCGCCGTGGCTTTTGCCCAAGACCGCTTGGCGGTGGCACTGATTTTGGGGTCGTTCGGTGCGAGCTGTCTGCTGGTGTTTGCCTATCCGCAAAGCCCGTTTGCCCAGCCGCGCAATGTGGTCGGCGGGCATTTTGCCGCTTCGCTTACGGGGCTGGTTTTTCTTGCCGTTTTCGGTGCGCATTGGTGGAGTATGGCGCTGGCGGTGGGAACGGCGGTGGCGCTGATGCTGGTTTTGCGCGTGCCGCATCCGCCTGCGGGGTCGAACCCGTTTATCGTGATGCTCGCCGGTGCGTCTTGGGATTTTCTGCTGATGCCGACGCTGTTGGGTTCGCTGATTCTGGTTGCCGTGGCCTTGCTTTACAACAATTGCGGTACGGGCAGGCGTTATCCGACGTATTGGTGGTAAAACGCGCGGTGCGGGCCGGATGTCGGCGAGGCCGTCTGAAAAGCCTGTTCCGGCTGTTTTCAGACGGCCTCTTCTGCGGCAAATTCTTCCGACAGGATGCGCAGCACGGCTTTGGTGCGGGCGGATTGGACGCGGTAGGGCGTTACCGCATATACGTCCACGGCGGGCAGCGTCCAGTCGGGCAGGACGTTTTTCAGACGGCCGCAGGACAAGTCGTCCGCAATATCGCCTGCGGGCAGGACGGCCAAGCCCAAGCCCGCGCGTACCAGTTCGAGCAGCGCGCCGATACGGTTGCAGCGTATGCCTTCCCCGTCGGCGGCGAGGTCGAAAAAATCCGCGCCGCGCCGCATGGAAAGGCGGGCGGTGCGGCAATACAGCCAGCGGCATTCGGACAAATCCTGCGGCGAAGCCACGGGATGCCGCGCGAGATAGGCGGGCGCGGCGCAGACCAACTGCTGCTGGCGGGCAAGCGGGCGGGCAATCAGATTCTCGTCGTCGAGCGCGTGTTCGCCGCCGCGCAGGGCGATGTCGGCACCGTCGCGCGGCAAATCGACCAGGTCGTCGTCGAACACCAGCTCGGGACGCACGGCGGGATGTTCGCGCAGCAGGCGATTGAGGCTGCGGTGCAGCGCGGGATGGGCGGCCATGCCCGAGGGCAGGGCGATGCGGATTTCGCCGCCGATTTCGCCGTTTACCTGCGCAAGTTGGGCAAACGCGTCGTCGGTGCAGCGCAGCAGGCGGCGGCAGGAATCGGCCAGGGCGCGTCCCGCGTCGGTGGGCGTGAGGCTGCGCGTGCTGCGGTTGAACAGCTTCACGCCGTATTCCCGTTCCAAACGGGCGATATGCTGGCTGACCGCAGGTGCACTCATGCCGAGCTTTTGCGCGGCGGCGGCCATTGTTTTGCATTCGAGCAGGGTGGCAAACACCAAAAGGGGCTTGATTTCGCGCATGGGCGGATTCCTTGTGAGGCCGTCTGAAAACGGGGCATCCGTTTCCGTGCAGGCGCGTTTTATTGTTAAGCGGAGCTTAATCGAAATATAAGCCTGCACGCTATTATCATAAGGCGGCATCGCCAATACAATGCGCGGCATGGATTTTCCAACAACACAACAGAAAGGCAGCATCATGAAAATCGCAGTTATCGGCGCAACAGGCTTGGTCGGCAACGCCGCCGTAATGGAACTTGCCGCACGCGGCCACGAAGTAACGGCCTTTGCCCGCAACACCGAAAAAGTATTCCGCGCAGACAATGTAACCGCCGTGGCGGCGGATGTGAACGCGGCGGATTTTGCCGGCAGGCTCGCAGGCTTTGATGCCGTTGTCAGCGCGTTCAATCCCGGCTGGGACAATCCGAATCTGGCGGCGGATTTCACACGCGGCGCAAACAGCATCACCGAAGCGGCCAAAGCCGCCGCCGTGCCCTATCTTCTGATTGTCGGCGGCGCGGGCAGCCTGAACGCCGCACCCGGCGTGCAGCTTGTCGATACGCCCGACTTTCCGAAAGAAGTCTATCCGGGCGCAAATGCCGCCCGCAATCTTCTGGACGGCCTGCGCCCCCGCCGCGACGTAAACTGGGCGTTTCTCTCGCCCGCCGCCATGTTTGCCGTCAATCCCGTGCGCTTTGAAAAAACCGGCCGCTACCGCATAGGAAAAGACGATGTGCTTCTGGATGCCGACGGCGCGCCCGCCGATATTTCGGTGGCCGACCTCGCCTGCGCCATCGCCGACGATGTGCAAAACAAGGCGCATCTGTTTGCGCGCTTTACCGTGGCCGGAGCATGATGCGCACCCGTTGTCCGGAAAACCACGGATAAAACCGCAAACGGCGTTTTCAGACGGCCCCGCGTTCCGGCCATACCGTTTGCAATACTTGTTTTCCCACAGCGCAAAACCAACCGAGTAAAACCAACCGAAAAGGACACCGCAATGAAAAAAACCTTCACCCTGATTCTGGCCGCCGCCGCACTTTCCGCAGGCTTTGCCCAAGCCGCCCCCAAAGACGGCCACAGCCGGCTACAGCGCAACAAAGCCAACGTATTGGCGTTTTACGACTTGGCGTTTAACAAACACCAGCCCGAAGAGGCCGTGAAAAAATACGTTGCCGAACCCTACATCCAGCACAATCCCACCGTGGCCGACGGCGGCAAGGCGTTTGTCGAAGCGTTTGCCCCGTTTCTGAAAGAAAACCCGCAATCGCGTGCCGAAGTGAAACGCGTGGTTGCCGAGGGCGATTTGGTGGTGCTGCACGTGTTCAGCCGCACTTCGCCGCAGGACAGGGGCGAAGCCGTAGTGGATATTTTCCGCGTGGACAAGGCGGGCAAAATCGTCGAGCATTGGGATGTCATCCAGCCCGTGCCGGAAAAAACCGTCAGCGGACATTCGGTGTTTTAAGCCGCTTTACACAGCGTGCACGGCAGAGGCCGTCTGAAAACCTTAAAACGGGTTTTCAGACGGCCTCTGTTTCTTCGGGAGGGCAGGGGCGGTAGAAGCTGCCGCTCCGGCTGCATTGGCGGCGGGAAAAGCGGTTCTGCAAACCGCCATCCCCAACCCTCCCCCGCGCGTGTGTACAGCGTGCGCAGGGGAGGGAGTCGGCTTGCCCGTGTGCGGGATTCAGCCCGCATCTTTATTGCAATTCGGCAACCGCGTGCGTGGCTGCGCCACACACCCTACCTTAGCGGCGGAGGCCGTCTGAAAAAGCACAATCTGCTGTTCAGACGGCCTGCCCGTTGCCCTGTGCCGTACCCGCGCAGGGTGTGTCGCCCAAGCGGCGCACGCGTTTTTATCGGGTAATTAGGCCGTCTGAAAATAGTATTCGGACGGTACGGGACGCGTGCGTGGCCGTGCCATACCCCCTGCTTTGACTACCTGTTTTCCCGCGCCCAACCCGCGTAGGGTGTGTCGCCCCAAGCGGCGCACGCGTTTTCTGCTGCGTGAGGCCGTCTGAAAACCTTAAAACGGTTTTTCAGACGGCCTCTGTTTCGGCGGCGTTCTTTACGTTTTTCCGTCTGCCTGCTTTGATTGGGAATAATATTCGCAATAAGCGGCAAATTGCAGCGGTTTATGCCAATGAAGCCGTGATTTTGGTCTATTGTGCGTTAAGCGGATTTACTTTATATTTCATGCACGGCACGAAAACGGTGCCGCCGATCAGAAAAACATGAAGGAAAAACAGTATGGCGCAGTTTACGATAGACAAAACCGATTTGCGGATTCTGCAAGTGGTGCAGGCCGACGGCAGGCTGAGCAATGTGGAGCTTTCCGAGCGCGTTTCCCTGTCGCCCTCGCCCTGCCTGCGGCGGCTCAAACAGCTCGAAAGCGAGGGCTATATCCGGGGCTATGCCGCGCTGCTCTCGCCCAAGGCTTTGAAGCTCGGCTTGCAGGCGTTTATCCGCGTGTCCATCGACAAATCGGTAACGGCGCGGGGGGATTTCGCACAGGCGGTGCGCGGCTGGCCGGAGGTGTTGAGCTGCTTCGCGCTGACGGGGGAAACCGATTATCTGCTGCACGCCTTTTTTACCGACATGACCGCGTTTTCCCATTTCGTGCTGGATGTGCTGCTGTCGCATCCGGGCGTGCGCGACGCGAAATCGAGTTTCGTGCTCGACGAGCTGAAAAACACCACCGCGCTGCCTTTGGGACATCTGCACGGGGAAACGATGGAGGTGTTTGTGGAACAGGAGGGCGTGTGAGGGCCGCATTTGCGCATCTGCTTTTGCTTTGAAGACATTTCCGTTTAAGGATATTTATTTTAAAGAGGCCGTCTGAAAACTTTGTTTTCAGACGGCCTCTCGTATTCTTTCCGCGTTTACGCCTGCACGCCTGCCGCTTCCAGCACGTTTTGCGCGGCCAGGGCGGCGGTGTCTTTTTTCAGCATCAGGTGAAGCCCGCGGAAATCGTCTGCCAGCGCGGCGGCTTCTTCGGGCGATTCGTACCATTTGACCAGCGCGTCGGCCAAAAGGGCGGGCTTGGCCTTGCCCTGCAAGAGTTCGGGCACGGCTTCGCGCCCGAGCAGGATATTGGGCAGGCCGACGTGCGGCACTTTGATTTTGCGTTTCACATAGGCGTAGGTAAGCGGCGAGATTTTGTAGCTGATGACCATCGGCCGCTTGCACAGAGCCACTTCCAGCGTGGCCGTGCCGCTGGTAACGAGTACCGCGTCGGCGGCGGTGCAGGCCAGGTCGGTATGGGTGGTCATCAGTTGGACGGGCAGGTTTTTGTATTCTTCCCGCGCCAGAATTTCGAGCAGGCGCACGCGGGTGGCGTGGGTGGCGACGGGCAGCAGGAAGCGGGCGGCGGGCAGGCGTTGCAGCACGAGGCGGGCGGTTTGGAAAAATACCGGTGCCATGTAGTCGATTTCGCTGACGCGGCTGCCGGGAAGCAGGGCGAACACGGGAATATTCTCATCGAGCTTCATGCGTTTGCGGGCGGCGGCGCGGTCGGCTTCCAGCGGCAGGGTCTGCGCCATCGGGTGGCCGACAAATTCCGCCCGCCCGCCCGCATCGCGGTAGAGCTGCGGCTCCATCGGAAACAGACAGAGCACACGGTCGGCCTGTTTGACGATTTGCCCCACACGCTCGCGCCGCCACGCCCACACCGAGGGGCTGACGTAGTGTACCGTGGCGATGCCCGCCGCTTTCAGACGGCCTTCCACGTGCAGATTGAAATCGGGTGCGTCGATGCCGACAAACACATCGGGGCGCAGCCGCAGCATATCGGCGGTGAGGCCTTTGCGGATTTTCAGGATTTCGGGCAGGCGTTTGACCACTTCGGCAAAGCCGCGCACGGCGAGTTTTTCCTGTTCGTACAAACTCTCGAAACCGAGTGCGGCCATGCGTGCGCCGCCGATGCCGGCAAACCGCGCCTGCGGGCAGCGGCTGCGTATGGCTTCGATCAGATGCGCGCCGAGCAGATCGCCGGAGGCTTCGCCGGCGCAGAGGGCGATAAGGGGGGAGGGGGCTGTCATGTGTTTGGAAAAAGCGTGTTTTTGTAAAGCCGCGCATTGTACTGGAAAACGGATGTAGAGGCCGTCTGAAAGGCTGCCGCCGGCCTGCGGGCAGCGGCAAATGGCGCGGCACAGGCAAATCCTTTAAAATGCGCCCCTTATTTCAACCAGCAGAACCATCATGGAAGCCGAACGCATCAACCAGCTCAACAACCAGTTAGACGATCTCGAACAGCGCAGCGCGGACATCCGCGCCTACATGGACTACCAGGGCAAAAAAGAACGCCTGGAAGAAGTGGTCGGCCTTTCCGAAGACCCCGAGCTCTGGAACGACCCCAAACGCGCCCAGGAAATCGGCAAAGAGCGCAAAATCCTCGAAGGCGTGGTGCTGACCCTCGACAGCATCGCCTCCGGCATCGGCGACAACAGAATGCTGATCGAAATGGCCGTGGAAGAAAACGACGAAGCCGGCTTTGCCGCCATCGAAAACGACGTGGCCGGCCTCGAAAAACAGATGGCGGATTTGGAATTCAAGCGGATGTTCAACCAGCCCGCCGATCCCAACAACTGCTTCATCGACATTACCGCCGGCGCGGGCGGCACCGAAGCCGAAGACTGGGCGGGTATGCTGCTGCGCATGTACAGCCGCTATGCCGAACGCAAAGGCTTCAAACTCGAAGTCATCGAAGAGGACGACGGCGAAATCGCCGGCATCAACCGCGCCACCATCCGCGTCGAAGGCGAATACGCCTACGGCCTTTTGCGCACAGAAACCGGCGTACACCGCCTCGTACGCTATTCCCCCTTCGATTCCAACAACAAACGCCACACCTCGTTTGCCTCCGTTTTCGTTTATCCTGAAGTGGACGACAGCTTTGAAATCGAAATCAACCCGGCCGACCTGCGCACCGACACCTACCGCGCATCCGGCGCGGGCGGCCAGCACATCAACAAAACCGATTCGGCGGTGCGCATCACCCACCTCCCCACCGGCATCGTCGTCCAATCCCAATCCAGCCGCTCGCAGCACGAAAACCGCCGCATCGTTATGGAAATGCTGCGTTCCAAATTGTTCGAACTGGAAATGCGCAAGCGCAACGAAGAAAAACAAGCCCTCGAAGAAGGCAAGGCCGACGTGGGCTGGGGCAGCCAGATACGCTCTTACGTACTCGATTCCTCCCGCATCAAAGACCTGCGCACCGGCCACGAAGTCGGCAACACCAAAGCCGTCCTCGACGGCGACCTCGACGGCTTCATCGAAGCAAGCCTGAAACAGGGCGTATAATGCCAAAAGGCCGTCTGAAAACAACGCCGCACCGGCCGCCCGGAAACCGCGCGTTCAGACGGCCTCTTTCCCCCACCAACCTGCCAAGCAGAAAGGCAACGTTATGAAAAAAACCCTCGCCGCATTCCTCGCTCTCGCCGCCGCCGCACAGCTGGCCGCCGCCCCGCTCACCGCAGCCGACCAGGGCGACTACGTCCTGCTCGACCAAAACGAAAACCCCACCCCCATGCAGATGCAGTTTGCCCTCAGCGGCAAACAATGGGTTATGAACGGGCGCGAAGGAGACGGGCAATGGCAGAGCGTCTGCCGTGGTACGGGCGGCTGCCGCCTCGTTACCTCCGCCAAAGGCGACGTGGAAAAATGGAAACAACACCTGCCAGAAAGCTGGCGGCCGCACAGCTTCGGCTGCATCAACAACAAAGCCTTCGCCTTCTGCCGCGTGGATCACGCCACGGAAGCAGGCCGCACCGGCTACTGGTGGTTTGCCCTGGCCGACGGCCGCGTCGTCCCCCTGCCGGTAAACCGCATCAAGTAAATACGCGGCAAAGAGGCCGTCTGAAAACGCGCGTCCGGCACAGCCGCAACGCCTTTGCCTGTTTTCAGACGGCCTCTTCCCTTTTTCAAACGGCCCAAACCATGTCCCCGAACCCGTCCGCCGCCGATTGGAGCGTCTACCTCATCCTGTGCGAAAACGGCGCACTCTACTGCGGCATCAGCAACCGCCCCGCGCAACGCTTCGCCGCCCACCTCGCCGGACGCGGCGCACGCTACACCCGTATGCACAAACCGAAAGAAATGCGCCTTACCTGCGGCGGCCTCGACAAAAGCGCGGCGCAAAAACGCGAAGCGGCAGTCAAACGCCTGAACAAAGCGCAGAAAACACAGCTCTGGCACACCGCCGTCCCACCCACCGACACAGAAAAACCGGCATGAACAAACCCCTGCGCATCCTCGGCATCGACCCCGGCAGCCGCACCACCGGCTTCGGCATCATTGATGTCATCGGCCGCGAACACCACTACGTCGCCTCCGGCTGCATCAAAACCATCGCCGGCGACGAACTGGCCGGCCGCATCGGCATCATCGTTGAAAACCTTACCGCCATCATCACCCAATACCGCCCGCAACAGGCCGCCGTGGAAAAAGTGTTCGTCAATGCCAATCCCGCCTCCACCCTTATGCTCGGTCAGGCACGCGGCGCGGCAATTGCCGCCCTGGTCATACACGGGCTGCCCGTATACGAATACACCGCCCTGCAAGTCAAACAAGCCGTTGTCGGACAAGGAAAAGCCGCCAAAGAACAAGTGCAGCACATGGTTGTACGTATGCTGCGCCTGTCCGGCACCCCGCAGGCCGATGCCGCCGACGGCCTCGCCGCCGCACTTACCCATGCCCTGCGCAACAACAGCCTTGCCGCCAAGCTCCACCCCGACGGCCTGCAAATCAAAGGCGGGCGGTTCAGATAGGGGCAGGACAAAACATGGACGATTTGGAAACCCTCAGACGCAAACTCGACGAAATCTACCTGCCTTTGGAACAGGAAGGCATAAACGGAATGCGCCTGCTGCCGCAGCAAAACGCAGGCATGGGAGCCGCCGAAGCCGAACGCCTTTTGAATGTGCGTTTTCCCAAGCAGTTTGCAGAGATCATATCCCGGTACGACCTCGGCAATTTTGAAACCAACAACATCCGTTTCGGCAGTCGCGGCGACTATCTGCGCGAGCTTGCCGCATGGAACCGCCCCGACGAATGGGGCGGCAAATGGTGGCAGGGCGCAAACCGCCCCAAAGACCTGATTGTGTTTGCCATGTCCGATCCTTACACCTACATCCTAAACTGCGCCGACGGCACGGTTTGCGCCATGCTACCCGACGACCCGTGGCAGACATGGCGCACCGTCTCCTGCGGTTTCGGGATCTTCCTGCGCTCGATGGCCGCGTCGGACATCGGGCGCATACGGCAGCATCCGACGGAAAACCTGCTGCGGGAAATCCTTGCGGCAACCCAAAGCACGGAAAGCGGATTTTGGCGCGACAATGTAGAAGGCAACTGGTAGGAAACAGATGAGGCCGTCTGAAAAATGTGTTTTCAGACGGCCTCATACGTAGCAATCAGACAAAAAAATCCCGCAAAACCTTAAGATTTTGCGGGGAACCTATTTATGAAAGGAATTTACGATGAAATGTGGGCGCAATTATACCGACAAAGCCGCCTATGTCAAATCCAGTCTGCCGCCGCCGTTTTCAGACGGCCTCAAAGGACAGGTATAATCGCCGTCCGCCTCCCCACGCCCATCCCGCCATGCGCCAAACCGTCTTCATTGCCGACCTCCATCTTTCCGACGACACACCCGAGCTCAACCGTCTCTTCGCCCAAGCCCTCGGACTCTGGCGGCACAATACCGACGCGCTTTACATCCTGGGCGACCTGTTTGAAGCCTGGTTGGGCGACGATATGCCAGACGCGGCGGCACGGGAAGCGGCGGCGCAGATTAAAGCCTTTTCCGCACACGCCCCCGTATATTTCATCTGCGGCAACCGCGACTTCCTGCTGGGCGAACGCTACGCCGCCGCCGCAGGCATGACCCTGCTGCCCGAAGTGCGGGAAATCACGCTGTATGGAAAAAACTACCTCATTTCGCACGGCGACGAAATGTGTACCGAAGACAAAGCCTATCTGCGTTTCCGCCGCATCATGCGCAACAAAGCCGTACAGAAAATCCTGCTGTCGCTGCCGCAGGCATGGCGCAGGAAAATTGCCGCCGATATGCGCGCCGCCAGCCGCCGCCGCAAAGGCGCAACCGGCCTCTCCGCCATTACCGATGTTAGCGAAAGCGGCGTGCGTGCCGCCCTAGCACGCCATCCGCAGGCCGCCGCCGTCATCCACGGCCATACCCACCGCCCCGCCATCCACCACCATACATTTGACGGGCGGGAAGTCCCACGCTGCGTCCTGCCCGACTGGCACGACGGACGCGGCGGCTATCTTGCCGTGTCGGAAACAGGCTGCGAAATGCGGCCTCTGCCGGAAAAGCCGGCAGAGGCCGTCTGAAAGAAAAAGACAGGGCAGGGTGTGGCGGTTGGCAAAAAGCCACATTTTCAGCGGCTTGAAAGGCGGTTTTGCCGCAGAAAGGCATACGCGCTTGAAGCGGTCTTGGATTTTGTGGTATAAACCGCGTTTTATTTTTTCAGAAGTTTGGAGTTAAATCATGGCACGAGTTTGTAAAGTGACCGGAAAACGCCCGATGAGCGGGAACAACGTGTCGCACGCCAATAATAAAACCAAACGCCGTTTTTTGCCTAACTTGCAAACACGCCGTTTTTGGGTTGAAAGTGAAAACCGCTGGGTTCGCCTGCGCGTATCCAATGCGGGTCTGCGCACCATCGACAAGCTGGGCATCGATGCCGTTCTGGCCGATTTGCGCGCCCGTGGCGAAGCCTGATTTTCAAGATTTTCAATAAGGAATTACAGCAATGCGCGACAAAATCAAACTGGAATCGAGTGCCGGTACCGGTCATTTCTACACCACGACCAAAAACAAACGCACCATGCCCGGCAAACTGGAAATCAAAAAATTCGATCCCGTTGCCCGCAAACACGTTATTTATAAAGAAACCAAGCTGAAATAATCCGGTTTCCGCCGCCGTCTCCCGCAAGCCATGCGCTTGCGGGAGACGGTTTTGTTTTGCGGCTTTGCATAGCTATACAGGCCGTCTGAAAACAGTCTGTGCAGGGGCAAGCCTGTGCGGGGAAAGGTTTTCAGACGGCCTGTATCTGATGATGTCTGCCGTTTTGCACGATTGGGTGTCGGTGTCGGGTGCGTCTTTTGTGGGTATTGCTGCGACAATATGTTAATATTCGCAAAATGTTTACAATTGAGGCCGTCTGAAAAACGGTACAAAAGCAGGTGCGGATGGGTTCCGCTTTGCCGCGGATGGTTTTTCAGACGGCCTGTCTGATTTTGTTCAAATATAATCAAATAAAATCATGGGAGTAGAGATGGATTTTGTTGCAGGACACCTGAATGCCGTGGTGGTTGCGGTGGTTATTATGCTGGTGTTGTCCGTGGCGCGGGTGCATGTCGTGCTGAGTCTGGCCGTGGGCGCGTTTGCCGGCGGCCTGCTGGCGGGGATGCCGCTGGACGATGTGGCCGATGCTGCCGGAAATGTGTCGCGTCAGGGCATTATTACCGTGTTTCAAAACGGTTTGTCCGGCGGTGCGAAGATTGCGCTGTCATATGCGATGCTGGGTGCGTTTGCGATGGCGATTACCCATTCCGGCCTGCCGCAGCAGCTTGCCGGAGCGGTGGTGCGCAAGTTGAACCGCAACAGCGCGTCGGGCGGCGGGGCGGTGAAGTGGACTCTGCTGATGCTGCTTTTGGCTATGGGCGTGATGAGCCAAAACGTCGTGCCCATCCATATCGCCTTTATCCCGATGGTGGTGCCGCCGCTGCTTTTGGTATTCAACCGTCTGAAAATCGACCGCCGTCTGCTTGCCTGCGTCATGACTTTCGGTTTGGTAACGACCTATATGTTTCTGCCCTACGGTTTCGGCGCGATTTTTCTGAACGAAATTCTGTTGGGCAATATCCACGCGGCCGGAATGGATGTGAAGAACATCAATGTGATGGAGGCGATGGCTATTCCCGCTCTCGGTATGGTGGCCGGGCTTCTGCTGGCGTTTGTCCGCTACCGCAGGCCGCGTGTGTATGAAGACAACCGGGTTGATGCGGCCGACAACCGTGCCGCAGCCGAGCAGCCGGTGCCTTCGTCTTACCGCAGCCTGGTGGCGGGTGTGGCGATTGCCGTGTGCTTTGCCATCCAGTTGGTGTACAAAGACGCGCTGCTGTTGGGCGCGATGCTCGGTTTTGCCGTGTTTATGACATTGGGTGTGGTCAAACGCCATGATGCCAACGATGTGTTTGGTGCGGGTATAAAAATGATGGCGATGGTTGGTTTTATCATGATTGCCGCACAAGGGTTTGCGGCTGTGATGCAGGCTACGGGCGATATACAGCCGCTGGTGGACGGGAGCATGAAAATGTTTGGCGGCAGCAAAGGCATGGCGGCGTTTGCCATGCTGCTGGTCGGCCTGCTGGTAACGATGGGTATCGGCTCGTCGTTTTCCACCCTGCCGATTATCACGGCGATTTATGTGCCGCTGTGTATCAGTCTCGGTTTTTCGCCGCTGGCTACCGTGGCGATTGTCGGCACGGCCGGCGCATTAGGCGATGCCGGCTCGCCTGCATCCGATTCCACACTCGGCCCCACTATGGGCTTGAACGCCGACGGACAGCACGACCACATCCGTGATTCCGTCATCCCCACCTTTATCCACTACAATATCCCGCTGATGATTGCCGGCTGGATTGCTGCGATGGTGCTGTAAATGACGGACGATTTGGAACACCGCATCACCGAATTGGAAATTCAGACGGCCTTGCAGGAAGATCTGATTTCCCGTCTCAGCGACACCATCGCCCAAATGCGCGAAACGCTGGATTTGCAGCAGGCCCAGCTCCGGCTGCTTTACCGCCGTATGCAGGACAAAAGCGGCGACGGTGCGGAAGCATACGGATTGCGCGACGAAATTCCGCCGCATTACTGACACAGATTCCGCGCCGAACTTGCCAAAACGGAATGGTTGCGCAATAATCCGCCGCTTGCCCGACAGGCAGGGATGCCCGTCGTTTTTGCAGCATAGGCACAACCCCTATGCCCGCCAACCCAAAGGACAAACAAATGAAAGCAAACATCCACCCCAATTACCACGAAGTCAAAGTAACCTGCTCCTGCGGCAACCAGTTTGTTACCCAGTCGGCCATGGAAAAAGAAAACTTCTCCATCGAGGTCTGCTCCCAGTGCCACCCCTTCTACACGGGCACCCAGAAAATCGTCGATACCACCGGCCGCGTGGACAAATTCAACAGCAAATTCGGCAATCTGTTCAAACGCAGCTAAATTGCCGGAATACCAAAAAAGACTGCTCCGGCAGTCTTTTTTACACATTCGGCAGCCGGAAAACGCGAAACCTTTGGTTTCAGACGGCCTCTCTTGTACGGCAAATCCCATCGGACGGCAGGAAACATGATCCGCGACTTTAACCTCATCATCATCGGCGACGAAATCCTCCACGGCAGCCGCCAAGACAAACACTTCCCTTTTTTTAAGAACCTGTTGGAAACACACGGCCTCAGACTCGGCCTCGTCCAATATCTGCCCGACGAACGCGCCGTACTCTCCAAACAGCTTGCCCGCAGTTTTTCAGACGGCTTGCCCGCATTTGTAACCGGCGGCATCGGAGCCACTCCCGACGACCACACACGGCAGGCAGCGGCAGCAGCGGCAGGCCTTCCGCTCGAACGCCATCCCGAAGCCGCCGCCCTGATTGAAGCCGTAACCCGCAAGCGCGGAGAAGCCCTCGACTCTCCCGAACACCGCCAACGCCTGCATATGGCCGATTTTCCCCAAGGTGCACAAACCATCCCCAATCCCTACAACGGCATTGCCGGCTTCTCACTCATGCGCCACTACTTCCTGCCCGGATTCCCCGTTATGGCGCACCCCATGGCCGAATGGGTGTTGCGCAGCCATTATGCCGACAGCTTCCACCGTATTTCCTCCGCGCAACGCACCATCCTCGTTTACGGCCTGCCCGAATCGCGCATTACTCCCCTGATGGAAGACCTCGAACGCACCTACGCAGGCATCCGCACATACAGCCTGCCCAGTACCGGCCGCACCGAAGCCGACGGTACACATATCCTCCCGCATATCGAGTTCGGCCTCAAAGCCGAAGGTGGGGCCTGTGTCCATATCGATACTGCTTGGGCGCAGGCTCTGGCCGTTTTGCGCGAACTGGGTGCGGAGTTGGAAGAAGCACAAGAGGCCGTCTGAAAACGGATATTTTGTGTAAAGGAACGCATGGAAAATATAGTGGGGCGAAATAAAAAACAATGTGTTACCGTGCCTTGCAGCCTTATATCTTTTCTATTTTGTTCCACCATAAAAATCCGTTGGCGGCATATAGCGGAATGTGTAAAGGAAAAGGCCGTCTGAATATTTTCAGACGGCCTTTTTCATACTGCCGGTACGGACACAAATCCCGCTCAAAACAGATTGTTATTGATGAGGGAAATGCGCTTGCACGGTTTGGAAACGCTTAGTGGTGATGACCTTGCGGGCCGTGGACATGGCCGTGTTCGGTTTCTTCCTTGGTCGCCTCGCGGATGCTTTCCACTTTGGCTTTGAAGCGGATTTTCATACCTGCCAAAGGATGGTTGCCGTCCACCACCACCTTGCCTTCGGCCACATCGGTAACGCGGAACACGACCACATCGCCGTCGGGCATATCGGCTTCAAACATCATGCCGGGCTTCACTTCGGAAGGGAAGGCATCGGCGGCTTCGATACGGACGAGAGAGGGATCCTGTTCGCCGAAAGCGTCGTCCGGTTGCAGGACGATGTCCACTTCGTCGCCGACTTTCTTTTCGTGCAAGGCTTCTTCCACCAGCGGGAAAATGCCGTCGTAGCCGCCGTGCAGATACACAATGGGCTGTTGGGTTTCGTCGATGAGCTGGTCGTCGGCATCAAACATCTGGTAATGCAGGCCGACAACGGTGTCTTTTTTAATCATGGCTGTCTTTCGGAACAGGATTTGGAAAACGCGGATTGTAACATCATGACAGCGGCACGGCCTGTATTATTTTGCCTTTCCGGCCTGCTTTTCCCGAACGGGACAGAGGTTTTGTATGCGGTATTTTCCAAGGGCTATGCAGGATTGTTGCATTTTTGCTACTAATAAGTATGGCGGATGCGGACGGAGCAGCAGGAAATGGCGAAGCAGTGCAAAAAATAAAACAATTGTCTGATAAATTTGAAAAAACAGGCGGATTGCCGCGTGATGTGCGGGAAAGGCCTGCATTTTTACTGCGGAAAACTGCGCATCATATCCTGTGCGGCGGCGGCGCATTGTGATTCAAATCAAAGCGCAATTGATTTTGCACTTGCGCATGGGCATAATGTCGGGGTTCAGCATATGCCGAAGCCTGCAAACCGAATTGTTGCGGGCAAGCTGTTGCAGGCAACAATATTTTGCTGATGTTTTATCCATTCAATTAATTTATAGTTATTTCGTAAGGTGTTCAAAAATGAAAAAATCCCTGTTAGCCGCTACCCTGATGTCTTTGTTCCTGGCTGCCTGCGGTGGTGAAAAAGCCGCTACCGAGGCCGCTTCCGCCGCTGTAAACGCAGCATCCGAAGCCTCTGCCCAAGCTGCATCCGCAGCCGAAGGTGCCGCATCCGCTGCTGTTGAGGCTGCCGATGCCGCCGCTTCTGCTGCCGAAGGTGCTGCCGCTTCCGCTACTGCCGCTGTGGAAGGTGCTGCTGCTTCTGCCGCTTCCGCTATGGAAGCTGTTGCTTCCGAAGCTGCTGCCAGCAAATAAGCTGCTTTTGCAGTATGGAAAACGGGACGCGCAAGCGTCCCGTTTTCCTATGGTTACAGAGTACGATAGGTATCGTGGAACAAAATAGAAAAGATACAAGGCCGCGGACGGTACGGAGGCGGATTTTCTCGGTATTGTTTTTTTAATGCATTGGAAAACCCTCCTCTTTGAGCCAAGCCGGAGCCACGCCGTAGATTTTTTATTTTGTTCCGCTGTATAACAAGATAACAGGCCGTCTGAAAACCGTCCGCACACATTAGAGAACAATACGCCATGCACGCTTCCTGCCGCCGTCTCGCCGCCCTGCTTGCGCCAGACGAAATTTCCGACAATACCGCCCTGCTTACCGACCAACGCCGCCGCTACACGGGGCGGGCGGATTTGCTTTTATTGCCGCGCAACACGGAATCCGTGCGCAAGATCATGCGTTTTTGTTTTGAAAACTGCATTCCCGTTACCCCGCAGGGCGGCAATACCGGCTTGTGCGGAGCGGCCGTGCCTGATGGCGGGGTGTTGCTGAATTTAGGCCGTCTGAACCGCATACGCGCCATCGACACCGCCGACAACGCCCTGACCGCCGAAGCAGGCTGCATTCTGCAAAACGTGCAGGCGGCGGCGGCCGAAGCCGGGCGGCTGTTTCCGCTCAGTCTGGCCAGCGAGGGATCGTGTCAGATCGGCGGCAACATTGCCTGCAACGCGGGCGGGCTGAACGTATTGCGCTACGGCACCATGCGCGATTTGGTAATGGGGCTGGAAGTGGTGCTGCCCGACGGGGAGCTTGTGTCCCACTTGTCGCCGCTGCACAAAAACACCACCGGCTACGACCTGCGCCAGCTTTTTACCGGCAGCGAAGGTACGCTGGGCGTGATTACCGCCGCCACCTTGAAACTCTTTCCCCTGCCTCAGGTGCGCGAAACCGTTTGGACGGGTGCGGACGGCATTGCAGAGGCCGTGGAGCTGCTTGCCCTGATACGGAGCCGCTTCGGCGAACGGCTGAGCAGCTTCGAGCTGGTCGGGCGGGACGCGCTGGATTTGTCGTCCGCATTCTGCCGCACCGCCAAACCGACAGATGCGCCGTGGCATGTTTTGCTCGAATTGACCGACAGCGAAGCGCGCCCCGATCTCGGCGGCCTTTTGGCCGAGTGTCTGCTGGAAAACGGTTTTGCCAACAGCGTATTGGCGCAATCGGAGGGCGAGCGGCAAACCCTGTGGGCTTTGCGGGAAAACATTTCCGCCGCCCAGCGCGGCTTGGGCGTGAGCATCAAGCATGACATTGCCGTTCCCATTACCCGCGTGGCCGCTTTCGTCGAACGTTGCGGTGTGGCTTTGCAGTCGGCTTTCGCGGGCATCCGCATTGTCGTTTTCGGCCACCTCGGCGACGGCAGCCTGCACTACAACACCTTCCTGCCCGAAGCGTCCGACAACGGTGTTTATGCTTTTGAAAACGCGGTAAACGACATCGTGTACGAACACGTTTTGGCCTGCGGCGGCACCATCGCTGCCGAACACGGCATCGGCCAAATTAAACGCCACCGCCTGAACAGCGTGCGCAGCGCGGCGGAAATTGCCCTGATGAAGGCCGTGAAAGCCGCTTTCGACCCGCGCGGCATCATGAATCCCGGCAAGCTGCTGCCCGACTGACACGAAAGGCCGTCTGAAAATCCGCTTTCAGACGGCCTGTTATAATCCGCCGCAGCCGTCCCGGCCGCACACGGCAAACAAGCCCGTTTTCAGACGGCCTCCAAGCCGGCAAAGGAAAAAAACCATGAACCATTACGATGCGATTGCTTTCACGGACATCACCGGCAACGAAGCATTGTCTGCCCTGGTCCAACACATTTTGCCGCACACGCAAACAGTCGGTGCCTGCGCGGTGTAGCGTGATGCCGGCGGCGCAGAGCTTTGGATCGGCACGGATAAAGACAACAGGCTTTGCGTGGCCGAACCCTATTTTCCCGGCCGATTGCAGCCGGTTTGGGTGCAAAGCGTGCAAGACAGCGGATACGGTGACGGCACGGGTTTTGCCCAAGTATGGCAAAACGGCAGTCAGGCGGCAGACGGCGGGTGCGCGGACGGCGATTATCCTTTTGTGCTGGATATTCCCGATATTGCATCCTTCCCGCAGCACACGGAGGGTACTGCGCAGAGAATTGGTATGTGCCTTTGCCGAATCGGCGGAATGGTTTGCCGACGAAGCCGCGTTTGCCGCGAGGCAGGAAAAACAGGAATTCGAATGGGCAACGCAGAGTTTTATTCCCGTCGGAATGTTTGCAGACGAAAACGCGCCCGAAGGCACACGCCCGGCCGCCCGTGCTTTGTTTACGGGTATAGTGCGCTCGGCGGAGCAACGGTATAACACGGTCAGCCGAAGCCCGTTTTACTACTGCGAAATAGAAACGTTCGGCGGCATATGGTCGGCGGTTTATCCTGCCGCAGCCTTTGCCGATACGCCGCAAGCAGGCAATGTGATACAGGGCGAATATTGGCTGACGGGCAAATAGCGTTCGGGCGGCCTTAAAACCTTATTGCCAGTTCAACATATTGATTAAAAGGAAAGAAAATGGCAGACACCCACTTATCCCAAGCAGTCGGGCAAAAATCATGCCGCGCCGTGTAACGCTGCCGGTGCGCTGAAATATGGAAAAAACCGTCTATCTCTACACCGACGGCGCGTGCAAAGGCAATCCCGGCACGGGCGGCTGGGGTGCGCTGCTGCGTTACGGCCGCCACGAAAAAGAACTCTGCGGCGGCGAGACCGAAACCACCAACAACCGCATGGAGCTGACCGCCGTCATCGAAGGACTCAAAGCCCTCAAACGCAAAAGCCGCGTGCAAATCTGCACCGACTCGCAATACGTCAAAAACGGCATGGAAAGCTGGATACACGGCTGGAAGAAAAACGGCTGGAAAACCTCTGCCAAACAGCCGGTGAAAAACGAAGACCTGTGGCGCGAACTCGACCGCCTTGTCGCCGAACACGAAGTTATCTGGACATGGGTCAAAGGCCATGCCGGCCATCCCGAAAACGAACGCGCCGACGCGCTTGCCAACATGGGTGCGGCAGCGGTAAAACGGAACGTGCAGACCTGACACATCGCAAAAACGGAAGAGGCCGTCTGAAAAATGGATTTCAAACAAATCGGCAAACGCAGCGGGCAGGGCGACGACCCTTCCGCCCGTACGCAGCTTGAATTTCTGCTGCAAAGCGCGCAGGCATGGCGGCAGCTCGACCGCGCCGTCAAACAGCACCTGCCCGCCAACCTCCATCCGTATGTGCAAACGGCCCGTATCGACCAAGACGGCAGCCTCGTGCTGCTGGCTGCCAACGGCACCGCCGCCTCGCGTCTGAAAATGCTCGCTCCCGCCCTGCTGCCGAAGCTGCGGCAATGCAGCGGGCTGATTACCGCCGTCCGCGTCAAAACCGTCCCCAAAACCGCCGCACCGCCCCGGCAAAACAGCCTCAAACTCAGCCCTGCCGCGCTGGATGCGCTGGCAGACGGCGCGGACAGGCTGGAACACCATCCGCAGCTGGCCGCCGCCCTGCGCCGTTTGGTCGGCAAATATCAAAAATAATTATCCTTTGTTGTCAAATCATGGTAAATTGCGCCCGATTTCCGTTGGTTGTCTGCAACGGATTGTTTTTTGTTTCCGATTATTTTCCAACGTCATCATCAAGGAGATGAAACATGAAAGCATATCTGGCACTGATTTCCGCAGCGGCTTTGGCTTTGAGCGCGTGCGGCGGCGAAAAACCCGCCGAGACCCCGCCCGCGCCGCCTGCGGCCTCCGCCGAAGCACCGGCTTCCGCCGCTTCCGAAGCACCTGCATCCGAAGCCTCCGAGCCTGCCGCAGCCGCTTCCGAAGCTCCCGCCTCCGAAGCCGCCGCGCCCGCCGCAGGTGCGTGTGAAACCGTGGTCGAATCCGACGACATGATGAACTTCAACACCAAAGAGCTGGTTATCGACAAAACCAACTGCAAAGAGTTCAAAGTAACCCTCAAACACACCGGCAAAATGCCCAAAACCGCAATGGGACACAACATCGTGATTTCCAAAGCGCAAGACACCAAAGCCGTGATTGCCGACGGTGCGTCTGCCGGTGCGGACGGCGACTATGTGAAAGCCGGCGACGAGCGCGTCATCGCCTATACCAAACTGATCGGCGGCGGCGAAGAAACCAGCGTAACCGTAGACACATCCAAGCTGGCAGCCGACGGCAAATACGAGTTCTACTGCTCCTTCCCCGCCCACGCTGCGCAGATGATCGGCCACGTTACCCTGAAATAAGGTATCCGCCATTGTTCAGACGGCCTGCATATGCAGGCCGTTTTTGCCGTCTGCCGCAGCTTGTTCCGCAGGCGGTACGGTATCAGGCCGTCTGAAAAAGGCGGGGGCGGTGCAGGATGCGGCGGCGGGACAAAATAAAAAATCTGCGGCCCGGCCGCGTTTCTGTTTGAAGAGGCGGATGTCCAGGCGTTTAAAAACCAATGAGGGGAAATCCGCCCCGTGCCGCCTGCGTTTTGCTGCCTTGTATCTTTTCTGTTTTGTTCCGCTATATACTGCGCCCTCTGCCAACTACAGAATGCGTGCCGCCGTCCTGTTTCCTGCGGGAACGGGTTTCAGACGGCCTGAAACGGAAAAACATGAATTTTTTCAATGCAAAAAGCGTTACTTTCGACGATCCGATCGCAATGCTCTATGCCTGCCACGGCAAGGTGCGCCGCTTTTGCGGACAGGTCGCAATGCTCGACGGCTATATTGCCGAACACGGCTGCAACGATGTGGTGATGCAGGCCGTGCGTCAGATTGCCCGCTATTTCAATGTTGCCGCGCCGCTGCACCACGAAGACGAGGAGCTGGATTATTTTCCGCTGCTGCTGCGTTACGCGCCGCAGGCGCAGGCCGATGTGGACGAGCTTCTGCGCCAGCACGGCCTGCTTCATGCCAACTGGTCGGCGGTGGCCGCCGAGTTTGCCGGGCTGGAAGCGGATGCGGCCTACCGCCCGGACGCGGCGGTGTTCAAGGCCTTTGCCGACGGCTATGCCGTGCATCTGGCTTTGGAAGAGGGTTTGTTTGAGTTGGGTAAAACGCATATTCCCACAGAGGAGCTGGCGCGTATCGGTAAAAATATGGCGCGGCGCAGGCGGGGCTAGCGGCTGTTTGCGTTCGGCGGCGGCGGTTTTTGTGCTGCAAAACGGTATCTGCCGCGATAAAAACCTTTGTTTGCGGCCGGTGCGGGCGCGGATTTCTGTTTTGCCTCTGCCGGCTCTGCGGGTTTGCCCCATATTGAAAGGCCGTCTGAAAACTGTGTTTTCAGACGGCCTTTGCCGTGTGCCGTGCGCTCGGGTCAGTCTTGGAGTTTGTCGAGCAGCTTGGCAAACAGGCGTTGCAGTTCGGCGTAGTCGGCTTCGGTGAAGTCTGCCCAGATGCGGTCGCGTTTGGCGGCAATCAGCGGCTGGATTTTGTGGATGAAGGCTTCGCCTTCGGGGGTGAGGCGCAGGATGATTTGGCGGCGGTCTTGGCTGTTGGTGCCGCGTTCGCGCCGTATCCAGCCGCGTGCGGACATTTCGTCGGACAGGCGGGTGGCACTGGTGCGTGTCAGGTTGAGCAGGTCGCTCAGCTGGGAGGGCATGATTTCCCGGTTGGGGCTGACGTAGACGAAGAGCAGGGCGTACCACAGGCTTTCGGTGATGCCTTCGGCTCTGAGGCAGCGGTTCATGTGGGTGCTGAGGCGTTCGGCGGTTACGCGCAGAAGCTGGGCGGTGAGGGTGCGGGGGAGGTTGAATTCGGGCAGGGTGCCGGTGAGGAGGGAGAAGCGTTTGCTCAATTCGGTGTGGGAAAAACTCATGTCGCGTCCGGGTTTGTTAGCGGTTTGCCGCAGCGGGATTGTGTGGGAAATCCGCAGCTTTGGTGCGGCAAATCATAGGCTCGATAACAGGTAAACGAGCGGTTCCGCCGATAATCGGTTGCGGATTTTTTTCCGGCGGTAGGGTGCGGGGAAAAGATGGAGGCCGTCTGAAAGGAGCGTGTGCCGTTTTCAGACGGCCTCTCTGCCGTGTTCGGGCAGGGCGGCGGCGAAACTTTCCAGGGTGTCGTCCATGCGGGCGAGAACGGGGCGGACGCGTTCGGATACCGCGTCGGCCACGGTGTCGGTGCCTTCGGGGGCGGGGCGGTAGACGAAGAGGGCGAAGAGTTCGTCGAGGCGGATGTGTGCGGCATCGGTTTGCAGCGTCCAGCCGCGTTTGCCGCAGCAAATGTAGCCGTGGCGGACGAGTGCGTCGAGGAGGCCGCCCAGTTCGTCGTAGCCCAGGCTGATGCGGCGGCGGAAGTCTTGGATGTGCAGGCTGCGGTTTGCGCTGCGGGCGCGGTGGAGCAGGAGCAGGATTTTGAGTACGTCGTCGAAACGGGTGCGCGCGCCGAAGGCGGTGCGGAACGCGTCGCCATGCCAGTAGGACAGGGAGGAGGTGAATACCGCGCCGGAGAGCAGGAGCATCCAGACGAGATGAATCCACAGCAGGAAGACGGGGATGGCGGCGAATGCGCCGTAAATCAGGGTGTAGCTGTTGAATGTGCCGATATACCAGGCAAAGCCGCGCCGCAGCAGTTCGAGCAGGAGGGCGGTGGCGGCCGCGCCGGCGAGGGCGTGGCGGGCAGGGACGTAGCGGTTGGGAATGTAGCGGTAGAGGAAGAAGAGGGCGACGGAGCCGCCTGCCGTGGCGGCGAGGATGCGCAGGCCGTCTGAAAACGGGTCGGACGCGGCCAGGAGCTTGTCTTTGATGAGGATTTCCCATGTAGCCAGCCCGCAGCCGACGGCCAGCGGGGCGAAAGTGAGCATCATCCAGTACAGCAGGAGCTGCATACGCAGGGGGCGTAGGTTTTGTACCTGCCAGATGCGGTTGAAAGTGAGGTCGATGGTGCGGATGAGCAGCAGGGAGGTGAGGCCGAGAAAGGCGATGCCGATGGCGGTGAGGTTGGCGGCGTTGTTTTGGAAGGTGGCGAGGTAGCCGCGCACCGCGCCCGCGCCCTGGGGAACGAGGTTGCTGTCGATAAATTGCAGCACGGCGGCGGAGAGGCGGCCGTACATGGGAAAGGCGGAGAGGATGTAGAGGGCGACGGTGAGGACGGGGACGAGTGCCAGCAGCGTGGTAAAGGTCAGGCTGGCGGCCACCTGCGGTACGTTGAGCTCGTCGAAGCGGCGGCAGAGGAAGGCGGCGAAGCCGAATGTGCGGGAGCGGCGCACGGCCTGTGGGATGCGGCGTAGGCGCAGATTCATATGGTTTTCCGTATTGGTTTGGCCGTCTGAAAACGCGGCGGCGGCATTGTAGCCCAAAAGGCCGTCTGAAATGTGTTTTCAGACGGCCTTGCTGCCTGCTGTCGGCTGCGCTATTTTAAAAACGGATAATCAACATACCCCTGCTCGCCGCCGCCGAACATGGTGGCGCGGTCGGGGGTGTTCAGCTCTGCGCCTTGCTCGAAGCGGCGCGGCAGGTCGGGGTTGGCGAGGAAGGCTGCGCCGTAGGCGATTAAATCGGCTGCGCCGCTTTCCAGCGCGGCTTCGCCTGTGGCGGCGGTGTAGCCTGTGCCTGCGATGAGGGTTTTGCCCTGCACCATTTTGCCGAACAGGGCGAGTTCGTCGCTTTGCGGATAGTGCGGCAGCAGGGGGAACATGGGCGCGCGCTGCATGATTTCTACAAAGGCGAAGTCCAGTTTGTTTAACTCGTTGATTAGATATTCATAAGTGGCGGTTGGGTTGTCAAACGCGATGCCTGCGTAGGGGTGCAGGGGGCTGATTTTGATGCCGACGCGCTCGCCGCCCACGGCTGCGATGATTGCCTGCATGGTTTCCAGCGTGAAGCGGGCTTTGTTGGCGGTGCTGCCGCCGTATGCGTCTTGGCGGTGGTTGCTGCTGTCGGCGAGGAATTGCTGCGGCAGGTAGCCGTTGGCGGCGTGCAGTTCTACGCCGTCAAAGCCTGCGGCGATGGCGTTTTGGGCGGCTTGGGCGTAGTCGGCGATGATTTGTTGGATTTCGGCGGTGGTGAGTTCGCGCGGGGTTTCGTAATCTTTTGCGCCTTGCGAGGTGAAGTGCTGCATGCCTTCGATTTTGATTGGGCTGGGGGCGGCGGGCAGTATGCCGTGGCGGTCGGCGGAGTGGGCGACGCGCCCTGTGTGCCAGAGTTGGGCGAATATCAGCCCGCCTTTTTCGTGTACGGCGGCGGTTACTTTTTGCCATGCTTCGATTTGGGCGGGGGTGTACAGGCTGGGGGTGAGCGGGCTGCCGAGTGCGTCGGCGGAGATGTTGACGGCTTCGGACAGTATCAGCCCTGCGGATGCGCGTTGGGCGTAGTATTCGGCGGTTATTGCGCCGACTACGCCGTCGGCATCGGCGCGGCTGCGGGTCATGGCGGCCATTACCATGCGGTTTTTGAGTTTCAGGCTGCCGAGGGTGTAGGGTTGCAGGAGTTTCATGTTGTTGGTTCTTATGGGTTGGGGTTGGGGGAGGCCGTCTGAAAACGGGGTGGGCGGTGCGGTCGGCGTTTCAGGCTGCCTGTGAGGGTGTTGCCAGTATAGGGGGGATGGGAACGGGGATAAATGGGGTAAAACGGATAAGTCTTATCTGTATATGGAATAATCAAACGCCGTCTGCACATGGGGTTCAGACGGCGTTTTGGTGTTTTCGGGCTGCTTTTCAGACGGCATCGGGGGGCGGTTTGTGTGGCGGAGCGGAGTGGAACGGCGGAACGGAAATCAGGCAAGGCAGGCTGAAAGCGGGTTGTGCCTTTGTTTGGATAGGGCTGTGGTGCTTGGACGCGGGCGGTTTTATTGGGCGCAACGGTTTCCCTAAAGGGTATTTAGAGTAAAAGAACTTGAAACATTTTTGCTACTCAATCCACAAGTAAAAATAAAACACCTTTGCTACAAATAAAGCAAAAAAATATTTAATTTATTTCGAATATTAAAACATAATATTTAAAGTTTTGATTGTAGTAAGAGTGTTTCAATAATGGGAAAACTTGTAAAAAAAATCTAGTCATTTGACTACTAGTCATGTTGTAATCTCAAATTACATCACGCGTTCCGCTCAAACTTTGAATTTAGTGGAAAAACGGATTTTAATGGCAGGAATTGCCAAGCTCGGCGGTGTGAATGGAGAAGTTAAATTGACTGCCCAAGAGTACGCCGACACCTACGGCGTAGATATCCGTACCGCCTATAACGAGCTCAAAGGGGCGGTAGGCACATTGATGAAGCGAACGCTGTCTTGGCAAATAACGGACGGTAAAAAAATCGGTACGCGTACGACAATTTGGGTTCAGGGCTATGATTATTTCAAAGATGAAGGCTTAGTTAAATTCAGATTTTCTGAGTACATCTTCCCTTTTTTATTTGAATTGCAAAGAGAATTTACCAAATACCAACTACAACAGGCTGCCGCCTTGCGCTCTATTTACTCATGGCGGCTGCTTGAATTGTTTGAACAGATGAAAGACAAGACAGACGGCTCGGGTTGGCTGTCTATACCGATTGAAGAGTTTTGGCACGCTATGGAGGCAACCGAAAGTTACAAAACAAATTTCCAATTATTGCGTAAACGCGTTATTGAGCCTGCAATTAAAGAACTGACCGAAAAAGATAATTGGCTGATTGAGTGGGAAGCGCGTAAACGTGGCCGTAAAGTGGCAACACTACTGTTTAAGTTCCAACGCAATCCACAGAAAAGTCTTTTCTAATTATTTATTTAATTTACCACTTGTCCGAAGGAGAAACTTTATGCAAGCACGGCTGCTGATACCTGTACTGTTTTCAGTTTTGATCTTATCCGCCTGCGGTACGCTAACGGGTATTCCGTCGCATGGCGGCGGCAAACGTTTTGCGGTTGAGCAAGAACTCGTAGCTGCTTCGGCAAGAGCTGCCGTTAAAGATATGGATTTACAGGCATTGCAGGGACGAAAAGTTGCACTGTACATTGCGACTATGGGTGACCAAGGGTCAGGGAGTTTGACGGGCGGCCGTTATTCCATAGATGCCTTAGTGCGTGGCGAATACATAAACAGCCCTGCCAGCCGTACCGATTACACCTACCCGCGTTACGAAACCACCGCAGAAACAACATCAGGCGGCTTGACAGGTTTAACCACTTCTTTATCTACACTTAATGCCCCTGCGGTATCGCGTACCCAATCAGACGGCAGTGGAAGCAGAAGCAGTATCGGATTGAATATTGGCGGAATGGGCGACTATCGTAATGAAACCTTGACTACCAACCCGCGCGACACTGCTTTTCTTTCCCATTTGGTGCAGACCGTATTTTTCCTGAGAGGCATAGATGTTGTTTCTCCTGCCAATGCAGATACGGATGTATTTATTAACATTGATGTATTCGGAACTATCCGTAATAGAACCGAAATGCACCTGTACAATGCCGAAACATTGAGAGCCCAAACAAAACTGGAATATTTCGCAGTAGACAGAACCAACAAGCAATTGCTGATTAAACCCAAAACCAACGCATTTGAAGCTGCCTATAAAGAAAATTACGCATTATGGATGGGACCGTACAAAGTAAGCAAAGGAATTAAACCGACTGAAGGATTAATGGTCGATTTCTCTGATATTCAACCATACGGCAATCAGACAGGCAGCACTGCTCCATCCGTAGAAAACGATAACAGCCATAAAGGATATGGATACAGTGATGAAGTAATACGACAACGCAGACAAGAGCAACCTTGATTTACACTGTCATACCCGCCTGCTGTCAAGGAAAATAAAATGAAATTTTCTATTCAAAAATTCATGCTGCTGTTTGTAGTAGCAACATCCTTACTACAAATGCCTATTGCCCATGCTAACGGCTTAGATGCACGTTTACGCGATGATATGCAGGCAAAACACTACGAGCCTGGTGGTAAATATCATCTGTTTGGCAATGGTCGTGGCAGCATTACAAATCGGGTTTATGCCGTTCGCACATTTGGAGGGACTGCTGTCGGACCTGTACTGCCTATTACGCATGAACGAACAGGATTTGAAGGTGTTATCGGTTACGAAACCCATTTTTCAGGACACGGACATGAAGTACATGCTCCGTTTGATAACCATAATTCAAAAAGCCTTTCTGATTTCAGTGGCGGTGTAGATGGTGGTTTTACTGTTTACCAACTTCATCGGACAGGATCGGAAATCCATCCTGCGGATGGATATGACGGGCCGCAGGGCGGCGGCTATCCCGTGCCAAAAGGTGCAAGGGATATATACAGCTACCATGTCAAAGGAACATCTACAAAAACAAAAATTAACATTGTCCCATATGCCCCTTTTTCAGACCGTTGGCTAAAAGAAAATGCCGATGCCGTTCCTGATTTTTTCAGCCGAGCAGATGAGGCAGGAAAACTGATATGGGAAAGCGACCCTAATAAAAATTGGTGGGGTAACCGCATGGATGATGTTCGCGGCATCATCCAAGGCGCAGCCAATCCTTTTTTAACAGGTTTTCAGGGATTGGGCATTGGGGCAATTACAGACAGTGCGGTAAATCCGGTAACCGATACGACCACACAGAAAACTTTACAGGGTATTAATGATTTAGGAAATTTAAGTCCCGCAGCACAACTTGCAGCTGCAACCTCATTACAAGACAGTGCTTTTGCGGTTCGGGACGGTATCAACTCTGCCAAACAATGGGCAGATGCCCATCCAAATACGACTGCAACGGCACAAACTGCTCTTGCCGGTGCAGAGGCAGCAGCTACGGTTTGGGGTGGCAAAAAGGTAGAAGTCAATCCTGCCAAGTGGGATTGGGTTAAAGGTACTGACTATGAAATGCCCACCACGCGCATCATGCAACCTGTAGATGGGGAGATGTTTGCAACCAAAAATGTAGATTTCAGCACTGACAGCATCGGAAAACAAATTCATGAAGGAGTGCAAGGAAAGCACATTTTAGACCATAATAATTATCTCCCAGGTAGAAGTGTACTGGATAGCAATGTTGACCCACAAGAACTGCTTAATGGTATACACTCTGGCAATTACCCAGTTATTTCCAAAACTAGCCGCGGTATGCCAGTAGTTGATTTTGGTAAAACAATTGGTGTGGATGCTTCATCTGGTCTAAGCACTAATTTTGGTGCTGTTCACACTGGAAATAAAGGTGTGCATATTGTTCCTCACAATCCTAATACAATAGAAAAAATTAAATAATGAAAATTTCAAATCCCAACCTAACTACACCTGACTGGCTAATAGTTGGCATGAATCGTGCAATGCTAGGCATGATTCATGCCGATATAAGATTAATTACAGCGGAATTTGATGAATTAAAACAGAAACTTATTATTAGATGCTATTTAGATAGAGAGGTAACTGATGATGATAGAGAAGATATGGAAATAATGATAACAGAATTATCAGCAGGGTATGGTTCATATGATTGTGATTGTGAATGCATTTACTCTTTACTTTCTACTCGGGAACTAAATCATACATATGGTGCAGTATTCAGAAGAAAAGAGTAAGAATGCACTTGGTATTTTAAGTCCTGATAAAGTTAAAACTCAATTGGTGAACAAATTAGTGGTAGTTATGCTTATGACAAGCATGTCATAAGACAACAAGAATTTACTGACCTAAATATCAATTCACGAGCAGATTTTGCCCAACATATTGAAAATATTGTTTCCAACCCGACAGATATGAAAGAGCTGCCTCGTGGTAGAACCGCGTATTGGGATGATAAAACAGGAACAATAGTTATCCGAGATAAAAATTCTGATGATGGAGGTACGGCATTTAGACTAACATCAGGTAGAAAATATTATGATGGCTTATAATGGTAAGGTTATGAATATACTATCTATAAACAATCAAAATTCAACCATCTCATTAACTCAAGATGAAGTTTTTGTCTTACGAGCCATCTTGAATGAGATATATGCTGACGTATGTGTAGATGCAAGAGAGTTTGAAAATGTTTCTGGGGTTAGAAAACATGAAGTAGAGAACTTACAGCAACAATTTATTGAAATTTATAAAAAAATGACAACTAATAGCAATAGCACGCGTAGACTGGATTGAAGACCCAGCAAAGACGTAATGCTGTTTAGTCAATAGACACGTCCACAACCAAAAAACGTAAGTTTCTGCTCTTGCTGTTTAATCTGTACAAACGCTTCCCCTGCTTGGTCAATCGTCAGGCAGAAGGACAAAAATGCCCCTGTATGAAAACGCGTTAGAACTCATCCGCTCTAACTTGTAGAAATCAACAGCGTTGTTTACACAACAGGTTGGGAAAAATAAGCCTGCAACACCTCAAAAGGCGTATCCCCTTTCAGGCTGCTGTGCGGCTTCACGGTATTGTAGAAATTCACAAAGCGGCACAGCTCTTTCTGCCGATGACTGGGGCTGTCAAACTGCTGTTTGTCGTGCCACATCTCCATAATCGTCCGTATCACCCTTTCGGCTTTGCCGTTGGTTTGCGGACGCGCAGGACGGGTAAACTTCTGATTGATGCCGTTCTCAAAACAGGCAACGCCAAACGCATGATTAGCCGCGCCTTTGTACTCGCTGCCGTTGTCCGAATAGATGCATTCAATCAGATACGGGCAGGGTTTGATAACGTGGTCGTTAAGAAACATGGCGGCACTGTTTGCCGTTTTGTCGGGCAAGACAGCCGCGTATAGCTCTCGTGAGAAGTCATCAATGGCAACAAACAGGTAATCGCGTTTGTCGCTAACTCTCTGCCCTTTGAGCAACGGCAGCCGTTTGGTGTCCACATGAACCATTTCGCCCGGGTAGGACTTGTTGTAGCGTTTGGCTTGCTTTTTAAGCTTCTCTTAGATGGCGCGTTCTGCTTTGGCCAAACGGCGCATTCCGTAATAGGCCTGCTTGAAGCGGTTGTTGGTGCTGTTCTGCGGCACAAGTAATTGGACTCGTGCGGCTTTGAGCACACGATAGATGGTGGTACGGCTGACCATAAAGCGTTGTGCTAATGAAGTAACGCTTTCTTTGTTCTGTGTGTAGGCGAGCCAGATGGCTTGGCGGTCGTGTGGGACGAGGCGGGTGTTTTTGTGGATGTTCATTTACGGTATTTTCCTTGAAATACTGTAAACAACGCTAGGGATTTCTACATCTAACTTGGGTTGGAGACGGGGCTAAACCAGTTAATAGTCCATCTTGTCAAGGATGTATGTTAAGTGCAGATGGCACAAGGCTATATCGTCCTCCAACTACAAAATCAAACACCCCTGAATCACTTAACCCAACGGGAGTGCAAGCTAATTTTGTTACTAGAAGTGTTGATGGAAAAACCATTAACTAATGGACATTTGAATATAAAATGATTAAATTAGATTTAAAAAGCATAAATTTATATGATATTGATTTTGAAAAATTCACCCCCGAAATTCCAGATAATTTTCATAGATGGATAGATTTGGATATCGGAATCGAAGGAGAACAAGGCTCATCTATTTTTTCACTTTGCATTTGTTCTCCTAAATGGATTTCCCATCATTGTAATAAAGAAGGTTTTTTTTGGTCTAATGCATTAATATTAGAACAGTTTGATCATAAGATTATTAAAAGTGAAATTGATAAAATATTAGAATATTGCTCAAAAGAAACTTGGGATTTGACACTTTCAAACTTATTACGATTTTTTTCTTGGGAATTCGAAGATTACAATCCAAACACATAAGAGCAATTTGGGATGATAAGTCTGGAACAATTGTAATTAGAGACCCAAATTCAAAAGATGGTGGAACAGCATTTAGGCCAACATCAGGAAAAACTTATTTTGATAAGCAACAGTAGGCTTGATTATGAATATAATAAATTTTGAAAAAAGCAATATTATTATTTCTTTAACAAAAGAAGAACTTCAACTATTTAGCTCCCTTGTGATTGAAATTTATGCAGGTGTATGCATCGATGCAGCAGAGTTTGAAATTGTGTCAGGAATTCGCAATCCCAAATTGGTACAAAAATTAGAGCAACAGTTAATTGAAGCATATGATTTACTGGACGAAAGAATTGATAGTTAATAATTTTTTTAAATATGGAAAAATGTTAAATTTTTCTGTTGACAGTACCAATTATGAGCATCTGACATGAGAAAACGCACAATGCTGGATACAGTGAATCTCATGATGCAGCAGAGAAAAAGTGGACAGGAAATCCTTGGAAAAAATAAAATGATAATCAAGCATGATGGAAGTATACATAAGATTGCTAGAATGACTGGAAACCAACATAATTTTTTAGAAATAACTCTATCAGATACTTCCAATTATTTGAAAATTAATCAATTAACTATTAATAAAGAAGAAAATATCATAAATATTTCCCCAGAAGAAGTTAAATTTTATGTAAAACAAGGTGTTGATTTGATTTATGAAAAATATAAACGGAAGTTTTTTATTTCCGCGATTTCTTTTTGTCAATCAGATAGCCAGCCTTCAAGTATCTACTCCTTCCTTGCATTTCATTTACTTGAAGATATTATTAAAAATGAAAAACGAAATGATTATTCAAAATGAATTTAATTTATATCCTAGTAAACAGCACGCGATTTTGAAAGCGTACAGCTTCGGCATTGATGCGCTGGCCAGCGATGAGCGGCAAAATTTAGAAACCGTGATTGCTGCTCTAAAAGACCTCATTCACGCATAACAAAAGCCCCGATTTGGGGCTTTTGTTATAATACTGACAACCGCGCTCATACAGGCGGCCAAGGTGAGTGGGGATAACAAAAAATCCCCGCGCCAACGGGGATTTTTTGTGTGGTTCCTGCTCGGTTATCAACCAAATTTAGGAGTTGCACCATGCAATTTAATGTCTCTTGGCAAAGGGGTAAATTGACGGTGGCATTTTCACTTAATGCTAGGTTCATCTTAGCGTTAGTGATGCTGTTTAGTCAATGGACCCGTCCACAACCAAAAAACGTAAGTTTCCGCAATGCGGCAGACAGTTCCCCTCAACACCGCAAGCAGTTGGCAAACAAACACCCCATGCCGTCTGAAAAAAACCTAAGGCAGCCTGAAAGCGGTTTAAAACATTTTCAGGCTGCCTTTCAGACGGCATCGGGGATAGTCTGCATAGAGAAGCAGAATAGCGAAACGAAAACCAGTCAAGGCAGCCTGAAACCTTTGCCAGATGCGTCTTTCGCTTTACTGAAATCCGCTTCGCTTGTTTTCAGGCTGCCTTTTCCAGCGGCGCGTTATCGGCTGTGTTTTTTGCCTTGGCAGAATTTTTCGGCAAACGGCGGTTCGCCGTCGCTGCGTACCACGTTGTACAGACCGGGGTGGAACACGGTGCCTTGTGGCATGGTGTCGGGCAGCTCGCGGCGCATTTTTTCCGTGGCGGCTTGGAATTCTTCGGGCGATGCCCATTGGGCAACGTTAACCAGTTGGAAGCGGCCGTCTGGGCGGATGGCGCGGTGCAGCTTGGTGCTGATGTAGCCTTTTTGCCGGGCGAGGAAGTCGCGCGATTTTTCCCATGATTGGATGGCGGCTTCTTCGCTGCCTTTGGGCACTTCAAACACGTTAATCAGGGTTACGCGCTTGGGGCTGCACCATTTTTCGCGCGCTTCCTGCGAAAAGGGCGAATGGTGCTTGCCGAAGCCTTTGCCGAAACGCGGCGCATCTTGTGCCACGGCAACGGCGGCAAACAATACGGCGGCGGCGGATGCGCCTATCAGCGCGGTTTTTTTCAGATTGAACTTCATGGTGTTACTCCTATAACAAGGGGGTTGGAAAACAAGGGGGAAAGGGTTTCAGGCTGCCTGCTGCAACGCCGCCTACGCCATGCGCTGCAAAACGGCTTCGCCTTTGCGCTGGTGGAGCACCGTCATCGCGATGTGCCCGCCCACCAGCAGCAGCAACAGGAACGCCAACGCGCCGTGTGCCGCGCCAAACGGGGCTTCAAACTGCCGCGCCATGCCCGATGCGGGCGCAGCAAACATCAGCGCATACAGCGCAAGGTGTCCCAGCTTGGCTTTCAGGCTGCCTTCGGGGCGGCGGCGCAGGTTTTTCAATGCCCAAAGAAAGCGGGCAAAAGTCATCAGCAGCAGCAATACGCCGGCGGCTTTGTGTGCGCCAATCAGAAATTTCAGGCTGCCGTCCAGATTCCATGCCAGCGCGGTGGCAAACATAAACAGATAGCAGGCGGCCATGCCCCAGTGGAACAGGCGGGTCAGCGTGCCGTAGCGGAGCGTCGTGTCGGGTTTCATCGTGTGTTCCTTTGCTATTAAACTGTTGATATTAAGCTGTTTTTGTTTTGACACAACGCTTGGGGCAGCCCAAGCCGAGGCGGCGCAGGTGCAGGCTAATCATGGCAAGGTTTGCCGCGCCTGCCGTCAGTTCCAGCGTTTGAATGCCGTAAAACAGTGCGCCAAACTGATTGCTTTGCGCCAAATCATTCAGCAGCAGCGCACAGGGCAGCAGCACCAACGCGCCGTTCAAAGCGATTTTCGGCATCAGGCTGCGCGGCAGAGCCAGCTTTTTATTGCTGATGCCGCCCACCGCCATAATCGGCACAAACACAATCAGCGCGTAGGCAATCGCCTGTTTCACCGCCTGCACTTGGGCGTGTCCGAAAAACAGCTCGCTTATCAGGCTGCTGCTCCAAAAAGCGGCGATAAACAGAAAACCCGCGATGCAGGCGGCGGCGTGGATTTTGAATAAAGGGCTGCGGTTCATGGCTTTGCTCCGTGTGTCGTTGCGTTCAAGATGGAAACCAGTTTACAGATTGGGAAACAGGTTGTCAAATTCTAAGTGCGTAAAGAACAGTAAAGATTGACAACCCGTTTCCGTATTCGTAAACTTATTTCCGTTTCCAACCACCACAAACAAAGGAACAAATATGGACACGCCGTCTGAAACACTCAGCCGCATCAGCACCGGAATTTTCCACGCCAACGGGCTGCTGACCGCATGGGGCGACCGCTTCGCCGCCGATTTGGGGCTGACCTCGTCGCGCTGGCAGATGCTCGGCGCGCTTGCCCAAGCCGCCGCGCCGCAAACCTCGCCGCAGCTTGGCGAACGCATGGGCATGAGCCGCCAAGGCGCGCAAAAACAGCTCAACCTGCTGCTGGCAGACGGGCTGGTTGCCGCCGCCGACAACCCCGCCCACAAACGTTCGCCGCTGTATTCGCTCACCGCAGACGGCGCGGCGCTCTACGAAAAAATCCACCTGCGCTGGATGCGGCAGGCGGAAGAATGGACGGCGGATTTGGACGCGGAAGAATTGGCGGCGGCGGAAAACGTGCTGCGGAAGCTGGCGGAGAAGGTTAAAGCGGCCGGGTAGGGGGTGGGGGTAGGGGACGATGGGGGCAAACCGATGTTGTTTGAAAGATGCCGTCTGAAAAAGCAATTGGCAAAAGGCAGGGGCAGCCTGAAAACGGTTTTCAGGCTGCCGTTTTGGTTTCGCCGCAAACCTTGCAGGCTTTGGTCGCACGGCAACACGCTGCGCTGCAAACCCGCTCCGCCCGTTTTCAGGCTGCCTTTTGCCGACAGCATTTTCAGACGGCATCCGACATTCCGCCACGCCGCTGTAAGGTTTCCACCGCCCGATGCGTCTAAACCCTACGCCGCTGCACCATCATCGCGGCGCAAGCGGTGCCGCACACAAGCGGCGGCATCCCATTCTTAACCACCAACAAAGGAAAAACCATGCAGAAAACCTTAGCAGCCCTGCTTTGCGCCGTCTCCTTGGGCGCATACGCGCAAAGCGAAATCACCGTCCCCGTTGCCCTGTTAAACGCAAACGGCGACACCCCGGTCGGCGAAATACGCATCAGCCAAAACAAATACGGCGCAATCTTCACGCCCCACCTGAAAAATATCCCCGCAGGCGTGTACGGCTTCCATGTGCACGAACACCCAAGCTGCGCCCCCGCCGAAAAAGACGGCAAACCAGTGCTCGGGCTCTCGGCAGGCGGCCATTGGGACCCGCACCAAGCCAACGCCCACAAAGGCCCGTGGGACGACAGCGGACGCTTGGGCGATTTGCCCGCCTTGGCAATTGATGCCCGCGGACACGGGCAGCCCGTTCTCGCGCCGCGCATCAAAGACATCAGCCAACTGCACGGGCATTCGCTGGTAATCCACGTGGGCGGCGACAATTACAGCGACCACCCCGCGCCGCTGGGCGGAGGCGGCGCACGCATGGCCTGCGGCGTTATCCGCTGATTTAGTTCACCACCCAAAGCAACAGGCCGTCTGAAAACCTGCTTTCAGACGGCCTCTGCCATTGTTATCCATAATATAATCTGCAAACAAAACAAACGCTTTGCGTTTTGCCGCCCACCCCGTTCCACCCACAGAAAGCCCATATGGATTACCTCAGCGACATGGCATTGTTTGTAGAAGTCGCCCAAGCCAACGGATTCAGCCGCGCCGCCGCCAAGCTCGGCATCCCCCAGTCCACCCTGTCGCGCCGCATCGCCGCGCTGGAAGCCGCGCTCGGACTGCGCCTGTTCAACCGCAGCACACGGCGTTTGGAGCTGACGGGCGCAGGCGCATACTATCTGGAACGCGCCCTGCCGATTATTACCGAAGCACGCCTGCTGCACGGGCAATTGGACGACATGCGCGTCTCCCTGCCCGTGGACATGGCGTATCAGATGGTCGCCCCACTGCTGCCCGAATTTGCCGAACGCCATCCGCTTTTGCGCATCGATTTTGACGTAACCCCGCGCCAAGTGGATTTAATCAGCGAACCGTTTGACTTGGCAGTCCGCACAGGCAAACTGCCCGATTCGGGCTACATCGCCACCCCACTGGCAGCGTTTTCAGGCTGCCTTTACGCCGCCCCCAGCTATCTCACCCGGCACGGCGAACCCCAGTCGCCGCAAGACTTGGCAAACCACCCCTGCCTGCGCTACGGCGCAAACAGCCCCGGCATGATACGGCAGATGGCAGCGGCAGGCTTAGGCATTGCGCTATTGCCCGAAATACTGGTGCGCGAAGACGTGGCGCAAAGCAGCCTGAAAGCCATACTGCCAAACTGGCGCAGCGAAACCACCCCCGTCCACGCCCTCACCGCCACACGCCTGATCACCGCCAACGTGCGCGCGTTTGTCGGCTTTTTGCGGGAGAAATGGGCGGAGTAGGCAAAAGGCAGCCTGAAAGGGTAGAGGCCGTCTGAAAAACCGCTGCGCATAAAAAGGAAGCCTGAAAGTTTGGTTTTGTTTCAGGCTGTTTTTTAAACAGTAATATTTAACCGTGTTGTTTTTTAAAGGAGAAAACCCATGCGTTTTGCACATTGGATAATTTTGATTGTTTTGCCGGCCGCTTCATTGGCACAGGCGGAAACCGTGGAATGTTATTGTGCGGACGGCCGGACACCGGTTGGCGAAAAGTGTCTGCTCCCGACAGATTTGAATGGGCAAACAACAAGTTTTGGCAATGCCATTTGTAACAGCAGCTATAACGACAGCAATGATGTGATCGAATCGGGTAATTATTCGGCAATTGCCGCCATTCCGAAGAAAGCCGATCCCTATCGTCCGTGGCTTCCCTCCGACCGCCACATATATTCTTGGAAAACCAGGAGTGAAATTTCTGCGCAACAAGCAGAATCGGCTGCTTTGCAACATTGTCGGGAAGGTACGCGCAGCAGAAAGCAAGAGAAAGATTGCAGGATTATTGCCAGTTACCACAACGCCTGCTCTGCCAGAGTAAGCGGCTATGTGGTGAAAAACGGCAAAGCCGTTTATAAGGAATATTTTAAAATTTCCAAGAAACCCAATGCCCATAATCTGGCACTTGCCGAATGCCAGTCGGAGCCGGGTACGATGAATAACTGCTGGGTTACCAGCACGGATTGTTTTATAGAGCACGGCATTTCGCGGACGAAAAAAATGCAGCGAATGCAAAAGCGGTGAGTTTTACCGTCGTGTAGGAAATGGGGAAGCATCCGTCAGAGAGGCCGTCTGAAAGCCGCAAAACGCGTTTTCAGACGGCCTTTGCCTTTATGCCGCGCCGCCGAAAGGCTAGAATGCGCCCTTTCGTTTCCCGATTGAAAGCGTGCCATGAGCAAAACCGTACATTACCTGAAAGACTACCAAGCCCCCGCCCATTCGGTTTCCCGCACCGATTTGAGCTTCGACATCCGCGACAGCCACACCGAAGTTACCGCCCGCCTTACCATGCGCTGCGAACGCGCGGGCGCGCCGCTGGTGCTCGACGGCTCGGCCGAACTTGTTTCCTTCAAAATCAACGGCGAAGCGGCAGACTATGTCTTGGAAAACGACAAACTCACCGTTGCCGCTCCGCCTGCGGGCGGTTTCATTGTGGATACCATCACCCGCGTGAGGCCGTCTGAAAACAAAACCCTGATGGGGCTGTATGAAAGCGGCGGTAACCTCTACACCCAATGCGAGCCGGAGGGCTTCCGCAAAATCACGTTCTATCCCGACCGCCCCGACGTGATGGCGGAATTTTCCACCACGATTATTGCCGACGCGAAACGCTATCCCGTGCTACTCTCCAACGGCAACCAAACCGGCGGCGGCAGCCTGCCCGACGGCCGCCACTGGGCCAAATGGGAAGACCCGTTCAAAAAACCCTGCTACCTTTTCGCCCTAGTGGCCGGCGACCTTGTCCGCACCGCCGACAGCTTCACCACCCGCAGCGGCCGCAAAGTGGCCGTCGAATTTTTCACCCGCAAAGAAGACGCGGGCAAAGTGCGCTTCGGCATCGAGTCGCTCAAACACGCGATGAAATGGGACGAAACCCGCTTCGGCCTCGAATACGACTTGGACATTTACATGGTCGTGGCCGTGGGCGACTTCAACATGGGCGCGATGGAAAACAAAGGCCTCAACATCTTCAACACCGCCTGCGTCCTCGCCGACAGCCGCACCTCCACCGATGCCGATTTCGAGCGCGTCGAAAGCGTGATTGCCCACGAATACTTCCACAACTGGACGGGCAACCGCGTAACCTGCCGCGACTGGTTTCAGCTTTCCCTCAAAGAAGGCCTCACCGTCTTCCGCGACCAGGAATTTTCCGCCGACCGCGCCGGCCGCGCCGTGCGCCGCATCGGCAGCGTTTCCCGCCTGCGCGCCTTCCAGTTTCCCGAAGACGCAGGCCCGACGGCGCATCCCGTCCGCCCGGCCAGCTACGAAGATATGAACAATTTCTACACCATGACCGTCTATGAAAAAGGCGCGGAAGTGGTGCGTATGTACCACACCTTCCTCGGCGAAGCAGGCTTTCAAAAAGGTATGCGGCTGTATTTCGAGCGGCACGACGGCCGGGCAGTAACCTGCGACGACTTCCGCGCCGCAATGGCCGATGCCGGCGGCTTCGATTTCGGCCAGTTTGCCCTGTGGTACAGCCAGGCCGGCACCCCCGTACTCGACATCGAAGGCCGTCGGCAAGACGGCAGCTTTATCCTCAAAGTCCGGCAAACCGTGCCGCCCACACCGGATGCGGCCGCCAAACAGCCGATGCAGATGCCGCTCAAAACCGGCCTGATTTCCCGCAGCGGCGATAGCCTCGAATTTGAATACGGCGGCAAACGCGGCACCGAAGCCGTCCTCATCCTGACCCAAGCAGAACAGGAATTTGTGCTCGGCGGTGTCAATACGGATGCCGTGCCCTCCCTGCTGCGCGGCTTCTCCGCCCCCGTGCGGGCCAACTATCCCTACACCGATGCCGACCTCGCCCTGCTGCTTGCGCACGACCCCGACCCCTTCGCCCGCTGGGAAGCCGGCCAAACCCTGCTGCGCCGCGCCGTGGCCGCCAATATCGCCGCCGCCGCCGAAGGCCGCCCGCTGCCCGCACACGCCGCCCTGCGCGAAGCCCTCGGCCACGTCCTCGCCGCCGACATCGACCCCGCCTACCAAGCCCTGCTGCTGTCTGTGCCGACCGAAGCCGAACTGTGGGCCGATATGGAAAACTTCGACCCGCTCGCCGTCCACCAAGCCCGCGAAGCCCTGCTCGACCTGATTGCCGCCGCATTCCACAGCCGTTTTCTCGCCCTCAACAGCGCAGCCCGCGAACAGGAAGAGCGTTTTCCCGACCCCTACGGCTACGCCCCCGAACCCGCCGCCCTGCGCACCCTGCGCAACGTCTGCCGCGCCTTCATCCTGCGCGCCGACCCCGCGCATATCGAACAAGTGTCGGAAAAATATGACGAAATGGCGAAAAACATGACCCACGAATGGGGCATCATGAGCGCGGTAAACAACAACCCTTCGCCCCTGCGCGACAGCCTGCTGGCAAAATTCGGCGGAAAATTTGCCGCCGACGCACTGGCAATGGACAAATACTTCGCCCTCACCGCCTCCTCTCTGCGCGGCGACACCCCGCAGCAGGTACGCGCCGCGCTGCAACACCCGCAGTACAACGCGCAAAACCCCAACAAAGTCCGCGCCCTGATCGGCACGTTCACCCGCAACGTACCGCATTTCCACGCCGCCGACGGCTCGGGCTACCGCTTCCTCGCCGACAAAATCCTCGAAACCGACCGCTTCAATCCCTCGCTCGCTTCCGGCCTTGCCCGCGCCTTCAACATCTGCCGCCGCCTCGAGCCGCAGCGGCAGGCACTGATGAAGGCCGAACTCGAACGCATCGCCGCCGTGGAAAACCTGTCGTCCGAAACCGGAGAAATCGTCGGCAAAATCCTTGCCTGACCTGTTTGTGCGGACGAAACGCACACGCCTTGCCCGCCCTGCGGCGGCATAATCGGAGGCCGTCTGAAAACCTTGTTTTCAGACGGCCTCTTCCTTTTATTCCCTCTCCCGCTTGCGGGGGAGGGATAGGGTGGGGGCTTTGCTGCTCGGAGGATATTTGCAGACAAAAGGGCAAAGCGGTTCTGCCAACCGCTACCCTTCCTAGCCCTCCACAGCGCGGGCATAGGAGAGGCAGCAGGTCTGTTGCGGCGGGCATTTTCAGACGGCTTCTGCATCGGTAGGGACACGTGCGTGGCTGCGCCACACACCCTGCGGCTGGTTTGGCAAGGCTGTGTCCGGTACGGAAAATATTGCCGTTCGGGTAGGGTGTGCCGCCGAAGCGGCGCACGCGTTTTCTGTGGGGGCAGGCTGGTGTGGGGCTTTTACGGCTTGGCGGGAACGCGTGCGTGGCTGCGCCACACACCCTACGGCTGGTTTGGCAAAACTGTGTTCGGTACGGAAAATATTGCCTTCGAGTAGGGTGTGCCGCCGAAGATGACGCACGCGTTTTCTGCGGACTGCTGCATTTGACGGCATAGGAAAATGTAAGGCCGTCTGAAAAACATATTGCGGTTTTCAGACGGCCTCTTCCTTTTGTCTTCTCTCCCGCTTGCAGGGGAGGGTTAGGGTGGGGGCTGCCAACCGCACCCTATCCCCAAACCTCCCTCAGCGCGGGTGCATGGAGGCAGCAGGTCTGCGGCGGCGGGTGTTTTCAGACGGCCTGCGCCAGCAGCCAGTTTTTCACCGCCTGCACCGCCGCTGTGTTTCTGTGGCGGTGCGGCACGCAGAGGCGGTAGGGGCTGCCGTTCAGCTCGGCGGGCGGACGGGCTGCAACAGCCCGCTGTCCAGTTCTGCCGCCGCCATGCGTTTGCCGATTATCGCCACGCCCTGCCCTGCCACGGCGGCGCGCATCAGATGGGTGGCATCGGAATAGCGGATGCCGCGCTGCACGTTTTGCAGCGGCACGCCTGCGGCTTTTGCCCATTCGTTCCAGCCGATGGCGGTTTGGCCGGGGTTGTGCCAGTCCAAATGAATCAGCGGCCATTGCGCGGTGTCGCTGCCCAGCCGCGCCAGCAGGGAGGGGGCGGCAACGGGGGCGAAGCGTTCGCGGAACAGCTCGGTTTCGTCTGTGTTTTCGCATACGCCGTCGCCGTAGCGCACTGCCAAATCCGCGCCGCCGCCTGTTAAATCTGCCAAATCGTAGCCCGCGCGGATGTGCAGCTCGATTTCGGGGCAGGCAGCCTGAAAAGCCGATAGTCGGGGCATCAGCCATTGCACGGCAAATTCGGGGGTGAGCGACACAATCACGCTTTGCCGCGCAGCATGGCGGATTTGCGCCACGGCATCGGCAACGGCGGCAAGGCTGCGCCCGACGGCATCAGACAGGATTTTGCCGTCTTCGGTCAGCACTACGGCGCGGACTTTGCGTTCAAACAGCGGTTTGCCGATTTGCGTTTCCAGCAGGCGGATGCGGTGGCTGACGGCGGTGGCGGTTACCGCGAGCTCGGCGGCGGCGTGTTTGAAGCTGCCCAAACGGGCGGCGGCTTCAAAGGCGTGCAAAGCGTCAAGGGAGAAGGGGAATCGGGGCATGGTGGTGGAGGCAGCCTGAAAACGGGTTTTACAAAACGATTTGAAAAAACAGATGCGGACAGATGAGCAAATCTTGTTTATCGGCTGAAAATATATCGTTTGTTTGCCGTAAAATCAATTTATAAAATGTGCGCTACATTCTTTTAACTCATCTATAAGGATTGGATATGACGACTGTTTTGCACATTGATTCCAGCGCGCGCGGCGGTATTTCGGGGCAGGAGCCGCACGGCTCGCACACCCGCAGGCTGACGGCGCGTTTTGTCCAGCGTTTTCAGGTGTTGCGCCCCGATTGTGAAGTGCTGTACCGCGATGTCGGCACGCATCCGCCCAAGCCTGTGAGCGGCGCATGGATACAGGCGGCGTTCACGCCCGAAGCGCAGCGCGAGGATTGGATGCGCGATATTTTGCGCGAAAGCGATGCGCTGGTGGACGAGCTTATCCGCGCCGACCTGATTGTGGCGGGTGTGCCGATGTACAATTTTTCCATGCCCGCGCAGTTCAAGGCCTATATTGACAACATTGTGCGCGTGGGGCGCACGTTCGGCTTTGACCGCAGCCGCGCGGGCGAGCCCTACTGGCCGCTGCTGGCGGCGCAGGGCAAACGGCTGCTGATTGTTTCTTCGCGCGGCGATTACGGCTACGGTGCAGGCGGGCGCATCGCCACACGCAACCATGTGGAGCCTGCGGTACGCACGGCATTCGCCTATATTGGCATCACCGACACTTATTCCGTGGCGGCGGAATACGATGAATTTGGCGGAGAACGTTTGGCGCAGTCGCTGGCGCAGGCGGAAGCGGAGACGGACAGGCTGGCGGAGGTGTTGGCGGAGGGTAAGGCCGTCTGAAAACGGGACAGCAAACAAACTGTCCGAAAAGCGCAAAACAAAATTTCGGATGTGCCGCATCCTTGCTTTCAGACGGCCTCGTTCGCCGTTTGACAACCGCCGCGTACACCTGAAGCAGGGTGCGTGGCTTGCGCCGCACACACTGCTTTACCCTGCCGAATCCGCCTAGGGTATGTCGCCAAAGCGGCGCACGCGTCTTTGCCTGCGTTGGAAATAGAGCGGAAAAGAGGCAGGGCGGCAGGCGGTGCGGAGGCCGCGCAATGCCGCAGTTTTTATTGTGTCCGCCATACGGGCATATAAGGAGGCCGTCTGAAAACAGTTTTCAGACGGCCTCTTTGACGGATGGGCAAGGATTTACAGATTGATGCCGTTGGCTTTGAGCAGTTCGGCGATTTTTTCCCGTGCTTTGCGCTGTTTGATCAGCGTGGTGATTTGGTCTTTCAGCTCTTCAAACGACGGGGCGTTTTCGGCCTGTCCGGTTGCGGCGATTTTCAGCAGGTAGTAGCCGCCGCCAAAGGCAACGGGCTTATGGCTGATCTGGCCGCGCTGCATGGGGGCTGCGGCTGCGGCGAGCTCGGGCGGGAGCTGGGCGAGGGGAACGAAGCCGGCAAGCTGCTCCTGCGCGGGATTGGGGTAGCGTTTCATCAATTCTTCAAAGCTGAGGCCTTTGAGCAGGAGCTGTTGGGCTTGCAGGGCTTCGGCTTCGCTGGCGAAGCCAACCTGTTGCAGCCTGACGGCGCGGGTCTGCTCGGCATAGGCGGCTTTGAGTTCTTCGTCGCCGGCGGTAAAGGAGGCGGCAAGATGTTCGGCGTATTGGTCGGCATAGAAACGGGCTTCGAGGTTTTTCCATTGCGCCTGTATTTCGGGCTTTTTGTCGAGACCGAGTTTGACCGCTTCGTTTTTGAGAATGTCGTCGGCGGCCAGACGTTTTTCCACGTCGGCGCGGAGTTCGGCAGGCGGTTCGCCCGCTTCGGGCGGCGCGGTTTCGGCCATTTGTTTGAGGACGGCATCCACGCGGGCTTTGTCGATTGCGGGTGCGGCGGCAATTGCGAGGCCGGTAAGGGCGAGGGTCATGCTGGCAAGCAGTGTTTTGTGTTTCATGGTTTTTCCTGGTGGTGTCTGCGGTTGTCCGTCAGTACGGCGGCGTTTCCCGTCGGAGGAAATGCCGCCGCACCGTCCGGCTGCCCGATCTTATTTTCCGGCCGGGGTGATGGTGGCTTTTTCGGCGATGTCGCTGATGGCTTTGCTGATTTTCTGCCGGAGCAGGCTGCGGGTAATGTCTGCCTTGACCTGCTCGAAGGTGGGGATTTGCACCGGGCGTTTGTCGTTGATGTAGAACACGCCGTATACGCCGTTGCCTTCGATGGGAGTGGCGGTAAACTGGCCTTTTTTGAGGTCTTTGACGGCGTTGTAGACGGGCGGCGCTGCGGCTTCGAGGTCTTTGAGGGGGTCGTATTCTTTGTTGATGCCGCCCGTTTGCTTGGCTTGGGGGTCGGCGGAGTATTTGCGGGCTGTGGCGGCGAAGGGTTTGTTGGCTTTGAGGTCTTTGATGGCTTTTTCGGCATCTTCTTTTTTCGGCGTGAGGATTTCGCCGATTTGGACTTCGCTGCTGCCTTTATAGTGGCTTTGCATTTCTTCGTAATTTTTACGCGCGTCGGCATCGCTGACGGGCTGCGTGCGGGCGATGTGGGCGATAAAGGCTTGGTTGAGCAGCTCGTTTTGGTAGTCTTCCCATTGCTGTTTGAAGCCGGGCTTTTTGTCCGCTCCTGCTTTTTGTGCGGCTTTGCGGGCGTTTTCGAGGGCGGCTTTGTATTCTTGCCCCTGGTCGAGTTTGAGGCGGCGTGCTTCTTGGACGACGAGGGTGCGGGTTACGATGTCGCTCAGAAGTTCGGAGCGGATTTCGGCACTGTCGGCGGGAATATTGGGGTTTTGCGCACGGAGGGCTTGGACGTAGCGGTCGACTTCCCTGCTGCTGATTTTGCTGCCGTTGACGGTTACGAGTGTCTGTGCGGCAAGGCTGCCGGAAAGGACGGCGAGGAGGAGGGCTTGGGCAAGATGGGATTTTTTCATGGCTTTGCTCTTTTCGGGTTAGGGGTTGCTGCGGTTGAAAAATTCGTCGGGAGTCAGGGCGCGGATGGCGAGGGCGTGGATGCGGCCGGTGCGGAAGTGCTGTTCCAGCGGAGCTTTGACCATGCGCTGGCGCATGATGCGGGATACGTTTTCAAATGCGCCGCTGACAACGAGGATGCGGTAGTGCCCGCCGCCGGTGTTGCCCGCGTGTCCGGCATGAAGATGGCTTTCGTCGGCAAATTCGAATACGTCGGGATTCAGGTGCGACAAGGCCGTCTTGATTTCGGTTTCCATGTCCTGCATTTTATTTGAATACGGCTTTGTAGGGCTTGATGAGGATTTCCGCATATACGCCCGCTTCGGCATAGGGGTCTTGTTCCGCCCATTCTTGTGCGGCATCGAGCGAGTCGAACGAGGCGACAATCAGGCTTCCGGAAACGCGCTCTGGGTTTTCGGGCAGGGGGTTGGGGCCGGCGGTAAGCAGGCGGCCTTCTGCTTTGAGTTTTTCCAAACGGGCAAGATGGGCGGGACGCGCCGCCATGCGGGCTTCATGTACATTGTCGCCGTCGGTGGCCAGAAGCATATAGTATTGTTCAGTCATTTTGCGGTTCCTTGGTCAGGTGGCGGCTCAGGTAGATGCCTTGAGCCAGAAAGAAGAGAAACATCAGGGCGGTGGAGCCGAAGAATTTGTAATTGTTCCATACGGCTTCGCGTTCGGCGGTAAACGGATAGGCCACAGCCAGATTGATTGCACCCATCACGGCAAGAAACACAATCCATGCGGCGGTAAGCCGTTTCCACACATGCTCGGGCAGATCGACTTCCTTGCCCAATAAGGCGCGCAGGCTGTTTTTTTTCATCAGGCTGCCGATCAGCATCGCTGCCGCGCCCGCCCAAAAGAGCAGGGTGGGTTTCCACATAATAAAGGTGCGGTTGCCGGTCAGCACGGTTGCGCCGCCGAATACGACAATCAGCAGCAGGGAAACCCACTGCATGGTTTCCAGTTTTCTGTATTTCCACCATAAAAAAGCCGCCTGCACCAAGCCTGCGGCAATGGCGACGGAGGTGGCGGTAACGATGTTTTTGGTAATAATGTAGGTCAGAAAAAACAGAATGACGGCAATCAGGTCGCTTGCTGCTTTCATGCGGTGTGTCTTCAAATGAAAACCGCCATCATACAGTCCCCGGCTTTTTTTTGCACCTGTTTCCACGGCTCTTCCTTAAAAATAAGGCCGTCTGAAAACGCCGGACGGGACGGTAGCATACGGTAAGTGTAATCGCATGATAACAACATTAAAAAGCGTCAAATCGGATTCGGAACGTGTTAAATTTGGCAAGACAGGGCAAGAAAAGATATGATACGCGGCTGTAAAAGCCTTGCGGCAGGCATTGCGCCGCAGTCAGTCAGAGGGATTAATTTTGAAAGCGAACAGTAAAATCAAGCTGATAGCGTTGTCCGTATCGCTGTTGGCCTCGTCGGGAAGCATGGCGGCACTCGGCGGCCTGCGCGTCAATTCCAGTTTGGGCGAGCCGTTTTCCGCCACAGTGAAAGTTACCGGCAAAGAAGCGAAGGAATTGCTCAAAGGCACCAAACCCACTTTTTCAGACGGCCGTCTGAAAGCCACTGTACGCAAATCCGGCGAGGACGCACTGGTCAGCCTGAGTTCTGCTGCCGCCATCAAAGATCCGGTCATCGTTTTCCAAATGAGCGTCAAAGGCCAGTCGCGCCAATATACCGCAGTGATCGATCCGTCCAGCGCGAAAGCGAAAGCGGCTCTGGCGGCGGAGAAAAAAGGCAATGCGGCGCAGCAGAACAAAGCCGAGCAGGCGAAAAAAGACAAAGCCGCCAAAGAAGAAGCCGCACGTTTGGAAAAAGAAGCACGCGCGAAGAAAAAAGAAGCCGAGCGTCTGGAAAAGGCCGCCCGCGCCGAGCAGGAAAAAGCCGAACGTTTGGAGCGCGAAGCCAGGGCTAAGGCAGAAAAAGCAGAAGCCAAAGCAGAAAAAGAACAACAGGCGCAAGACCGACGTTCGGGAAACAGAATTTATACCGTACAGCCGGAAGAAACACTGTTCATCATTGCCGACAAGCTGCGTCCGGACAATATGTCCGCCGATCAGGCCGTCCGCGCACTGGTTAAAGCGAATCCGAAAAAACTCGGCGGCAATCCCAACCGTTTGTTTGCCGGCGTTACCCTGAACCTGCCTGCTGGATTCAAGACCCAGTCCGAATCCTCTTCCGGCACGGCGGCCGGGGCGGACAAAATGCCTGCGCCGGCGGAAGAAAGACCCGCAGCCGATACGGAAACCTCCGGTTCCGCACAGGAAAACGCAACGCCTCAAACCGACGGTACGGAGGAAGGACAGGACGGTGCAGAACAACAGCCTGCTTCCGTGGAAACCGAACCTGCTCCGCCCGCACAAATTGCGCCTCAGGCGCAGCAGCCGGCGGAGGCAGATGAAGAAGAATCCGACGGATCTCTGTGGAAATGGCTGCTTGCAGGCGGCTTGGCTCTGACCATTGCTTTCCTAGTGTTCAAGCTGGTACGCGAAGGCAGGTTCGGACGGAAGGCAGCACCGGCTGCATAGGACGGCGAGTCTCCGTTTGAAGAGCAGGACGGTATCCGTCTGCACCAGCCGATAGCCAAGCCCGAACATCCGAAAGCGCCGATTACCAAGGGTCAGGTAGGCGATTTGCAGGTGCAGGATGATTTGGATGACAGCGATCTCGAAGAAGATGTAGTGTTCTTCGATTCCACCGATACCCCTGCCGCAGCGGACAATGCGTCGTTTGATTTGGATTTGAGTGCGCTCGATATTCCGCAGGCGGGCATTGCCAGCAGCGCGGTAACCAACGATGAAGAGACGCTTAGCCGTCAAAATGTCGATTGGGACAGCATTGAGTCCACCGAAAGCATTTTCGAACCCGACGAACCCGTTCCTGCCAAGCCGCAGCCTGCGGCAGCCAAACCGTCTGCGCCCGCGCAAAAAGAAGAATCCGTTTCTTCTTGGGCCACCGGCGATGCTTTTACCCTGCATGAAAAACAGCGTGCGGCAGAAAAAGCGCAGGCGGCGCGTGCTCCCGAACCCGAACCCGTTGTTTCTTGGGCCGGCAGCGCGGCATTTGCCGAACCCAAAGCAGCAGAACCTGTAAAAGCAGCAGAACCGGCAAAAACGCCAGTTCCCAAAGCGGCAGAACCAACGCGGTCGGCAGAGCCGAAACCCGCCGAGTCGGTATTGGAAACACATACTGAGCATCTGCCTGAAGTCGAACCCTTGTCTTGGGGGGAAGATATTGCGGCAATGCCTGTTTCCGAAGCGGCAGCCGAACCCGCAGCGCAAATTCAGACGGCCTCTGCCGCAGAAGAGGTGTTGGCGGATTTCGATTTTACTCCCGTTGCCGAAATCCCCGCACAAGCCGCCGCCAAAACTGCGGAACCTGAGCCTCAGCCGGTCTTTGATGAAACGGAAGTGCCGCTGGCATTCGAGCCGGTGGCCGAAACGCCTGTTGCGGACATACCGGCAGCTCCAATAGAAGAAATGCAGACCGCTTCCGTCGAAACCGAAGCGGCACCGCTGGACTTCGATTTCACACCTGACGCTCCCGCAACGGCAGAAGCAGATTCGGCCGCTGCCAAACAGCCGGAATTTTTCCAAGGAGAGGCAATTGTCGAGCCGCCTTTGGAATTTACCGCAGAAGATACTGTCGGCAGCATTCCTGAAACAGGTACGGAAAGTGCCGTGCAGACAGAAGCTGCGGCAGAATTGCAACCCTTCGGATTGTCTGTGGAAGACGAAGCGGTAGATGCAGTACAGCCGCAGGAAGCCGTTTGGACGAACACCATCGACGAAGAGCCGGCTGTCGCAGCAGCGTCTTTGGAACCGGTTGTGCCGGAGATGCCTGAAATTCCCGCATTGGAAATTGCTGCCGAACCCGTCGCGCAGGAAGCAGAAACTCCGGAAATTCAGACGGCCTCTTTTGCAGCTTCGACAGGTTTTGCCGAAGCCGAGCCGCTGGCGGATCCGTTTGCACCCGTATCCTTCGATGAAGCCGTAGCCCAGCCCGAAGCGGCAGGCTGGCAGGGAGATGACAGCGATGTCGATCTGACCAGTTCCGTTACGTTCGACGACAGCCAGCTTGATTCGGCAGATGATCTGAATATCGACTGGGGCAGCCTTGATGCTGCGGAGGAAGGCGGCGAAAGCAAACCTGCCTTTGTTTCCGAATCCGTCGGTATGACCGCACCGCTGGAAGCGAAATACGAACTGGCGGAAATGTATATCGAAATCGGCGATCCTGATGCGGCACGCGAAACGCTGTACGAGCTGATTGACGAATCGCACGGTGAAATCCAAGCCAAATCTAAGGAACTGTTGGCCCGTATCGGCGGCTAATGATCTGAAAACAGAAAGCCCGGAAATATCCGGGCTTTCTTTGTTTGCGGCTTCTGGCAAGGGCTGTTGCCGGCACGCATCTTGTCTGGCGGTCATGCGTAAAACCCCAATCCGGCAATCGGCGCAATGCAGTCTGCATTTGTGTTCTATTGTCCGAAAGGCCGTCTGAAAACCGTAAAACGGAATATTCAGACGGCCTTTTTTGCGGACGCGGGTGTTTATCTGCGGGTGGCAAAAAACTTTTCGTAATACGCACCGATGCGGTTGATGGTTACGCTGTCGTTTGGGGTCAGGATGCGTTGTTGCAGGCTGAGGCGCACCAAGTCTTCTTCTTCTTTTTCGGCGGATGCGGGGTCGGCGGATTGGTGTGTCCGCAGGTATTCGATCATTTCGGCGAGCTGACGTTGTGCGGTTTGGTAGTCAGACATATTTTTCCCTTATTGTAAAAACACAAACGGCGGGTAGAAACCCGCCATGCTTTTAACCGGACCAGCCGGCCTATTTGTTTACGCTGCCTGAATATTGGCGGCTTGCAGGCCTTTGGGGCCGCTGGTTACGTCGAAAGAAACCTTTTGGCCTTCTTTCAGGGTTTTAAAACCGTCCATATTGATGGCGGAGAAGTGTGCGAACAGATCGTCGCCGCCTTCGTCGGGGGTGATGAAACCAAAACCTTTTGCGTCGTTAAACCATTTGACTGTACCGGTTGCCATAAATCTACTACTTTCCATAAAAAAATTAATCAAACTGAGCCGTTCGGGTTTACGGTAAGACGTTGTTTGTCGTTTTAGAGTAACTGCCCCAATCAGCTTGATTGCCTTTTTACCTTTGTTGGGCGGCAGCGTCAAGAAATAAGCAAAGCAAACGGGTTTTTATGGAAAATTGTGGAAAAAACAATACATAAACGTTAAATTTTGCCTGTTTTTTGTGCAAGCTATATATCGGCGTATTGCGGATTTCCCAAAAAGGTAGGCGGGGTGGTGGAGAGGTGTTTTCAGACGGCCTTTGCGCGTTCGATTTCCACGCCTGTTTCGCGTACGCCGGACAGGATGCCGGGTTTGACCAGCCTGACTTTGACCCATGCGGCGCAGAAGCTGTCGAGTACCAATGTGGCGATGTGTTCGGCCAGCGTTTCCAAGAGGAAAAAATCTTGGCTGCGCAGGCTTTCGCGGACGGCGGCGCATACTTCGGCGTAGTGTACGGTGTCGGCGATGTCGTCGCTGCCGTCGCGGGGCGGCAGGCCGATGTCGAGATCGATCAGCAGCGTCTGCGGCTGTTGGCGTTCCCATTCGTATACGCCGATGAGGGTTTCGGCTTTCATTCCGTGCAAAAAGATTTTGTCCATTTTGTACGCACTTCGTTTTCGGATAGAATGCGGCGGATTTTAAAGCAATACGGACGGATTATGTTTGATTTCCTGATTGTGGCGGCGGCTTATCTGGCCGGATCGCTGTCGTTTGCCGTTATCGTGTCCAAAGAGATGGGGATGGACGACCCGCGAACTTACGGCTCCGGCAATCCGGGGGCGACCAATGTTTTACGCAGCGGCAGGAAGACGGCGGCGGTGCTGACGCTGGCGGGCGACGCGCTCAAAGGTGTGGCGGCGGTGATGCTGGCGAAGGTGCTGCAAACGCCGCTGGGTTTGGCGGACATGACGGTCGCGCTGGCCGCGCTTTTTGCTTTAATCGGCCATATGTGGCCTGTTTTTTTTGGTTTTAAGGGCGGAAAGGGGGTGGCAACTGCTTTGGGGGTGCTGCTGGCGTTGTCGTGGCCGACGGCTTTGGTGTGTGCGGCGGTGTGGCTGGTGGTGGCGTTCGGTTTCAAGGTGTCGTCGCTGGCCGCGCTGCTGGCGACGCTGGTCAGCCCGTTTGCGGCGTTTTTTCTGATGCCGCACCGTTCCTGGGCGGCGGTAACGGCGGCGATCGCGCTGCTGGTGCTCTACCGCCACAAGGGCAATATCCAAAACCTGCTTGCGGGCAGAGAAGGAAAAATCGGCGAAAAGGTGCGGTAAAAAACGGGTTTTCAGACGGCATCTGTAATTTGAGGCCGTCTGAAAACGTATAGTGAAACAAAATAGAAAGACATAAGGCGGCAAGGCCGCAGATTTCTTATTTGTTCTGCTGTAAAAACAAAGGACAATGAAATGAACAGATATTTTTCAGACGGCCTCAAAGTCCTGCTGCCCGCCGTTTTGCTCGCCCTGTCGGCCTGCGCCAAATTCCAATACCGGCCGGTTGCCGCCATCAGCGAAGTCCGGCGCGAAGAGGGCTACCGTTTGGACACGGCCTACCGCAAAAAGCCTGCCGAAGACGATATGCTGGTGGTGCTGATGTTTTCCGGCGGCGGCACGCGGGCGGCGGCTTTGGGCTACGGCGTGCTGGAAGAATTGGACAAACAGCCGCTGTACAACGGCGGCAGGCAGCAGAATATGCTCGAAGCCGTTGATTTGGTGTACGGTGTGTCGGGCGGCTCGGTGCTGGCGGCCTATTTCTCGCTGCACGGCAAAGACACCATTCCCGCGTTTGAGCGTCGTTTTCTGAAACAGAATTTCCAACGCCAGCTTTCCAAACAGATTTTTTCTTTCGCCAACCTGCCGCGTCTGACTTCGCGGGAGTTCGGGCGTGGCGATTTGTTGCAGGAGCAGTTTGAAAGCACCCTGTTTAAAAACGCCACGTTCGGCGATCTGCACAAATACGGCAAAGGCCCGTTTGCCGTGATTACCGCCACCGATATGTCGGCAGGCAACCGCTTTGAATTTACCCAGGAATATTTCGACGCGCTGTGTCTGAACCTGTCCGACCTGCCGATTGCCCGCGCGGTGGCTGCGTCCAGCGCGGTGCCGCTGGTATTCGCCCCGCTCACCATCAACAACAACGGCGGCAACTGCGGCTACCGCCTGCCGGAGCAGGTGGTGGACGCGGTAACCGATGACAGCGGCGGCGACAAGTTGCAGCAGCAGACCCGTCTCGAAATGGTGATGCAGAACATCATGAACTACCAGGACGGCAAAAACCGTCCCTACATCCATCTGCTCGACGGCGGCCTCACCGACAACCTCGGCCTGCGCAGCCTGCTCGATATGAGCGACCTCTACGGCAGCTCGCTTTATGCGCGCGTCCGAAACAACAGCGTGCGCAAAATCGTTATCATCAATGTCAATGCGCAAAACGACCCCGTAAACGGCATCGACAAGTCCGCCGCCGTTCCCGGCCTGCGTGCCGTAGCCGGCGCGATTATCGATATTCCCATCGACAAATATTCGCAGGAGACCCTGCGCCGTTTCCGCGCCTTCGTTGACCAATGGAATACCGGCGCGAAAGACGGCAAAAGCGGCAGCAAGCCCGTGGAGATGTATTTTGTCAGCCTCAACCTGCGCGATTTGCCGCAGTCCCGCCTGCGCGACAACGTGCTCAACATCCCCACCAGCTTCTACCTGCCGGCCCACGACGTGAACAATCTGAAAGAAGCCGGCCGCGTCCTGCTTTCCCGCTCCGACGAATACCGCCGCCTGATCAAAGACCTTTCCCTGCCCGAACCCGCCGCCGCCCCCATCCCCGAGCCGGAAACCGGCAAGGAGGCGGAGCAGGGCGGCAAAGAGCCGCCCGCTTCGGCGGCATCGGCAATATAGGCGGGAGGACAGCGCAGCAGGCCGTCTGAAAACCCGTTTTCAGACGGCCTGCTGTTTGTGGGACGGAACGCGTGCGCAGCCAAAGCGGCGCACGCGTTCTTTGTACTGCAACGAGATACCGTAACGAATCTGCGCGTTTTCCGAGAGACGGAGTCTGCGTGCGTCGTAAACGACACACCCTATGCAGCGGCATATAAAAGGCCGTCTGAAAACCGTAAAACAGTTTTTTCAGACGGCCTGTCTTCATGCGGCGCGGCAGTCATCCCTTGCCGCCGCTGAGAAACCGCTGCACCTTCGCGCCCAGTTTCAACACCTGCGCCAGCGTGCCGGCGGGCAGCTTGATCATCTCGCGCGTCCAGCCCGTGGCAATGTCCATAAATTCGCGCGTGTCGCGGATGCGCTTTTGCACCTGGCTGTTTTCCTGCGCAAACTCCGGCGTGGCAATCAGATCGTTGAGAAAATGCAGCGTCGGCTCGATTTCCCGCTGCTGCCGCTGCTCGACGATGGTTTTCACCAGCACCCACACATCGTCGGAAGTGGTGAAATAATCGCGCCGGTCGCCGAGCTGGTGCACCGTCTGCACCAGTTTCAGGCTTTGCAGCTCTTTGATGCTGTTGCTCACATTGGAGCGGGCGATAGTGAGCGTTTCGCTGATTTCTTCGGCGTTCATCGGCCGGCCGAGGATGTAGAGCAGCGCGTGGATTTGCGCCACCGTGCGGTTTACGCCCCATTTGGAGCCCATTTCGCCCCAATGGAGCACGAATTTTTGCGTGGTCGGATTCAGTTTCATGGCGCGCATTATTGGATTTTTCAAAATTTCCGTCAAGACAGAAATCCGCCGCACCGCTATAATCTGCGGCGTTTGCCACTTCCCGCGAAACCCGCCATGAACATCCGTATCATCGACCACCCCCTCGTCCGCCACAAACTCGCCCTGATGCGCGAGGCCGATTGCAGCACCTACAAATTCCGCACCCTCACCGGCGAGCTGGCTCGGCTGCTGGCCTACGAAGCCAGCCGCGACATCGAAACCGAAAGCTACACCCTGCAAGGCTGGTGCGGCGAAATCCAAGGCGAACGCATCAAAGGCAAAACGCTCACCGTCGTCCCCATCCTGCGCGCCGGACTCGGAATGCTCGACGGCGTGCTCGACCTGATTCCCACCGCCAAAATCAGCGTTGTCGGCTTGCAGCGCGACGAAGAAACGCTCAAGCCCGTGTCCTATTTTGAAAAATTCGTCAGCCAGATGGATCAGCGTCCCGCCCTGATTATCGACCCCATGCTCGCCACCGGCGGCTCGATGGTTGCCACCATCGACCTGCTGAAAAAGAAAGGCTGCACCAACATCAAAGCCCTCGTCCTCGTGGCCGCGCCCGAAGGAGTGAAGCTGGTGAACGAAGCACACCCCGACGTAACCGTCTACGCCGCCGCCCTCGACAGCCACCTGAACGAAAACGGCTACATCATCCCCGGGCTGGGCGACGCAGGCGACAAAATATTCGGTACCAAATAAACGTTCAGGCCGTCTGAAAACCGCGATTCCGCCTTTGCGCCGCGTTTTCAGACGGCCTCTGCCGCAAAACAGGACACACCGCACCGGCCGCGTTTTGCGGCTGTTTTTCCCACCTCGATACAAAAAAGGACACTCCGTGAGCTTCCAAGACAACCTCGCCGCCATGCCCGACATTACGCATCTTAGCGGCCTCAACATCCGCGACGCGGCGGGCGGCATTATCGGCCACATCCCCGCCGCACCCGGCAAACTCGGCTCGCTCAAACTCTACAATGCCCTGGCGCAGCAATATTCCGGCCGTCTGAACGCCGAAGCCGCCGCGCACGGGCTGGAGCTTTTCGCCGAACACACCGCCGACGCGCAAGCCTGTCCCGGCAAGCATCCGAACATCGATCTGCTGTTTAAAGTGCAGGCGGCAAACCTGGATTTGACACTCGAGCCGCTCAAAGCCTGAATGGGACGGTAAAGGACAAAGAGGCCGTCTGAAAAGCACGCTACCCGCTTTTCAGACGGCCTCTTGCCGCAACTCGGAGAACGCGTGCGTCGCTTTGGCGGCACGCCCTGCGCGGTGCGGTTGGTATTGGATTTTGAACCAAACTGCTGTGTTGTTTTTTCAGACGGCCTTTGCGGTCAAGGTAGGGTGTGTGGCGCAGCCACGCACGCGGTTTTGTTTTGGAGCGGTGTATCCGTTGCGGCGTGGGAACGCGTGCGTCGCTTTGGCGACACACCCTACGCGGTGCGGTTGGTATTGGATTTTGAACCAAACTGCTGTGTTGTTTTTTCAGACGGCCTTTGCGTTCAGGGTAGGGTGTGTGGCGCAGCCACGCACGCGGTTTTGTTTTAAAGCGTGGGTGTTTGTTGCGGATTCGGGGAACGCGTGCGCCGCTTTTGGGCGACACACCCTACGCGGTGCGGTTGGGTGTTGGGTTTGCATCCAAGCGGCTGTGTTGTTTTTTCAGACGGCCTGTGCGGTCAAGGTAGGGTGTGTGGCGCAGCCACGCACGCGGTTTTTGTTGCAAAAACAGGCGTATCCGTTGTGGGATGGGGAACGCGTGCGTCGCCTTTGGGCGACACGCCCTACGCGGTGCGGTTGGTATTGGATTTTGAACCAAACTGCTGTGTTGTTTTTTCAGACGGCCTTTGCGGTCAGGGTAGGGTGTGTGGCGCAGCCACGCACGCGGTTTTTGTTGCAAAAACAGGCGTATCCGTTGTGGGGTGGGGAACGCGTGCGTCGCCTTTGGCGGCACACCCTACCTAATCTGCATTGGGTTGGCGGGAAAGGAGAGGCCGTCTGAAAAACGTATTACGGTGTTCAGACGGCCTTTGTCTGCCTATTGGCCGCGCAGGAAGAGTGCGTCCAGTTCTTTGAGGGTGAGTTTGACCCAGGTGGGACGGCCGTGGTTGCATTGGTTGCTGCGGGGGGTGTTTTCCATGTCGCGCAGGAGGGCGTTCATTTCGGGCAGGGTCAGGCGGCGGCCGGCACGGACGGAGCCGTGGCAGGACATGGTGGCGAGGATGCGGTTGCCGTATGCTTCGAGGGCTTGGGATGCGCCGTAGCCGGAAAATTCGCGCAGCATATCGCGGGCGAGGCCTTCGATGTCGGATGTGCCGAGGATTTTCGGCACGGCGCGGACGGCGATGCGGTTTTCGCCCACGGCGGAGAGGTCGAGGCCGAAGCTGCGCAGGCTGTCGGCGTGTTCGGCCAGGGCGGCGGTTTCTTCGCGGGTGGCGGCGAATACGACGGGAATAAGCAGGTGCTGGCTGTCGAGGCGGCCTTTTTCGTCGCGCCGCCGTTTCATTTTTTCGTAGTTGACGCGTTCGGCGGCGGCGTGCATGTCGATGAGGATGAGGCTGTCTTCGGCTTGGGCGAGGATGTAGATGCCCAGCAGTTGGGCGATGGCGTAGCCCAGGGGGTGTTCGGGGAGGCCGTCTGAAAGCGGGCTTTGTACCGGCTGCGGAGCGGCTGCGGGGTGGGACGGCGGCAGGCTGCTTTCGTGTTCGGACGCGGCGGGGAGGGGGTCTTCTTTGGGGCTGCGGCGGTAGAGTTCGGCGTAGGTGTCGAGGGCGCGGCGGCTTTCGTTGAGGCTCAGGCCGCGCTGCTGTGAGGCGGCGGCATAGGGTGCGGGTGCGGTTTTGCCTGCGGGGCGCGGGGCGGCTGGAAGGCCGTCTGAACGGGGTGTGCCGGACGGATTCCGGCCGGCGGTACCGGCTATGCGGTGCAGCACTTCTCCGGCGTTGCCTATGCTTTCGGTGTGGTCGGCGCGGGTGAGGGCGAGGGTTTTGTCGAGGGCGTGGAAAACGAATTGGTGGACGGCCTGGCTGTCGCGGAAGCGGATTTCGGTTTTGGCGGGGTGGACGTTGGCATCGACGGCTTCGGGCGGGAGTTCGAGAAAGAGGACGAAGGCGGGGACGAGGGCGTGGTGGAGTACGTCGCGGTAGGCTTGTTTGACGGCATGGAGGATGACTTTGTCGCGGACGTAGCGGCGGTTGACGAAGCAGTATTGCCGGGTGCTTTTGCCTTTGGCGAAGGTGGGTTTGGCGATGAGGCCGTAAAGTTTCATGCCGCCGGCTTCGGCTTCGACGGGCAGGGAGGCCGTCTGAAAGTCGGTGCCGAGGATGGCGGCGGCGCGTTCTTCAAGGCTGTGCGGCGGATATTTGAAGACGGTTTTGCCGTCGCGTTTGAGGGAGAAGGCGGTGTCGGGGCGGGCGAGGGCGAGGCGTTCGAGCATGGCGGCGCAGTGGGCGGCCTCGGTGTTGTCGGATTTGAGGAATTTGCGGCGGGCGGGGGTGTTGAAGAAAAGGTCGGAAACTTCGACGGTGGTGCCTTCGGCGGCGGCGGCGGCGGTAACGGGGGAGAGGGTGCCGTCTTCGGCGCGGATGCGGCGGGCGTGTTCCGCGCCGGTTTGGCGGCTGGTGAGGGTGAGGCGGCTGACGGAGGCGATGCTGGCGAGGCCTTCGCCGCGAAAGCCCATGCTGGCGATGCGTTCCAAATCGCGCAGGCCGCCGATTTTGCTGGTGGCGTGGCGGGACAGGGCGAGGGCCAGGTCGTCGGGGTGGATGCCCGTGCCGTCGTCGGTAACGCGCAGCAGTCTGACTCCGCCGCCTTCGATTTCCACATCGATTGCGCGCGCGCCCGCGTCTATGCTGTTTTCAACGATTTCTTTCAGGGCGTTGGCGGGGCGTTCGACGACTTCGCCGGCGGCGATTTGGTTGACCAGGTGGTCGGGCAGGGCGGCAATGCGGGACATGGCGGGGCTCGTGCGGGTGGGAAAAGGCGGCATTATAAGGCATGGGGCGGCAGGCAGAGGCCGTCTGAAAACCGGCAAAACGGGTTTTCAGACGGCCTCTCGGTATGCGCACGCTGCGTGCGTTTATCCGGCATTGCGTTCCTGCGGCAGCCTGCCTGCCCAGTCGCAGGCAAACTGCCAGGCGGTGCGGCCGGAGCGGCTGCCGCGCATCTGCGCCCATTCCAGCGCGGCGCGGCGGGCGGTGTCGTCGAAGGGCAGGCCGTAGTGGCCGAGCCAGTTGGCGGCGGCGTGCAGGTAGTCGTTTTGGTCGAAGGGGTAGAAGCTCAGCCACAGGCCGAAGCGGTCGGAAAGCGACACTTTTTCTTCCACCGCTTCGTTTTGGTGCACTTCGCCGCGTATGCCGGTGTGTCCGGCATTGTCGGCCATGTATTCGGGCATCAGGTGGCGGCGGTTGGAAGTGGCGTATACCAGCACGTTGGCGCAACGCTGCGACAGGCCGCCGTCGAGGGCGGTTTTCAGGGCTTTGTAGCCGCTTTCGCCTTCGTCAAACGACAAATCGTCGCAAAAGACAATGAATTTTTCCGGCCGCGCGGCCAGCAGGCCGAGCAGCGGGGGCAGGGCGGCCAGGTCGTCTTTGTCCACTTCGATCAGGCGCAGGCCGAGATCCGCGTATTCGTGCAGCAGGGCTTTGACCAGCGAGGATTTTCCCGTGCCGCGCGCGCCGGTCAGCAAAACATTGTTGGCGGGGCGGCCTGCGAGAAACTGGCGGGTGTTGCGCACCAGCCTGGCGGCCTGCACTTCGGCGGCGGCCAGCAGCGAGAGGGGAAAGGTGTGCGGCTCGGGCAGGCTTTCCAATACGCCGCCGCCGGCGGTTTTACGCCAGCGGAAGGCTTTGGCGTTCCAGTCGGGCTCGCGCGGCTCGGGCGGCAGCCATGCGTCGAGGCGGTTTAACACGGAAGCGGCTTGGCGCAGAAAGGTTTTGAGTTTCACGGGCTGGCTCCTTGCAAACGGTAAAAGCGGCATTTTATCGCCGGAAAGAAAGGGAAGGCTACGGATTCGCCGCGCCGTGCCGCCGTCTTAAAAATTCAGGCTGCCCGCAAAAGCAGGGCAGCCTGCAAAGCCGGAGCGGCTTTAATCGTAGGATTTGTCGCGCCCGATAAAGCGGCGTTGGAGCATACGGGATGTTTTCAAATCAAAGCGGTTGAGATACATATCGGCGGCGCAGCAGTTGGGATCGTAGTCGCCTGTTTTGGGGTTTTTGCCGAATTCGTTGTTTTTAAACGTGAGTATTGCGCCGTTTAACTGGACGCTTTTCACATCGAGAAAGCGCGTGTTGATGTCGGTGCCGGAGAACAAATTGCCGTTTGTCACGCGGTTGTTGCGGATTTCCGCCAAATTGAATGCGAACGTACCCGATCCGGTGTTGCAGTTTTTATGGCTGCGCCTGCCCTCGGGGGAGAAGTCGCCCTCCGAAGAATACAAAACATAAGACGCGCCGTTGTAATGGAAGGTTTTTTCCACGCTCAGGCCGCACAAGCCGCCTGTTTTTATGTGATGCCGCTCCAAAATGCGGAGCGTGGACGACGGTTTGTCCGCTGCCGTAACGGGCGCGGCGGCTGTGATTGCGGCAATGCAGGTTGCAAGCAAAATGTGTTTTTTCATGGCAAAGTCCTTTCTGCAAAATGAGGTTGGGACAACATCGGGCAGCTTGAAAAAAGCCCGGGGCGATTGTATGCACGGCGGCGGAAAAGGGCAATCGCCGATTTTCGCGCAGGTCTCGGGCGGAAAATGGAAAAGCGGGTTTTCCCCGCATTCCGGCTTGCGCTTCCATCGCTTTGCCGCACCGCCGCACGCCTGCCGCGCCGTATCCACGGCGGCGGTTTTGCGGTATATTCCGTGCCGGTTTTTTTGATTGGGAAGCGAAAAATGTTCAAACGTCCTGAGGAATTTATTGTTGCGGTGCTGGCTGCTTTGTGGGTGGCGGCCACTTATTTTGCCGCCGCCAAGTTCGGTGCGCCGACGCACACCGCGCTGCTGATCGCCACGCTGACGCTGCTGTGGGCGGTGGTGTTTTTCCTGCTGTGGCAGCGCGAACGCACGCGCCTGCTGTGGCCGCTGTTTCTCGGCCTGCTGGTGGCCTGCTGGTGGCCGTTTCTCGACTGGTATGCCGTGCGCGGCATCGTGCCGCCCGAAACGGCGGGAGAAATGATCGTTATCGCCAAGCCTTGGTATGCGTCGTGGACGTTTAAAACCATCCTCGCGCTGATTCCGACAGCGGCAGGCTATGCGTGGAAATTCAAAGGAATACGCCGCCGCAAAACGCTCTGATTCCGGCAAGTGCCAAAAGGCCGTCTGAAAACAGGTTTTCAGACGGCCTTTGCGTGTTCAGACGGCCTCACACATCATAAGTACCCATCACCGACGCACTGCCCAGCGCATGACCCTGCATCGCAAAGTGCAAATCGTTGAAACGGAAGCCCTGCGGCAGATTGAGCTTGGTATCGAGCGCATAGACAATCAGCTCGTAGCGGTGGCGGCAGTTGGGCGGTGCCATACCGCCGTAGCTTGAGGCTTCTTCAATGCTCAATTTGCCCAGCACGCTCGCCCAACTGTTCGCGCCCTGCACATAATCCGTGGCGGCGATGCTGTCGTTTTCCGCCACCGAAGTGCGCGTCAAATCCGCAATCAGCCAATGAATCCACACAAAACCGCTGGCCGTAACCGCGTCTTTGTCTTCCAACACCACGGCAAACGACTGCGTACCTTCCGGTGCGCCGCTGATTTCAAAGGGAATAGAATAAGTCGGCATGCCGTTTTCACTAAACTGGCTGCCGCGTTTGCCGTATCGGTCGGCAAATTCGCCGTTGATGATGGCGGAGGTGGTAACTTGCATGGGGTTCTCCTGTTTCAGGGTTGGGGAATGGGGATTTTAACGGAAAAAGGCCGTCTGAAAACCCGGTTTCCCATTTTCAGACGGCCTTTTACTTATTTGTCGGATTTTTTGCGGTTGCAGTTTCTGCACAGCATCTGCCCGTTGTCTTCGCTGGTTTTGCCGCCCTCGCGCCACGGTATGATGTGGTCGCCTTCCATTTGGCCGATTTCGAATTTTTCTTTGCAATGCGGACAGATGCCGTTTTGTTTTTCGTACATTTTGCGCTTCATGCCGTCTGAAAAAGTACGCAGGTTGAGGTGTTTTTCATCGCGGGTCAGCACATAGGGATAGATGCCTTTTTTGTTGCCGACTTCATCGTCCAGCATCAGGTTTTTGATTTCGGCTTCCAATTTATCGGCATCCAATACTTCGTCTTCAAAGAGGTTGTGCAGCCTGCCCCATTCCACGCCTTTCATTTCTTTTTTGCGCTTTACGCGGAACACGGCTTCCGTCCAAGTCATTACCTTTTGGAAATACTGCCACAGCGCCAGTGCATTCGGGTCGTTTTGGTGCTGTGCCATATAGCTTTCAATCTGCCCGTTGGAAATCCAGTTTAAGGCTTTTTCCAAAAACTCCTGCCGTATCGGGCTGCCTGAAACATAATCCTGCCCGATTTGGTATGCCACACAGCCGTTTTTGCTGAAATAGCGTTTGGCATCGGCCAGCCACGGGCCGTGGTATACAGCGTTACGCAACTCCTGCGCGGTGAGTTTTTCGCCCGCAATATTGATGGTTTCAAACCATTTCAGTTTTTCGCTGTCCGTGCCTTCGCAGATATAAACCATCAGCTCGTAATCCAGAATCTGCTGCTGTTCGTCGCCTTGCAGATTGTGGAAATAGCGCATCAGATAGGCAAAATCGCCGTTAATGTATTGGCACAGCGACAAGGTGCGCTGCTGCCCGTCGATGACTTCAAACGTGCCGTCTGCACGCTTTGCCCAATACATCACATTGAGCGGAAAACCCTGCCGCACCGTTTCGATGACCGCATCGCGCTGTTTGTCTTTATAGACAAATTCGCGCTGGTAGGGCGGGCGCACGTCCAGCAGGCCGCCGTAAGCACGCACGCCGTTTTCGGCATCATCTTGGTAGTCTTGGAATAATTCGCGTACGGTGATTTGTTTCAGTTCGATTTCCATGTTTACTTCCGCTTGATAAATATACGTTTATAAACTTTTTTTCCGTTGATTTTTGCACTGTCTTCTTTGAATGTTGTTAGCCTAATAGCTTCAACTTCCGGTACGTCATCGCCTCCTCTATCCGTTGTGCCAATAATCTCAAACTGCTCTGGATTATGCTTATCCAAAAAGGTAATCGGCACACCCATGACTCCGTCAAAATCGCAGGGAATTTCCGCCACTTTACCCACTTCGATGGCATCGTAATTGTCGTAATGCGGATATTCTTCGGGCGTGTAGCGTTTGTATAAAACCAGCTCTTCATGGCGTTTGTCGTGGTCGAGATTGGTGAACCAGTGGACATTACGAAATTTGACTAACTGTGTTTCTGGGTTATAAACACCTTTTGCGAATCTCTCATGGTTAGTATCTGCTATTTTGAAGTAAGCATTTCCACCGGAAAAACCATTCCCAAGCCATAATTGGTTGTTTTTAATTAGAGGAAAAATTTCCTTATAAGTAATGGCATTAACGTTACCAATAATCAAAAACTTCTTCCCGTATTCCACAAGCTGCGCCACATATTCGCGAAACAGCGAAAACGGCGGATTGGTTACGACAATATCGGCTTGTTTCAGCAACCCGATACATTCATCGCTGCGGAAATCGCCATCGCTTTTGAGCGGTTTGACGGCAATTTCTTCGGGATTGGGCAGATTATCACCGTTTTTGTCGCCCTCATATTCCAGCCATACTGCCGCTTCACTGTCGTTTTGGCTGAATAAGTCGGTGCGTTGGCTTTTGTAGCAGGTGGCAATCAGCCTTTTTAAGCCGAGATGGGCGAAATTGTGGGAAAAATAATGGAAGAAATTGCTGATGCGCGGGTCATCGCAATTGCAATAGACGGTTTTGTTTTTGAAATGGTGTTTGTAATGCCGCAGTTCTTTTTCAATATCAGACAGTTCGGTGTAGAACTCGTCGTTTTTGGCGCGGTTGGCGGCGTGCAGAGATTTGTTGCCCGACATATCAAGCCTCCTCCAAAACGGCAGAAGTGCTTGATAAGGTATTGATATTTAAGTTATAATTGGCTGGCTGGCTGGCTGGCTGGCTGGCTGGCTGGCTGGCTGGCTGGCTGGCGATAATTGCGTCTGCAATTCATGCTGTCTGCTCCTAACTTGTTGTTGTCTTTAAATTTAGGCCGTCTGAAACCGTTTTCAGACGGCCTGCTTCTTTCTGTTTCTGCCGAAAGCTGCCTGAAAACGGGATTTACCCGCATTCAAGCTGCTTTTGGTTGTCGGATACAAGTATCCGACCTACGGCTGGCTAAAAAAAATTGAGAGTTTCCTGTAATCCCAAAGTTTCGTCATTCCCGCGCAGGCGGGAATCTTGGTAGAATTTTAGCCGTTCTTCATTTTCTCAAATATTGCCGAATATCAGCCAAGATTCCCGCCTGCGCGGGAATGACGGCAGTAGGTTTGCGGGCATGGCGACGGGTTTTCAGATGGCCTTTAGCGTAATTTCCAAGCGAACCCTGTAGGTCGGATTCTCGAAACCGACATTGCTTGGTTTCAGACAGCCTTTGGATGCGTCGGTACAAGTATCCGACCTACGGCTTGCTTGCTCAAATTATTTTTTACCAAGCGCATGCAGTATGGCAGTTTTATAAATGTTTTCGTCAGGTAATTCTACGTTATTAAATGCTTCCTGCACCCTATATACAGTTGTTGTTAATGAATCCACCTCTTCTAATGCGGTAGGTAAACCGTCTCTCAAAACAGGATTTGATGGGAAATCGTGTGCAATAAAAGTAATTGCAGCAGGTTGTAGTGTAAACCGTAGTAATTTTGAAGCTCCGCCTAATCTATCTGCTATACGGTTAAAAACAGGCTGGGGACAGACAAAAAATAATCCGCTTTTACATAGTTCTTCCCTTTGGAGAACCTGCCCTTTATAGATAAGCTGTGGAAGTATTCGTTTGGATACGTTTTCCCAGTTTAAGCCTACGGTTGTTTTCTCCAAAATGCGTCCGTTTTTAAGGGCGGAAAATCCATTTCTATAATTTCCTGTGGTATCGATAGTCTGTACCTCAACCGCAGTAAATTCAATAAGGTGTCCTTCTTCATCAAGAAATGCAAGAACCCAATCAACGAAATAACCGCCTTTCCCTAATTTTTGAGGCAACCTTAACTCACCTCCCCATTTTTTACCAAAGACCGCAACACACTTTTTCCTGCTATCCCGCGCAAAAGTAATTGCATCTTTTCCTGCAATAAAAGGAAGATTAGGTAGGAACACTTTATCTGAAATATTTCTCAAAATTTGATAGTCATCTGCATAAAGTCTTATTGGGCAACAGATAACTGCTTTTTCTGATGTTGCTTGCCGGATAGAACAAACTCCTGAAACCGTTCCATCATTGAATGTTTTTTCACAACGTTCCAAAACAAACGGGCATTCCTCATTTTTGACGGCATTTAAGGCGGCTTCGGATTTGTCTCCAACACGATAGCCGAAAAATTCAAAAATATATCCAGCCATTTACAAACCCGCTGCTTTTTTCTCATGTTGGCCGTCTGAAACCAAAAGTTTGACAAGAGAATAACCTATTGCCGCAGCTAAAAAAGGGGGAACTGCATTACCCACTTGTTCGTATTGTTCGGCTTTTGAACCCGTAAAAATAAAATGATCAGGGAATGTTTGTATGCGGGCAGCTTCTCGAACACTGAAAACCCTGTCTTGATCATAATGAAAATAAGCCCCCCAATGCGGATCACATTTTGTCAAAATAGTCGATGCAAGGCCGTCAGGACTGACTCTTCCATAGCGTTTGGTGTGGTCAGATTTTCTTGCACGCTGCATTCCTCTTGGCAGTAAATCGGTAGGAATATTTGTCCAGTTTCCACCTGCTGGAATATATGTCAGACGTTCCAAATTAATTTTGGACAACCGTGGTGCTTCATGATTAAAAACACCTGATGAAAATTCACGCATAAATGATTGGAATTGGTTTCTAGGCTTGGTTCGGTATTCTTTGCATTCATTGCCTGTTTCCCCGTTTTCCAAGGCGGGCAAATCAGATAGTGCGTCTTTTACTGAGATATGCTGTTGCAAATTATTTTTTTTTGGAAATCCGATAATATTCCTACCATTAAAATGAGAAGTAAAATTTACACGCAGGGGGGCGTCATATTCAGGCTGCGGGAAGGCCGTCTGAATATCTTCCCAATTTTTCATTCCTATAATAATTGTTCGCCAGCGGGTTTGCGGCACACCATAGTGCGGGGCATACAGGATTCGTACGTCCGCATAATATCCGTGATTATTCAACTCATACAAAATAGCTTGCAATGTCATTCCATTTTCAAAAGATACCAGACCTGGGACATTTTCAATTAAAACCGCTTTGGGTTGGAATTCATCCACAAAACGGATAAATTCACGAAACAGATGATTACGATCATCATCCGTTGTCCGTATGGGAGCATTAATTGAGAACCCTTGGCAGGGCGGGCCGCCTGCTATCAAATCCAGTTCTCCTTGTTGCAAACCTAGATTTGAACGGATTTCGAAAGCATCAACTGTACGTATATCACGCTGATCTACTATGGTATTCGGGTGGTTTAATGCGTAGGTTTCTGAATACGTTTTCATAATTTCATTCGCGTATAAAGAATGAAATCCTGCCTGCCTCAAGCCTTCCGACAAACCGCCGGCTCCCGAGAATAAATCAATCATTTTCAACATAAATACACCTTTCAACCATTTAAAACAGCCCAAACCCCCTAATTTATTTCAGGCTGCCTTTGTCAAACCCAAATCAACCCAGCTTCGCGCTCACCCAGCTTCCTATACCTGCCATCATCTCGGGCAGTTTTTCCACATCGGTGCCGCCGGCTTGGGCGAGGTCGGGGCGGCCGCCGCCTTTGCCGCCGATTTGTTCGGCGGCGTGTTTGACGAGGTCGCCGGCTTTGACTTTGGCGGTCAGCGGTTTGGAAACGCCGGCGCAGAGGGAGACTTTGCCGTCGTTTTCGGCGGCGAGCAGCACGATGATGTTGTCGCCTTTGCCGGTGAGGTCGGTAACGATGTCGCGCAGGGCGGCGGCATCGGCTTCGATTTGGGCGGCAACGAGTCTGGCTGCGCCGAGGTCTTTGGCGTTGTCTAGGAGTTTTGCGCCGGCGTGGACGGCGAGTTCGGCTTTGGCGGCTTGCAGGGCTTTTTCAAGCTGTTTGGTTTGGGCGGCGTTGGCTTGGATTTTGGCGAGCAGGTCTTTTGCGCCTTGGGCTTTGACTTCGCCGATGGCTTCTTTTAACAGGGCTTCCTGCTGCTGCACCCATGCGAGGGCGTTTTGGCCGGTGATGGCTTCGATGCGGCGGATGCCTGCGGCGATGCCGCCTTCGCCGGTGATTTTGAAGAAGCCGATGTCGCCGGTGCGGGCTACGTGGGTGCCGCCGCACAGTTCGGTGGAGTATTCGTCCATAACGACGACGCGCACGAGGTCGCCGTATTTTTCGCCAAACAGCATCATGGCGCCGGTTTTTTGGGCTTCTTCCATGCTCATGGTTTTGATTTCTACGGGCACGTTTTGCATGATGGCGTGGTTGACGCGGCGTTCTACTTCGGCGATTTCTTCGGCGCTGACGGCTTGCGGGTGGGAGATGTCGAAGCGGGTAAGTTCGGCGTTTTGCAGGCTGCCTTTTTGTTCGACGTGTGTGCCGAGCACTTCGCGCAGGGCTTGGTGCATGAGGTGGGTTACGCTGTGGTTTTTGGTGATGGCGTCGCGGATGGCGTTGTCGACTTCGGCGCAGATGCGGTCGCCTGTTTTCAGACGGCCTGACATGAGTGTGCCGAAGTGGCCGTGTACGGCGGCTTTGATTTTTTGGGTGTCTTCGACTTCGAAGCGGTTTTCGCCGTTGAAGATGTAGCCGACGTCGCCCACTTGGCCGCCTGATTCGGCGTAAAACGGAGTGTGGTCGAGCACGATGATGCCGCTCTCGCCGGCGTTGAGTTCGTTTACGGCTTCGCCGTCGCGGTAGAGGGCGAGGATGGTAGCGTCGGTGCTGCGTTTGTCGTAGCCGTGGAACCGGGTGTCTGCGCCGTCGTAGGCGACTTGGGCGTTGGCTTTGAAGTTTTGGGCGGCGCGGGCGCGGGCGCGTTGGGCGGCCATTTCGCGCTCGAAGCCTTCTTCGTCCAGCTCGATGCCGAGTTCGCGCGCCATGTCGGCGGTGAGGTCGTAGGGGAAGCCGTAGGTGTCGTAGAGTTTGAAGATGTGTTCGCCGGAGATGATGAGTTTGCTGTTGGCGATGTTGTCTTTCAGGTAGCCGTGCAGGGCTTCGCCGTAGGGGCGGTGTTCGGCGGGCGGCAGTTTTCCGCTGACCACGTCTTCAAAACCGACGGCAAGGGTTTCGTTCAGGCTGCCTGAAACTTGGGGGCGGACGACGATTTGTTTGCCGTCGGCGCTGTGGCGGGCGGCGGCGGTAAATTCGCGGCCGTCTGAAGTGTGCAGTTTCAGCGGTTCGCCTGCGCCGTCCAGCGGCAGCAGGGATTCGAGTTTGAGAAACTTCATGCCGTTCAGCACTTGGTTAAACAGCCCCATGCCTTTTTCCAGCGTTTCGCCGAAGCGGGTTTCTTCGCCGCGCAGGGCTTCCATGATGTGAGTTTGTTTTTCTTTCAGCTCGGGGTAGGCATCGCCCATTTCTTTGACCAAATCGGGCACGAGTTTGTAGAAAAAGGCGTTTTTCTGGCCGAGTTTGTAGCCGTGGCGCACGGCGCGGCGGATGATGCGGCGCAGCACGTAGCCGCGCCCTTCGTTGCCGGGCATCACGCCGTCGGCAATCAGGAAGGCGCAGGAGCGGATGTGGTCGGCAATTACTTTCAGGCTGGGCTCGTCCATGCTGAACGGTGCGCCGGTTTCGCGGGCAACGGCTTTGAGCAGGCCTTGGAACAGGTCGGTTTCGTAATTGCTGTGCACGCCCTGCATCACGGCGGCCATGCGCTCCAAGCCCATGCCGGTGTCTACGGACGGTTTGGGCAGCGGGTTCATGTTGCCTGCTTCGTCGCGGTTGTACTGCATAAACACGCAGTTCCAGATTTCAATCCAGCGGTCGCCGTCTTCTTCGGGGCTGCCGGGAATGCCGCCCCAGATGTCTTCGCCGTGGTCGTAGAAGATTTCCGAGCAGGGGCCGCAGGGGCCGGTGTCGCCCATCTGCCAGAAGTTGTCGCTGGCGTAGCGGCCGCCTTTGTTGTCGCCGATGCGTACGATGCGCTCGGCGGGCATGCCGATTTCGTTGAGCCAGATGTTGTAGGCTTCGTCGTCTTCGGCATAAACGGTGGCGAGCAGTTTTTCTTTGGGCAGGTTCAGCCATTGCGGCGAGGTGAGGAATTCCCACGCAAAATGAATCGCGTCGCGCTTGAAGTAGTCGCCGAACGAAAAATTGCCCATCATTTCAAAGAATGTGTGGTGGCGGGCGGTGTAGCCCACGTTTTCCAAATCGTTGTGCTTGCCGCCGGCGCGCACGCATTTCTGCGCGGTGGTGGCGCGGCTGTAAGCGCGTTTGTCGAAGCCCAGGAATACGTCTTTAAACTGGTTCATGCCCGCGTTGGTAAACAAGAGCGTCGCATCGCCGTGCGGCACGAGCGGGGAGGAAGGCACGATTTGGTGGCCTTTAGATTCGAAGAATTTGAGGAATTTTTGGCGGAGTTCGGAGGTTTTCATGGTGGTTTTCTGCTATCGGTTAAACGGTTTCAGACGGCCTGCAACATCTTGTGCAGGCCGTCTGAAAATTGAATAAAAAATCCTGCGTATCTTACCGCAGATTTGCCCCCGCGCCTACTCGCCCCAGCCCCTACCGCACAAGCCGCACTTGGCTTAAAATCGCCTTTTCACAGATGCAGACGGCCGTTTTATGCTCAGCTACCGCCACGCCTTCCACGCCGGCAACCACGCCGACATACTCAAACACTTCATACTCTTCCTCACCCTCGAATATTTCAACCGCAAAGACAAACCCTATTGGTATATCGACACCCACAGCGGTGCCGGCCTTTACGACTTAAACAGCGGCCACGCACAGAAAGTGGGCGAACACCGCCACGGCATCGGACGGCTGCTTGCGGCGGCAGAACGCAGCACCCTGCCCGAACCGCTGGCACGGTTTGCAGGCCGTCTGAAAACCATTCTGCCCCAACCCGGCCTTTATTGCGGTTCGCCGTGGCTGGCACAGGCGCAAACGCGCGGATGCGACAAACTGCGGCTGTTCGAGCTGCATCCTGCCGATTTTGCCCTGCTGGAAAACAATATGCGCGAAGCAGGACTCAAACGGCGCGGCATCCTCAGCCGCGAAGACGGCTTCAAAGGCCTGATTTCCCTGCTGCCGCCGCCGACCCGCCGCGCCGTAATCCTAATCGACCCGCCCTATGAAGAAAAACAAGACTACGCCCGCGTGGCGCAGACGCTGAAAGACGCGCAAAAACGTTTCGCGCAAGGCTGCTGCCTGATTTGGTATCCCTGCCTGAGCCGCGAAGAAAGCCGCGCACTGCCCGAACAACTGAAAAAACTCGCGCCCGAAAACCACCTGTGCGCCGAGCTGCACACCGGCACACCCCGGGCCGACGGCTTCGGCATGCACGGCAGCGGCATCTTCGCCGCCAACCCGCCCTACCTGCTGGCCGAACAGCTCGCACAAAGCCTGCCCGCGCTCACAGAAATCCTCGCGCAGGACGGCGGTGCGCGGTTTGTACTCGAACATCAAGCCTCATAAGCAAAGCCGGCGGTTCGGGATTGGCAGTATGGAAAACAAGACACATAAAAGCCCCTTTCACTCGGCACTAAGTTAAAGGGGCTTTCCTTTTGCAAGATACGCCCCTTACATGGGGCGCAATATATGAGGCCGTCTGAAAACAGATTCCGCCCGTGCGGGGCTGCGTTTTCAGACGGCCTCATGTCATTGGCGGTGCCCACGCGGCCGACACAACGGACTCCACCCGCATTCGGCCGGTATTTCCCGTAAGCAGGCACAGTTAAGACTTTTCGGAACAACCCGGAAAATCCGCCGCATCCAGCAGTTCCGCCACATTGCTTTCGGCAGCGGCAGCCAACTCGGCAAGAGAAATGCCGCGCAGGGCGCAGACGGTTTCGGCAACGGCGCGAACCCGGGCAGGCGTGTTGGCCGCATCTTTGGCCATAAACGGGCTGTCGGTTTCCAACACCAGAGCAGAGAGCGGCAGCTCTGCGGCGGCGCGGCGGGCTTTTTTCGCATTCGGGTTTAAAACGAGAACGCCGATGCCGATTTTCATGCCCTGCGCGGCAAACAGGCGTGCTTCTTCCATGCTGCCGGAAAACGCGTGGACGATGCCGCGCCTGATGCCGTGCTGCCGCAGCAGGTGCAGCAGATCCGCGCCGGCGCGGACGTTGTGCAGCAGCACGGGGCGGCGGTGGCGCGAAGCCAGATCGAGCTGCGCGGACAGGCATTCGCGCTGCCGCTGCCGCTGCGTTTCGTCTGCGGTATGTAGATAATCCAAACCCGTTTCGCCAAGCATCGCCTGCGGATGGCGGCGCAGCAGTTCTTCCAGAGCCTGCCAATCGTCTGTTCCGCCTTCTTCCGCCGCAAACCACGGATGGATGCCGAAAGCAGGGACAATCCGCGCGTCCGCCAAAGCCGATACCGCCGGCCAGTCGGCACGGCGGGCGGAAGGAACGAAAAACCGCGTTACGCCCGCTGCGGCGGCTTCGGCGAGTATTTCGGGCAGGCGGCCGGCAAGCGGCGGTTCGGCAAGGTGGGTGTGGGTGTCGGTAAACATCGGGCGGCTCGGCCGGCTGCGGGTTTGCGGGGAGAAACAGGCCGTCTGAAAAAGCGTTTGCCGCTTTTGCTGCGCGTATCGGCGGTTTCAGACGGCCTCTGCATTGTCGGGAATGCGTGCGTGGCTGTACCGCACACGCTACGGCAGGTTCGGCATGACGGTTTGGCCGTTTGGCAGGGTGTGCCGCCCAAGCGGCGCACGCGGTTTTGCGGGCTTGGGTGTTTGCCGGATAGAAAATATGAGGCCGTCTGAAAAAGCGTTTTGCGGTTTCGGTTTCGCCAAAAGCGTGCTTTCAGACGGCCTCTTGCCCGTTTTCCAAACGGCGCAGTGTTCAGCGCACGGTGCGCCAGAAGTGGGCGACGGGGCCGCTGCCGTGGCCGAGCTGCCAGTGTTGTCCGGCATCGATTGCGCCGTGCAGATAGCTTTTGGCGGCGGCCACGGCGAGATTGAGCTGCCTGCTGTGCGGATAGAGGGCGGCGATTGCGCTGGACAGCGTACAGCCGGTGCCGTGGGTGTGGCGCGTGGGGATGCGGCTGCCGATAAAGCATTGCGGATCGGCATTCCGGCGCACCAGCCAGTCGCGGGCGGTGTCGCCGCTCCAATGGCCGCCTTTGAGCAATATGGCTTTCGCGCCGCGTGCCAGCAGGCTTTCGCCCTGTTTGAGCATTTCGCTTTCGCTTTCGGGCAGGGTGTTGCCGCTGAGGGCGGCCAGCTCGCTCAGGTTGGGCGTGAGTATGTCGGCCAGCGGCATGAGTTCGGCCAGCAGGGCGGCGCAGGTGTCTTCAAGGGCGAGGCTGTCGCCGGAAGTGGCGACGAGGACGGGATCGAGCACGGTAAAAGGCACGGGATGGCGGCGCAGCGCGTCGGCCACGGTGCGGATGGCGGCGGTGTCAGGCAGCATACCGATTTTGACGGCATCGATGCGGATGTCGGAAAAAACGGATTCGCATTGGGCGCGTATGATTTCGGGCGGAACGGTGTGTACGGCCTGCACGCCGGTGGTGTTTTGCGCGGTAACGGCGGTAATCACGCTTGCACCGTATGCGCCGAGTGCGCCGAAGGTTTTGAGGTCGGCCTGAATGCCCGCGCCGCCGCCGGAATCGGAGCCGGCGACGGTGAGGACGCGGGGATAGGGTTTTTCTTGGGGCTGCATGGGGCTTCTCCTTTGGTTGGGAAAACGGATTTTCAGACGGCCTGTGCCGAACGTCAAGAAACACGTAAGCGGCTGCGCTGCACAAGCTGCGTTGGTTCGGAAAAGAGGGCGATGCCGTCATTTTCAGACGGCCTCTGCATCGGCGGGAACGCGTGCGTGGCTGCTCCACACACCCTACGGGGTTTGGCAACCGCTGTGTCCGGCACGGGGCAATGTTACCGTTCGGCAGGGTGTGCCGCCTAAGCGGCGCACGCGTTTTCTGCGGGCAACAATGCTTGGCGGCATGGGAAACATCAGGCCGTCTGAAAAACATATTGCGGTTTTCAGACGGCCTTTTTCCGAACCGGCGGGAACGCGTGCGCGGCTGCGCCACACACCCTACGGGGTTTGGCAACCGCTGTGTCCGGCACGGGCAATGTTGCCGTTCGGCAGGGTGTGCCGCCTAAGCGGCGCACGCGTTTTCTGCGGGCAACAATGCTTGGCGGCATAGGGAAACATCAGGCCGTCTGAAAAGCATATTGCGGTTTTCAGACGGCCTCTGCATTTGTCGGGAATGCGTGCGTGGCTGCGCCGCACACCCTACGTTGGTGTGGCTCTGCGGGCTTGTTGCTGCCGTTTGATATTCAAACGGCTTTAAGGGCCGCGCGGGCTTTGGCTTTGATTGCGGCATTGTCCGCCGTATCGGGCTGCGCCAGTACTTTGCGGAACCATGCCGCCGCTTGTGTGAGGTCTTGCCTTATGCCACGGCCTTCGGCGTACATCGCGCCCAGGTTGTATTGGGCCACCGCATCGCCTTGCTCGGCGGCTTTGCGGAACCATGCTGCCGCCTGTGTGTAGTCCCGCGCTACGCCTTGTCCGTTGTCGTACAACACGCCCAAGTTGGATTGCGCGTCGATGTGGCCTTGTTCGGCGGCTTTGCGGTACCACGCCGCTGCCTGTTTGTAGTCCTGCCGTACGCCGCGGCCTTCGGCGTACAGTACGCCCAAGTTGTATTGTGCGTCGGTATAGCCTTGTTCGGCGGCTTTGCGGAACCACTCCGCTGCCTGTTTGTCGTCCCGTGCCACGCCACGGCCGCCGTAATACAGCACGCCCAAATTGTATTGCGCGTCTGCATTGCCCTGTTCGGCGGCTTTGCGGAACCACGCGGCCGCCTGTTTGTCGTTTCGCGCTACGCCCCGGCCTTCGGCATACAACGCACCCAAACCGGTTTGCGCCGTAGCATCGCCTTGTTCGGCAAAGGGGCGGAGCAGGCGGAAGAGTTGGCCGTAATTGCCGGACTTGTATGCTTCAACCGCTTGTCGGGCGGCGCGGCTGTCGGCCGAAGCAGCCTGCACGGGGGCGGCAAAGGCCAGCAGCAGGACAAGGGCGGCGGAGTTTGGCAGGAGTTTGTGAAAAATGCGCGGGGGGAACATGGTTGTCTCCGTAATCAGACAGGCGGCTTGCGCCGCAGGGTTAAAAAATCCGCCCCGTTGCGGGGCGCGGAAATTGTAGCAGAGGGTCGGGGCGGCAAGCATCTTTCAGACGGCATTTCTTCCGCTCGGCAGGGAACTGCCGGCAGGGGCGCGTGCGTCGCAGAGCGGCACACCCTACGCGTATTCGGTGCGGTAAAACGGACAGGCCGTCTGAAAAAAGCGGATTGTGCTTTTTTCAGACGGCCTTTTTTGTGTGTTTCGTTCAGTACCGTACTGTCCAGCCGACTGTCTGTCCCGCACGCATCGGTACGAGCAGACCGCCGCAGTAGGGCAGGCTTTCGGGGACGGTTTGCGGCTGTTTTACCAGGGTAATGGTGTCTTGGTTTTCGGGCAGGCCGTAGAAGCGTGCGCCGTTTTGCGAGGCGAAGGCTTCGAGTTTGGCCAGCGCGCCCGCCTGTTCGAACGCTTCGGCGTAAAGCTCGACGGCGGTCATCGCGCTGAATATGCCGGCGCAGCCGCAGGCGTTTTCTTTGGCGGCTTTTTCATGCGGCGCGGAATCGGTGCCGAGAAAGAATTTGTGCGATTTTGCGCCGGTAACGGCTTCTATCAGGGCTTTGCGGTGGGTTTCGCGTTTGAGTACCGGCAGGCAGTAGTGGTGCGGGCGCACGCCGCCGACCAGAATGTCGTTGCGGTTGAGCAGCAGGTGCTGCGGCGTAACCGTTGCCGCCACGTTGCCGCCCGACTGGCACACCAGCTGCGCGGCTTCGGCGGTGGTGATGTGTTCGAATACGACTTTCAATTCGGGAACACGCGCCAAAACGGGCTTCATCACGCGCTCGATAAAGGCGGTTTCGCGGTCGAAAATGTCGATTTCGGGGTCGGTTACTTCGCCGTGTACCAGAAACAATATGCCCTGCCGCGCCATTTCTTCCAATACGGGGATGAGTTTGAACAGGTCGGTTACGCCGGAATCGGAATTGGTGGTGGCGCCTGCGGGGTAGAGTTTGAAGGCGGCGATGCCGGCAGCTTTGGCTTCGCGTACCAGGGCGGGTGTGGCTTTGTCGGTGAGGTAAAGCGTCATCAGCGGCTCGAAGCGGCTGCCTGCGGGCAGGGCGGCGAGAATGCGCTGCTTGTAGGCCAGTGCGTCGGCGGGGGAGACGACGGGCGGCTTGAGGTTGGGCATAATCACGGCGCGCGCCATCTGGCGGGCGGTGTAGGGGACGGTGGTTTGGAGTGCTCCGCCGTCGCGCAGGTGCAGGTGCATATCGTCGGGGCGGATGATGGTGAGGGTTTGCATGGCGGTTCCTTAGACGGGTGTTTGGTGCCGGTATTTGCGATTGAGGCCGTCTGAAAACCGGCAAACCGGTTTTCAGACGGCCTTTTGCGGCTCGGCGGCGGCTAGGCTTCTTTGTTTTCCGCCGCTTTCTGGCGCAGGCGCAGGCCGAGTTCGCGCAGTTGTTTGTCGTCCACCGCACCGGGCGCGTTGGTGAGCAGGCATTGGGCGCGCTGGGTTTTGGGGAAGGCAATCACGTCGCGGATGGATTCGGCACCGGCCATCAGCGTTACCAAGCGGTCGAGACCAAAAGCCAGGCCGCCGTGCGGCGGTGCGCCGAATTTGAGGTTGTCGAGCAGGAAGCCGAATTTTTCCCGCTGCTCTTCGGGCGTGATTTTCAGCGCGGCAAACACTTTTTCCTGAATGTCGGCGCGGTGGATACGGATGGAGCCGCCGCCGATTTCCCAGCCGTTGAGCACCATGTCGTAGGCGCGGGCGAGGCAGTTTTCGGGATCGGATTCCATCAGGTCTTCGTGGCCGGGCTTGGGCGAGGTGAACGGATGGTGCATGGCCGCCCAGCGGTCGTTTTCTTCGTCGTATTCGAACATGGGGAAGTCCACCACCCACAGCGGTTTCCATTCGTCGGTGAAATAGCCGTCGGCCGCGCCGTGTTCCAAGCCGACTTTGATGCGCAATGCGCCCAAGGCTTCGTTGACGGTTTTGGCTTTGTCTGCGCCGAAGAAAATCAAATCGCCGTTTTGTGCGCCGGTGCGTGCGATGATTTCTTTCAATGCGGCTTCGGACAGGAATTTGACAATCGGGCTTTGCAGGCCGCTGTCTTCGCCGTTGGAAAGGTTGGATACGTCGTTCACTTTAATATAAGCCAGGCCTTTTGCGCCGTAGATGCCGACGAATTTGGTGTATTCGTCGATTTCCTTGCGGCTGAACTTCGCGCCGCCGGGTATGCGCAGGGCAACGACCCGGCCGCCTTTCATGTCGGCGGCGGCACGGAATACTTTGAATTCTTCCGTTTTCATCAGGTCGGTCAGCTCGGTGAATTTCAGGCTGATGCGCATATCGGGCTTGTCCGAGCCGTAGTTGAACATGGCTTCGGAATAAGGCATACGCGGGAAACTGCCCAAATCCACGCCCAGCGCGTCTTTGAATACCTGTTTGGCCATGCCCTCGGTGATGTCCATGATTTCGTCTTCGGACAGGAACGAGGTTTCCAAGTCGATCTGGGTGAATTCGGGCTGGCGGTCGGCACGCAAATCTTCGTCGCGGAAGCATTTGGTGATTTGGTAGTAGCGATCGAAGCCGGCCACCATCAACAGTTGTTTGAACAATTGCGGCGATTGCGGCAGAGCGAAAAATTCGCCCGGATGCACACGGCTGGGCACGAGGTAGTCGCGCGCGCCTTCGGGAGTGGAGCGGGTGAGCATCGGGGTTTCGATGTCGATAAAGCCCTGCTCGTCGAGATAGCGGCGCACGCCCATCGCTACTTGGTAGCGCAGGCGCAGGTTGCGCTGCATGACGGGGCGGCGCAGGTCGATGACGCGGTTGGTCAGACGCACGTTTTCGCTGAGGTTTTCATCGTCGATTTGGAAGGGCGGCGTGGCGGCGGCGTTCAGCACTTCGATTTCTTTGGCAAGGATTTCGATTTTGCCGGACACCATTTTGTCGTTGGTGGTACCCTCGGGGCGGTTGCGCACGCGGCCGGTGATGCTCAAAACGTATTCGTTGCGGGCGGAATCGGCCGTCTGAAAGGCTTCGGGCGTGTCGGGGTCGATTACGACTTGGACGATGCCTTCGCGGTCGCGCAGGTCGATGAAAATCACCCCGCCGTGGTCGCGGCGGCGGTGTACCCAGCCTTTGACGGTTACGGTTTGGTCGAGATAGTGTTCGCTGATGAGGCCGCAGTAGTTGGTACGCATGGTTTCGGTCTTTCTGTTTTGACGGAGTATTTAAAAGTTTTCAGACGGCCTGAAACAGCCTGAAAACGGAAACGGGCGGATTTTAATGTTTTGCCGGATTTTATGCAGGCTTTCAGGCTGCCTGCCGGGCGTACGGAAATGGTCAGAATGTGGATCTTGCCGTGTCATCCGGCATTTCATCCCAAAAGTCGCCATCCAGTTTTTTGATGGCAAATACCTGCTCGGTCTGCATTCCGACATCGTAACGGTAGATGTATTCGGCCAATTGCAGGCCGTCAATCAACACCACTCGGGTGGCGGACAGATTTTGCACATAACGGACGGCATCGGCCGAATAGCGGGCAGTCGTAATGAAAATGCCTTTGTCTGCATTCTGCCCCTGCAATGCGCCGACGAATCCCTGAATATCGGGACGGCCGATTACCGCGTCGGTTTGATAACGTTTGGCTTGGATAAAAATTCTGCCGAGACCGAGCACATCTTCACGAATTTCGCCGTCAATGCCGCCGTCGCGGCTGGCCCGGGTTACTTGGGCGGATTTTTCCAGCCTGCCGCCGTAGCCCATTTTTTGCAGCAAGTCCACCACCAGCTTTTCAAACGCCTGTGGTGTTTTGCTCAAAATGGTGTTTAAGATTTCGTCATATATTTTTTGGCGTATGGCACCAAACGAGGCTTCAAGCTGTTCTGTCGGTGTGGTGTCCGCTACTTCCGCAGTAGCAACCGTTTCTTTGCCGTCGGCTTTCTGCCCACGTTCACGCTCCGTCATTTTCTGTTTGACGTAGGCGATGACTTCGGCAGCATCTTTTTGTGCGTATTCCCTGCCCAAACCGGTAATCACATAATGTCCGCGTTTGGGACGGGACAGCAGGCCGCTCAATGCCAGATAGCTCAATGCCCAAGAAATACGGTCGGCAAACACTGCGCCGTTGCCCGATTCATATTCTTGAGCAATATCGTCGGTATCCAAACCGAAATGTGCGGCCAGCGGTTCGATCAATTGGGCTTTACGCCGTGTTTCTCCCGAGGCAAGAAGTTTAAGAATGGGCAGGCGTAATTCTTCAAAGGAGGGGATAGGCATGATTGGGCAGGTAAAGCGGGGTCGGATTGCAGGCTGTCAGGCCGTCTGAAAAGGTTTATTCGTCGGCGGGAACGAGTTTTTGCAGGGCTTCTTTCTCGGCGGCGGTGGGCTTGCCGTAGTAGTGGTCGCTGTAGCGGAAATCGGTGGTGCCTTCGACGGCCTGCCTTTCGCGGTACAGCACGACGGCGCGTTGTTTGTTGATGAGGATATAGAGTGTGTTGCTGATGCAGTTGTGCGGCTCGCACAGGGTGGAGGCGAGGTAGCGTCTGCCTTCCACGCTTACCGGCTCTTCGGGGGCGGTGGGGCCGTTGGCGTTTTTAATCCAATAGCCGTGTTTTTTGGGCGTGTGCGGCACGATTTGGCTGCGCCACACTTTGCGGTAGGCGGGTTTTTTCAGCAGGTCGAACAGATAGGTGTCGGCATCTCCCCGTTCAACCTGTTCGGATTTGGCGGCGGCAGGGACGGCAACGGTCAGGGCGAGTGCGGCGGTGGCGAGGATTTGGGCAATGCGGGACATGATGAGCCTTTCAAATGTGGTTTGGCATAAAACAGAGGCCGTCTGAAACGGTGTGCTTTGCGGAGATAAAGCGGAACAGGCGGATTCTAATGCTTTGCACGGGTTTCAGGTAGTCTTGTGCGGTTTGGGGCTTTGCCGCAATCCGCCGCCGCCGTTTTCAGACGGCCTCTTGGGAGCCGCCCGCGCCCGGTGTTGTTACCGCTGTGTCGTCGGGCAGCACCATGCCCAGCGAGATGACGTATTTCAGGGCTTCGTCCACGCTCATGTCCAGCTCGCGGATGTCGCTTGCGCGTACCATGATGTAGTAGCCGCCGGTGGGATTGGGCGTGGTGGGGACGTAGACGGGTATGCGCGGTTCGGCATCGGGCAGGGCGGCGGCGATGTTGTCGGGCAGGCTGCCGGAAACAAAGCCGATGGTCCAGATGCCGGGCTGGGGGAAGGGGACGAGTACGGGGGTTTTGAACGAGCGGCTGTTGTCCGACAGCAGGCTTTCGGACACTTTTTTCACGCTGGAATAGATGGATTTGACCACGGGAATGCGGCCGAGCAGGCTGTCCCAGCCTTCGAGGATTTTGCGGCCGAGGACGTTGGCGGCGAATACGCCGGTCAGGAAAAGGACGATGACGGCAACGATGAAGCCAGTGCCGGGAATATTGAAGCCGAGGTAGCGTTCGGGCTGCCATTGGGCGGGGATGAGGGCGGCGAGCCGGTCGGTGGCGGAGATGATGTAGCCGATTACCCACACGGTTACGGCAATGGGCATCCATACCAATACGCCGGTAATCAGGTATTTTTTCAACGCTTTGCCGACGGTGTTTTTTTCTTTTTCTGCTTTTTGCTCTGCCATGTCTGTTTCCGGTGTGCGAAATGGGTGGAAAAGGCGGGGGAGTCCGCAAAGCTGTTTTCAGACGGCCTTTGGTGTTTCGAGGCCGTCTGAAAAGGCGGTCAGAGGCCGTCCCAGCCTTGGAACATCAGGCCGAAGCCGATGCCGTTTTGTTTGTGGTTGTAGTCGATGAGGCTGTCGCCGTAGCCGTGAAAGCCGCGCACAATGCCTTGCAGCTTTCCTTTGATGGGGAAGGTGTAGGCGGCTTCGGCCGCGCCGTAGCCGGTGCGCGGGTTGTAGCGCAGGGTGGCGGACAGGTTTTGTTTGTCGGTAAGGCGGTAGTGCAGCTTCAAATCGCCGTAGCCTATGTAGTCGGCGAGGTCGGGATTGTCGTTTTTATCGCCTTTTTCGTCGAATACGCGCGTCCAAACGCGGGGAATGACGGTCAGCCTGCCCCATTCCATGCCGGCCATGGCGTAGATTTTGTTCCACGAACGCGATTCGGGGCGGCTCTGGCCGTTGGACTGGTGGGCGAAACCCGCGCCGATCATGCGCAGGCGGCCGCCAAAGGGCAGATGCGAGCGTACGGGCTGGGTAATGAAGATTTCAGGCTCGTAGTCGGTATTGCGGAAGGGGGCGGAACGGTTGCCCTGGTTGTAGATCTGCCAGTCGGATTTCTGTGTGTAGCCGAACCACAAGTCGGCACGGCTTTTAAACAGGTCTTCGGCGACTTTGCTTTTGAAGGAAACCTGCATTTTGGTTTCGGTGCGCTGCTGGTCGGTAAAACGCTCCTGGGTGGTGGTGCCGCGCGTGGGCGAAGAGGGCGTGCGGTTGGGGCTGCTGTTGTACCACGCCGGCATCAGGTACATGGGCTGGTGTTCGCGCACGGTGAGAATGCCGCCGGGGCGGTTGGCATCCAAATCATACATACGGCTCAGAGGCGTGTAGGCTGCGGCCGCTTCGGCAAGCTCTTCCGTAGGCGAAACCACGCCGTCTTTATGCTCCACCAGTACGGGCTCGCGAAGCTGTATGCTTTCGCGCACGCTTCCGACTATATCCGGCTGCGGCTTGGCTGCGGGCTGCGGCATTCCTACCTTTTGCACAGGCGGAAACTGTGCGGCGAAGATTTTGTCGTAGCAGGCCAGGCGCAGCGCATTCTCCTGCAACAGGGCGCATTGCAGCGCGGCATCGTCGGCCGCGTGTGCGGCGGGCAGTATCAGGACGGAAACGAGGGCGGACAGATAAAGCGTTTTGTTCATGCGGCTTTCTCCGGGAGGCGGTTGCAAAAAGCCCCCGCCAACCGCATGGCGGCGGCTTCGGGGGCTGTGTGCTGCACATTCAAGCGCGTCAGGCCATGGCTTTGATTTTGGCCGACAGACGGCTTTTGTGGCGGGCGGCTTTGTTTTTGTGGAACACGCCTTTGTCGGCAATGCGGTCGATGACTTTTACGGACTGGACATAAACGGCCTGCGCGGCGGCTTTGTCGCCTGCTTCGACTGCTTTCAGAACTTTTTTTACTGCGGTGCGGAATGCGGTACGCAGACCGGCGTTGTGGGTGCGGTGTTTTACCGCCTGACGGGCGCGTTTGCGGGCTTGTGCGCTGTTGGCCATAGTTGGTTGTCTCCTGAATAAATGGAATTTTGCAAACCGCGCATTCTAATAAGCAAACAGGCCGAACGCAAGGATTTTTCACGTTCCGCGCCTTTGCCGGGCCTTCCCTGCGGGCAGAGGTGCGTGCGTGCGGCGGGGCGGAATCCGGCAAAGAATGGTGCGGGAAAATGTTTAATATTTTGTTTTTCTGTAAAAAACCGTTACAATCAATCCGGAGCCGGACATTGGTGTTCCGGCATATTTCGTTCAATATCAACAGCAAGGAATGATAGCCATCATGAAAAAAACCTTATTGACTGCAATGATTGCACTGGCACTGGCCGCCTGCGGCGGAAACTCCGGACAAAGCGGAGCCGATGCCGAGAGCCGTGGATCTGCAACTGCTGCCAATAGCGGCGCGACCGACGCGCTGAACATTTACAACTGGTCGAACTATGTGGACGAGGAAACCGTCGATGAGTTCAAAAAAGCCAACAACATCAAGCTGGTTTACGACCTCTACGAAAACAATGAAGCCCTCGAAGCCAAAGTGCTGACAGGAAAATCGGGCTACGATCTCGTTGTTCCCGGCATCGCCTTCCTGCCGCGCCAGATTCAGGCCGGGGCGTATCAGAAAATCAACAAAGACCTGCTCCCCCACTACAAAGACATCAATCCCAAGCTGCTCGAAATGCTGGCTGTTGCCGATCCGGGCAACGAATACGCCGTTCCCTATTTCTCGGGCGTAAACACCGTGGCCATTACCGCCAAAGGCAAAGAGGCTTTGGGCGGCAAGCTGCCGGAAAACGGCTGGGATCTGCTGTTCAAACCCGAATACACTTCCAAGCTCAAAGGCTGCGGTATCGCCATGTGGGACAGTCCGAGCGAAGTGTTTCCGATTCTGCTCAAATACCTGGATAAAGATCCTGCCGGCAAAAATCCCGCCGACATCGACGCGGCGGCCGAAGTGCTGAAAAAAGTGCGTCCCGACATCAAACGTTTCAGCCCCTCGCTGATCGACGAACTGGCACGCGGCGACGTGTGTTTGGCGGTGGGCAACGGCGGCGATTTGAATATGGCGAAAAAGCGTTCCGAAGAAGCGGGCAACAAATTCGGTATCGAAGTGCTCAACCCCAAAGGCATGGGCTTTTGGATCGAATCGTGGCTGATTCCGGCCGATGCGAAAAACGTTGTCAATGCGCACAAATACATCGATTACACTTTGCAGCCCGAAGTGGCGGCGAAAAACGGCAACTACGTAACCTTTGCCCCCGCCAGCCTGCCTGCGAAGGCAATGATGGATCAGAAGCTGACCGAAGTGCGCTCGATTTTCCCCACCGACCAAGATATGGCCGACGGCTTCGTGATGCCGCAGATGAGCAACGAAGCGAAAAAGCAAACCGTTGATCTGTGGCAGAAAATCAAAGCAGGCAACTAATATCTGCCGCTGAAAACGGCAATATAAAAAAGAGGCCGTCTGAAAACCGCCAACCGGTTTTCAGACGGCCTCTTTCTTTTTATAACGAGTCAGATTAAGAAATATCCGCCTCTCTGTCCGCATAAACAGGCAAGGTGTGCCGCTCTGCGACGCACGCGGATTTGCGGATTGGTCGGAAGGTTGTTTGTAAAACAAAGAACGCGTGCGTGGCCTCACCACATTTTACACGGACGGCAGAGGCCGTCTGAAAAGTGCAAACGGTATTTCGGATGCGCTGAACCCGTGTATTCAGACGGCCTCATTTTTCTGTTTTTTAAAATGCCCGTGCCAAAATCTGCAACCGCGTGCGCCGCTTGGGCGATACATCCTAATTTGACGGCAGAGGCCGTCTGAAAAACAAATTTTCAGACGGCCTCTTCAAACGCAATATGCTGTGGTGTCCGGCTTTATCCGCCGTCTTCCTTGGGCAGGCGCAGGATGGCGACGACGAAGCCGCCCCAAATCACGATTAGGGAAATCAGCATCATAATGATGGCGAACATACTCATTTTCCGTCTCCTTTCACATCTTCGGCATCGGCATCAAACGGCTCTTCTTTTTTCCACGGCAGCAGGCTGAACAGCAGGGCGCAGACAATCAGCCCCACAGACATTCCCCAGCCGAACACATTGAGAAACCAGTCGGGATAGCCGCTGTAGTTTTTCTCCAACAGGTTCATACTGTCGGACACCAGCATATAGGCCAAAATGCAGAAAGTGGCGGTGATGCAGGTGTACCAGAGTGTGCCGACTTTAAACGACGAAATGCCGTTGATGTGTCCCGCCAGCTTGGGCAGGGTTTTGGTGGCCGCCATCAGCAGCACATAGCAGAAGCCCGCCGCGACAATGCCGTAGATATTGACGAATTTGTCGAGCACGTCCAACACGGGCAGGCCGGTGGTGGTGCCGAACAGCAGCGACGAAACCACCATCATCGGAATGCCCACGGCCAGCGTGGCCGGGATACGGCCGAGCCGCCATTTGTCCTGCACCGCCGCCACAATTACTTCCACAATCGAAATCATCGAAGTAATGCCCGCGAATACCAGCGAGGCGAAAAACAGCAGGCCGAGCAAAGTGCCGAAAGGTGCCTGGTTGATAATGGTGGGAAAGGCGACAAAGGCCAAGCCCAAGCCCGAAGTGGCAACTTCGCTCACTTCCTTGCCCGCAGCCTGCGCCATAAAGCCCAATGCGGCGAACACGCCGATGCCGGCCAGCACTTCAAAGCTGCTGTTGGCAAAACCGACCACCAGCCCCGTACCCGCCAAATCGGATTTTTTCTTCAAATAGGAAGAGTAGGTAATCATGATGCCGAAGCAGATGGAGAGCGAGAAGAAAATCTGTCCGTAGGCGGCAATCCACACGCCCGAATCGCTGAGCTTCGACCAATCCGGCGTAAACAGCGCGTCCAAACCTTTGGTTGCACCAGGCAGCGTCAGGGCGACGGCCACCATAATCAGGAACATGATGACCAAAAGCGGCATAAACACCGCCGAAGAACGCGCCACGCCTTTTTGCACGCCCAAAACAAGGATGGCGATGGTAAACAGCCACACACCCGCCAGCGGCAGGAACACCGGCCACACCATATCCAGGCTCACGCCCGTGTCTTTGGCCATGTGCAGGTAGTCGTTATAGAAAAATGCCTGCGGGTCGGTGCCCCACGCGGCAGTAAAGGAAAACCAAGTGTAGCTGGCCGCCCAGCCGAGGATGACGGCGTAGTAGATGCAGATAATGACATTGGTCATCACATTCCACCAGCCCAAGGGTTCCAGCCATTTGCGTACGCGGCGGAAAGCCAGCGGCGGCGATCCGCGGTAGCGGTGGCCGATGGCATATTCCAAGAGCAGCAGCGGAATGCCCGCAGTCAGCAGGGCAATGAGATAGGGGACGATGAACGCCCCGCCGCCGTTGTCGTAGGCGATATAGGGAAACCGCCAGATATTGCCCAGCCCCACGGCCGAGCCGATGGCGGCGAAGATAAATGCCTTGCGGGTGGAAAAGGTTGCGCGTTGTTCTTGTTGTTCCGACACGGAACGCCTCCTTAATTAAGATATGTGTTAGCGGGCTGCCGGTTTGTTCCGATGTTAAGGCCGTCTGAAAAACGGCCCGCATCAGGGCGGCTTGGAAATAAGAAAAGCTGCCATCATACTTGGTTGTGTAAAGTTTTGCTAGCGGCATGTGCCGGCAGGTGCCGCAGGCCGTCTGAAAAGGCGGAAAAGATATGTTTTTGCGGAAGAAACACTTGACTTGAGTCGGCGGGTTAGTTAAATTCCGTAAACAGAAATTTTGCTTTTCCCGTCATTCCAGATAAAGGAAATTCTATGTTGAAGTCCGTATTATTGGCTTTTGCCGCCGCCGTTTCGCTCAGCGCATGTGTCGGCAGCCAGCCGTTTGTCAGCAGCCGTTCCGAAGCCGAGCTCGAGCGTGATGCCGATGCGGTCAACCGCGCCGAACGCGCCGAACGCGCCGAACGCCGCGCCGAAGACCGCGAAGAAATGATGAACGCCGCCGAAGCCGTCAACCGCGCCAACAGAGGCCGCCGCGTCTACATCCTGCGCTAAGCCGCGCAATACAGAACACATTACGAATAGGAGTTTGATTATGAAAGCACTGGCCATTCCCCTGATGATCGTATTGGCACTTTCCGCCTGTACCACTCCCGGACAATCCGTGGGCGATTACGCCATCGGCGATGACAATGCCGCCATCAATGCCGGACGCAACCGCAAATCCGCGCAGATCAGCCGCGCCCAGCTCGAACAGCACCGCCGCCAGCGTGCCAACGTATCCGAAGAGCTGGCACTCGAACGCGAAAAACGTGCCAACAGACACGACAGCATCCGTCAGGGCATGGGTACTGCTGCCGGTGCGGTCGGCCTGATTGGCGGCACGGCTGCCATCATCCGCGCATTCCGATAATTCGGCAAACCGCAATTGCCGGCAATGTGATCATTGCCGGCTGTTTTTACGGCTGCAGAAAATGAAACAATACGGCTTTGCCGCCCCTTGCAGTGCTGCCGTCTGCGTTTGGCCGCATGACATCTTCTTTATTTTCTCAGGTAATATTGTCCGGCACCGTCTTTGAGGCCGTCTGAAAAACACCCAATGCGGATTTCAGACGGCCTCGGAAAAGCCGCAGGCAATAAGTGCGGAGCCAAATGGCGGCAAAAGGCAAGGCCTGCGGGGCTGCGCCCGCTTTCCGTCCTGTCGCCGCCGAAGCACCGCGCTGCCGCCGTCCCGAAAAGCAACAGCGATTTTCAAACCTGCAACGGCTGTTTGCTCCCGTCCGCATTACGGGCGGATGTATCTTGTTTCCCGTAAGGCAAACTGTCCGAACGCATAAGGAAAGCCGAATATGAAATACCGAGATCTGCGCGACTTTACCGCCCAATTGGAACAGACAGGCCGTCTGAAACGCATCGCCGCCCCCGTTTCCCCGCATTTGGAAATGACCGAAATTGCCGACCGCGTTTTGCGCGCGCAAGGGCCGGCGCTGCTGTTCGAACACCCCGTCAAGCCCGACGGCGGCTGTTATGATTTTCCCGTGCTGGCCAACCTGTTCGGCACGCCCGAACGCGTGGCGATGGGCATGGGCGCGGACAGCGTCGCCAAACTGCGCGAAATCGGCCAAACGCTGGCCTATCTGAAAGAACCCGAGCCGCCCAAAGGCATCAAAGACGCATTTTCCAAACTGCCGCTCTTGAAAGACATTTGGAGCATGGCGCCGAACGTGGTGAAAAAAGCGCCCTGCCAAGAAATCGTATGGGAGGGCGGCGACGTAGATTTAACGCGCCTGCCGATTCAGCACTGCTGGCCGGAAGACGTGGCGCCGCTGGTAACATGGGGCTTGACCGTAACGCGCGGGCCGCACAAAAAACGCCAGAATCTCGGCATCTACCGCCAACAATTATTAAGCAAAAACAAGCTCATCATGCGCTGGCTCGCCCATCGCGGCGGCGCACTCGATTTTCAGGCGCACAAAAAGCTGCATCCCGACACACCGTATCCCGTTGCCGTGGTGCTCGGCTGCGACCCCGCCACGATTTTGGGCGCGGTTACGCCCGTGCCCGACACCTTGAGCGAATACCAGTTTGCCGGCCTCCTGCGCGGCTCGCGCACCGAATTGGTGAAATGCATCGGCAGCGGTTTGCAAGTGCCGGCCCGCGCCGAAATCGTGCTCGAAGGCGTGATTCATCCCAATGAAACCGCGCTCGAAGGCCCCTATGGCGACCACACAGGCTATTACAACGAGCAGGATTATTTCCCCGTGTTTACCGTCGAGCGCATCACCATGCGCGAAAACCCGATTTACCACAGCACCTACACCGGCAAACCCCCCGACGAACCGGCCGTGCTGGGCGTGGCCTTAAACGAAGTATTCGTGCCGCTGCTGCAAAAACAGTTTCCCGAAATCACCGATTTCTACCTGCCGCCCGAAGGCTGTTCCTACCGCATGGCCGTGGTCAGCATCAAAAAACAATATGCCGGCCACGCCAAGCGCGTGATGATGGGCTGCTGGTCGTTCCTGCGCCAGTTTATGTACACCAAATTCATCATCGTGGTGGACGACGATGTGGACTGCCGCGACTGGAAAGAAGTGATTTGGGCGGTTACCACGCGCATGGATCCCGTGCGCGATACGGTATTGGTGGAAAACACGCCGATTGACTATTTGGACTTCGCCAGCCCTGTGAGCGGACTCGGCGGCAAAATGGGCTTGGACGCCACCAACAAATGGCCGGGCGAAACCGACCGCGAATGGGGGCGCGTCATCGAGCGCGATGCCGCCACTGTGGCCAAAGTCGATGCCATGTGGCGCGACTTGGGTTTGTGAAATGAACTTAGTCATCGAGCTGCTGCTTTCGATGGTTGCGGAATTTGTTTCAGCTGGTGAGACATACCGGCGGCTGGCGCAAGACTGGCGGCGGCGGAAATTGTCGGTGGCATCCGCGCTGCCGGTATTGGTGTGGCTGCTTTTGTTTTGGCTGGTCGGAATGGCGATTTGAGCCGTATTCGGCTGATATTTATTCGGAACAGTCGTGTTTCAGACGGCCTTTCCGTCGGGCTTTTTCCAAGCAAAGGCCGTCTGAAAAGATATGCTAGAATCCGCGTCTTTTCAGACGGCATCTTTAATTTTTTCAGACGGCCTCTCCATACTCCCACCCCAATATCCATCCATTCCCCCGAATATGCTGCCCGACCAAGCCCGCCGCCTTACCGAACTCGTCCGCCTGCTCGAAGAAGACGGCTATATTTTTTCCGCCGACCCCGAAGCCGTTACCGAAGCCCTGCGGCACGAAGAGGGCGGCGCGGAACAACGCCTGCTGCGCCGCGCCGCCCTAATCGACAGCAACGGCCGCCTTGCCGACGCGCTGCAACGCAGCCGCAGCGGCGTGTTCTGGCTGTGGCTCACGGCCGCCACCCTGCTTTTTTCCGCCGCCTTTTCCGCCACCTACGCCCTGATGGACGAAAAAGGGCTCAACTTCTTCCTCATCCTCGCCGGCGTATTGGGCGCAAACACCGTGATGCTGCTGGTTTGGCTGGCCGCCGTGGTTGTTTTGCGCCGCCAAGGCACGCTGCCCGTTTCCTGTCCGTCGGGCTGGCTGCGCGGGCGCGGAGCCGTCGGACAAGCCCTGCTGCATCTGTCCGCCGAAGAATGGCGCAGGCCGCAAACCCGCTGGATCGTCGGAGCGGCTTCCCACAGCCTTTGGCTCGCCACCCTTTCCGGAATGCTGGTCTGCATTCTGCTGCTGCTCTCCGTGCGCCAGTACACCTTCAATTGGGAAAGCACCCTGCTCGACGGCACGGCCTTGGTCGGCACCGTGTCCGCGCTGGCAAAATTCCCTGCCGCACTCGGCTTCCCCGCACCCGATGCCGCCGCCGTGCTGCAAGGCCGTCTGAACGGCAATGCCGCCGATGCGCAGGCATGGGCGTGGCTCTTGGTCGGCTGCATTTTCTGCTACGGCATCCTGCCGCGTCTGACGGCATGGGCGGCCTGCAAGCTGCTGGTACGCCGCGCCGCCTGCGGCCTGCCGCTGGACAAACCGTATTACCAAAACATCATCCGCCGCTGGCAGACGCGGATTACCGATGCCGACACGCAGCGCGAAGCCGTGCCCGTTTTGCCGCCCCGGCCTGCCGCCGACGGTGCGGCGCAGTGGGCGGTGATGCTGGAAACCGATTGGCCGGACAAAAACTGGTACCGCAGCGCGGCCGCGCGGCAGTGGCTCGACAAAGGCACGGCCGCAGGACGCGATGCGGTGGCTGCGCTGCTGGCGGAGCTGGCAGCGCAGCCCGTGCAGCTTCTGATCGGCATCCGCGCCCACACCGTACCCGACCGGGGCATCCTGCGCCAAACCGCCGCACTGGCGGCGGCGGCCAAAGGCGGCGCAATCGTCCAGCTTTTGCAGGCCGCCCCCGTTTCAGACGGCCTCGAAGACATGACCAAGCAATGGCAGTCCGCCCTGTCCGAACGCAACATTCCCTGTCTGCTCCCGCCGCAGGCGGCACAAAAACGGCGCAGGGCGCAGGCAGAGGCCGGGAGCGGGGTCGTCTGAAACTGTATTTTCAGACGGCCTGTTTGCTACGATGGGAGCGCGTGCGTCGCCTTGGGGCGACACACCCTACTGTTATGCAGCCGGCGGGCAGAATTTAGTTTGCTGCAAATGCAAAATACGAGGCCGTCTGAAACTGTATTTTCAGACGGCCTCTGCCGTTGGGCAGGGTGTGCCGTGCAGCAGCGCATGCGGTTTCGGCGGTTGCGGATACCGCATGGCGGTGTGGGCGATGGAGCCTGAAAACACGGCGTTGCTGTGTCTGCCGTTTTGCGGTTTTCAGACGGCCTGTTTGCTACGATGGGAGCGCGTGCGTCGCCTTGGGGCGACACACCCTACCTTTGAATCCGACGGCAAATGATGGCGGGAAAAAAGTTTTCCGTTGCTGAAAAAAGCAAACGCAGCACGGTTTGTCCGCAGGGTGTGCGGCGAAGCCATGCGCGCGTTTTTGCCATCCGGACAACAGGCCGTCTGAAAACGGCATTGCGGCTTTCAGACGGCCTTTTCTCTGTTTCCGAATCTCCGTGCCAAGCCTAAGCCGCCGCGCCTTCCTCCGCTTCCGTGTTTTCCGGTGTGCGCGATTGCAGGATTTCGGCCACGCCCAAGCCGATGCGGCGGGCGTAGTTGATGTCGTTGAGCAGCGAGGAGGCCTGCCAGCCGTTCAGCTCTTTGTTGCGCAGCTTCACCATCACGCGGGCGCGGAAGGTTTCCAGCGTGTCGGTGTGGGCGTACAGCTTTTCCAGCAGGGCCGAACGTTCCCCGCCGGCGGGCAGCTCGTCGGTGCGGCGGAAGAGCAGCAGGGTTTGGAAAACGTGGCGGCGCAGACGCAGGTAGTCGGCGGCGGCAGGCGAATTTTTATCTTGCAGATACTGCTGCATATTTTTCTGCAAGTGCTGGCTTTCCTTCACCGTTTCGACGATGCGCCAGGCGGCGGTGTGGTCGCGCGTGAGCTGCTCCTGATGCGGGTTGTCGGAAAGATCCAGCCTGCCGGTGAAATCGAGGATCGCGCTGAACAGCGGCTTGATCTGCCGCTCGTAAAGCTGCGGCACATCCAAATCCAGCGGCGGCACGGGCGCGGGCAGGTTTCTGCTGTCGGCGGCGGCATCGTACAGAAGCTGCGGCGGCACAAACAGCGCGTGGCACATCACTTCCGTACCCGCTTTGTCGAGATGGCGTATTTCGCGGCTCAAGGCCATCAGCGCGGTTTCGGCCGACAGGAGCATATTGGCATTGAGATACTGCGGCGATGCGGCGGTTTGCGCTTCGGCGGCTTTGTCGGGCAGACGGCGGCACAATTCCGCCGCCAGCCGGTTTTGCAGCTTCCAGAACACGGCGATGCCCAGCAGGTTGAACAGCGTGTGGAACAGGGCAAGCTGCATCAGCTCGTTCAGTCCCAGCCATTGTCCGAACGCGGCGGCAAAATGCGTCAGCGGCCACCATGCGGCCAGCGACAAAGCCGCCGTTACCACGTTGAACAGCACGTGCGCCACGGCCAGCCGCTGCCCGCCGCGCTCGCTGCCGAGCATACCGACCAGGGCGGTGGAAACGCTGGTGCCCACGCACGAACCCACCGCTACGGCAAAGCCCTGCATCAGGGTAAGCTGCCCGCCCGACAAGGCGGCCAGAGCCAGCAGCAGCGTGGCGTGCGACGACTGCAATACCACGGTCAGCAGGAAGCCGACGGCAAAAAACAGCAGCACTTCGCCCATCCCGCCGATTTGCGTACCGGAAAAATCAATGCCCGCGCCGAAAGCGTGGAAGCCGTTTTTGATTTCGTCCACGCCGAGAAAAATCAGCGCAACCCCCACCAGCACCCGCCCGAACGCGCGGTTGCGTTCGCCGAAAAAGCCCATCAGGATGCCGAACACCATCATCGGCAGTGCGGCCGGCGAGAGACTGATATTCTGCCCCGCCGCCGCCAGCAGCCACACGCCGCCCGTCGCCCCCAGATTCGTGCCCAAGATAATCGCAATGCCGCCCGCGAGCGAAATCATGCCCGAGCTTAAAAACGCCATCGCCAGCAGCGCGACCAGCGTACTCGACTGCAAGACCAGCGTCGCCCCCGTACCGAACAGCACGCCTTTGAGCGGGGTGGAAGTGGAAGTACGCATCCAGCGTTCGAGCCGCCCGCCCGCCGCATTGCGCAGCCCCTCTTCGATATTCTGCATACCGAACAGGAACAAAGCCAGGCCGTAGCACAGCCGCAGCCACGGCGGGCTGTATGCGAAACTCGCCGCCAGAGCCAGCAGCAGCGCGGCAAACAAAAAATACTTCTGAACCAGTTTGGCCATTTGCGGACATCTCCCTTCGGCACAGAGCGTAAAAGCGGCCATTCTAACCGAAAAGGCCGCCTGAAAAGGCCGTCTGAAAATCCGCAATATTGTTTTTCAGACGGCCTTTATGCTGCTAAGCCAATAACAAACAACCGCCAGCGGCATAAGGCGCAGGGTGTGTCGCAGCGACGCACGCGTTTCATGCCACAGCGGGAAAACGGTCTGAAAAGCACAAACGGTATTTCGGACACGCCGTGTCTGTGTTTTCAGACGGCCTCATTTCCGTTGTCCCAACAGCCGTGCAAGTATCTGCCGGCGCGTGCGTTGCCTTCGGGCGGCACACCCTACTTAGCGGCAGAGGCCGTCTGAAAAAGCAGATTTTGTTTTTCAGACGGCCTTTATGCTGCTAAGCCAATAACAAACAACCGCCTGCGGCGTAACGGGTAGGGTGTGTCGCGCAGCGACGCACGCGTTTCATGCCAAAGCGGGAAAACGGGCTGAAAAGCACAAACGGCATTTTGGGCGCGCCGTGTCTGTGTTTTCAGACGGCCTCATTTCCGTTGTCCAAACCGCCGTGCAAGTCTCTGCCGGCGCGTGCGTCGCTTTGGCGACACACCCTACTTAGCGGCAGAGGCCGTCTGAAAAAGCAGATTTTGTTTTTCAGACGGCCTCTGTGTTTTAAACCAAATAAGAAAGCAACCGCCAGCGGCGTAACGGGTAGGGTGTGCCGCGCAGCGACGCACGCGTTTCATGCTGCAGCAGACAGGCCGTCTGAAAAAACGATTTTCAGACGGCCTGTCTGCTGCCCGCTTACTGCCCTTTCGGAACGGGGTCTTTGCTGTTTTGGTTGAAAATCAGCGAATTGGGTTTTTCTTTCAGGGTGTCGAGCAGGGGCTGCACGCTGCCGAGGGTTTGGTCGATGCGGCGCAGGGTGTCCTGCACGTCGCGGTACACGGGCGAGGCGGGCGATACGCCGTGCAGGGTTTGGCGCAGCTCGGCCAGGGTTTTGTTCAGCTCGGCAGGCACGGCCTGCGTCTGCGGCTTGGCCAGCAGGCTGTTGGCGGATTTGAGGGTGTGTTTCAGCTCGGCCAGGCTGCCGTTAAGCTCGCCCACGGTTTTTTCCAGAGGCAGTTTGTTCAGTTTGTCGAGCAGGGCGGAGAGCTGGCTCTGCAAATCGTCGAGGCCGCCGCCGGCGCGGGTGGCGATAACGGGCAGGCCGGCATATTCGGCCTGCGGTGCGGGCGGCGTGCTGCCGGCGGGGGTGTCGGAGAGCTCGATCATTTTGCTGCCGAGGATGAGGTTGTCGGCGGCCAGGCCGGCGGTGAGGCCGCGCGATAAGGCCGTCTGAAAGGCATTTTGCCAGTATTCGCGGCTTTGGCGGTCGGCGTTGCGCTCGATCAGGTACGGATCGATGCGCAGGCGCACGGGTATGCGGCCGTCTGAAAATAGTGTGAGGCTGTCGCCTGCGGCGAAATAGGGTACGTCGGCAACGCTGCCGACGCGCAGGCCTTTGTATTCTACGGGCGAGCCGGAGGAGAGGCCGCGTACGGACTGTTTGAAAAAGGCGGTGTAGTAGATGGCGCGTTCGTCCGGCAGGCTGTCTGCGGCGGCACGGCTGCCGTACAGTTCGAACTGCTGGCCTTCGGCGGCGGGAGCGGCGTTTTTGTCGGGGGAGGAGAAGGCAATCGCGCCGGAGATGAGTGCGCCCAGGGGTGCGCTGTCGAGCTGGAAGCCGCCGCCGTCGGTGCGCAGGCGGATGCCGCTGTCGAGCCAGAAGCGGCTGCCGGAATTGATGAGGGTGTCGTTGGGGTGGCCGATGAAGATGGTGTAGTCGATGCGGCGGGTTTGCGGGTTGAAGCGCACGCTTTCCACTTGGCCGACATTCAGGCTTTCGTATACCACGGGCGCGCCGATGTCGAGCTTTTTGCCGCTGCTGCCGGAGAGTTTCAGCCGCAGGCCGTCTTGGCCGAGCGCGGCCACGGGCGGGATGTCGGACACTTCGAAGGTGTCTTTGCTTTGTTCCGCTTTGCCGGGGATAAAGGCGATGTATGCACCCGAAACCAGGGTGTTGAGGCCGGAGATGCCGCTGCCGTCGATGCGCGGCTTGACCACCCAAAACTGGGTGTCGGTTTTCAGCATGTTTTTTACGTCGGCATTGAGCTGCGCGGTCAGCTCCACGCCCTTGCCGTCGCCGCGCAGGCGGATGTTGGTGATTTTTCCGACGTTTACGCTCAATACGCGTACTACGGTGTTGTTGGTTTCGATGCCTTCCGCGCTGTCGAGGTACAGCGTGATTTTCGGGCCGGTGTTGCGGATGTGGTCGAACAGCAGCCAGCCGCCGACAAGAAAGGCCAGCAGCGGCACAATCCAGACAAAAGAGGCGGCGGCATTGGTTTTGCGCACGCGCGAACGGGCGGGAACGGGGCTGGGTTGGGACATGGAATAATGTGCGGTGTGTGGATAAAGGCCGCGATTATGCCGTTTCGCTGCGGCGATGGCAAACGGGCAGGCCGTCTGAAAACGTGTTTCCGCCGCCGGAAAAGCCGTGTGGAAACCACGCCTGCGGTCGTGCCGCCCTTTCGGGCGGTGTGCCGCTATGTTAATATTTCCATGCAAAACATCGGCCTTTTTTAACAAAAGGCTTTTTCCAACCGTTTCACAAGCAAACAAGGATCATGAAATGAACCGTCGTCAATTTATCGGCAGCACCGCCGCCGTATCCCTTGCCGCCGCCGCTTCGCTGGCCAAAGCACACGACCATTCCGGACATGGCCGCAGCCATGCCGCGCCCGCTGCCGCCAATCCCTACGAAGCCGCCCGTGCCGCGGCTGCCCGCTGCGTTGCGGCCGGTCAGGTATGCCTCGCCCACTGCATTGCCCTGCTGGGCACGGGCGACACGAGCATGAAAGACTGCTCCGCCGCCGCCAACCAGATGCTTGCCCTGTGCGGCGCGCTGCAAAACCTGGCTGCCCAAGGCTCGCGCCTGACACCCGCGTTGGCAAAAGTGTGCGCCGAAGCCTGCAAGCAGTGTGCCGCCGCCTGCAAGGAACACGCCGGCCATCACGCGGAATGCAAAGCCTGCTACGAGTCCTGCACCGCCTGCGCCAAAGCCTGCGAGGCCATTGCCGCGTAAGCGTCCGCAAGGGCAGGAGGCCGTCTGAAAACCTTAAAACGGGTTTTCAGACGGCCTCTGTGTTTCAAACCAAATCAACAATATCCGTCCTGCTGCTGCATAAGGTGCAGGGTGTGTCGTGCAGCGGCGCATGCGTTTCCTGCCGCAGCAAACAGGCCGTCTGAAAAACGGCAGGCGGTGTTGCGGGCGGTCTTGTTTTCCGTTGTCCGCACCGTCATGCGAATCTCGGAAACCGCGTGCGCCGCCTTAGGGCGGCACACCCTGCTTTAATGGGCAGAGGCCGTCTGAAAAATCGAGGTTTGATTTTTCAGACGGCCTCTGTGTTCATGGCGGAGCAAATAAAAAATATCCGTTCTGCTTTTGCGGACGGGGCAAAACGTGTGCCGTCTGCGCGGCTTACGGTCTGCAGCCTGTTCAGTCCAAGAGCAGGCTGTCGTCGGTGATTTCGCTGCCGCTGCTCTGCCCGAACAGGGCGAGCAGGTCGGGTACGTCCATGCGGGCGCGTTTTTCGCCGCCGACATCGAGGACGACGCGGCCCCGGTGGAGCATGACGGTGCGGCTGCCGTAATCGAGTGCCTGGCGCATGGAATGGGTAACCATCATGGCGGTAAGGCGGTTTTCGGCGATGGTTTTTTCGGTCAGTTCGAGTACGAAGGCGGCGGTTTTGGGATCGAGGGCGGCAGTGTGTTCGTCGAGCAGGAGGATTTTGCTGGGGCGCAGGGCGGCCATGAGGAGGCTGACGGCCTGACGCTGGCCGCCGGAGAGCAGGCCGATGCGGTCGCCGAGGCGGTTTTCGAGGCCGAGTTTGAGGGTGGCGAGTTTTTCGCGGAACAGTTCGCGCCTGCGGCGGTCGAGTGCGAAGCCGAGGCCGCGCCTGCTGCCGCGCGAATAGGCCAGTGCCATGTTTTCTTCGATGCTGAGGGCTTCGCAGGTGCCGGCGAGCGGGTCTTGGAAAACGCGGGCGACAAGGCCGGCGCGTTTGTGCGCAGGCAGGCGGGTTACGTCGCGGCCGCCGATGCGGATGCGGCCGCCGCCGACCATGATGTCGCCGCTGACGGCGTTGAGCAGGGTGGATTTGCCTGCGCCGTTGCTGCCGATGACGGTGATAAATTCGCCTTCGGCGATGTTGAGGCTGAGGCCGCGCAGGACGCTGTTGGCGGCGGGGGTGCCGGCGTTGAAGGTTACGGTGAGGTTTTCTGCCTGCATCATGGCGCGGCTTTCCTTTTCAGACGGCCTTTGACGGCGGGAATTTGCAGGGCGGCGGCAACGAGGAGGGCGGTGATGAGGTTAAGGTCGGTGGGGCGTACGCCGAGGCTTTGCAGCGCGTCGTTGCCCAGGGCGAAGGCGATGAGCAGGCGGTAAACCACCGCGCCGGCAATGGCGGCCAGGGTCAGGAAGACGATGCGGGAGGAGGGAAGCAGGTTTTGGCCGATGATGACGGCGGCCAGGCCGATAACGATGGTGCCGATGCCGCTGGTGATGTCTGCGCTGCCGCTGGTTTGGGCGAAGAGTGCGCCGCCGAGGGCAACGAGCGCGTTGGACAGAGCCATGCCGAGGACGATCATGCCGCCGGTGTTCACGCCCTGCGCACGCGCCATACGGGCGTTTACGCCGGTGGCGCGGACGGCCAGGCCGGTGCGGGTGTTGAAAAACCAGTCGAGCAGCAGCTTGGCGGCAAGGACGAAGCCTGCGGCAATGAGGGGCTGCACCCAGTATTGGTTGGAAAAGTCGGCGGCAACGAAGGGGGAAAAGACGCTCGGGGTGTCGATAAGGGGGAGGTTGGGCGAGCCGCCGGCGATGCGCAGGTTGATTGAGTAGAGGGCAACCATGGCGAGGATGCCGGCGAGCAGGGGCAGGATTTTGAGGCCGACGTGTAAAAAGGCGGTGGCCGCGCCCGCCGCCGCACCCGCCGCAAGGGCATACAGGCAGGCGGCCCAAGGGTTTGCGCCCGCGCCGACGGACACGGCGAACACAATCGCACCCAGCGGAAAGCTGCTGTCGGCGGTGAGGTCGGGGAAGTCGAGGATGCTGAACGAAATCAGTACGCCGAGGGCGACGAGGGCGTAGATCAGGCCGGTTTCGATGCCGCCGAAGAAGGCGATGAGGCTCATGTGTCGTGGTTCTTTCGTGTGCCCGCAATGTTTTCAGACGGCCTCTGCTGTCGGGCGGCAGAGGCCGTCTGAAAAGCGGGTTGTAATGGCTTACTCTTTGATTTCTTTCGCCTGATCCCGCAAGTCCTGCGTCAGGGTGATGCCTAAGGCCGCTGCGTGTTTGCTGCTGAGGTAGAGGTCGAGGCGGTCGAGTTTTTCAGACGGCATATCGCCGGGTTTGCCGCCTTTGAGGATGGCGGCGGTGATTTTGCCCGATTTCTGCCCTGTGGCGAAAGAGTCCATGCCCATGGCCGCCACCGCGCCGCGCGTTACCGAGTCGGCATCGGAGGCCACCAGCGGGATTTTGCTTTCGACGGAGGCTTTGTACATGGATTCGTAGGCGGAAACGACGTTGTTGTCGAGCGAGGTGAAAATCACATCGGCCTTGCCGTTGAGGCTGCGGGCGGCGGTCAGCACGTCGGCGGAGCGGGCGGCGGGAGCTTCGGCAACCTGCAAGCCCTGTGCGGCGGCTTTTTCTTTCAGGCGGTTGAGTACGGTAACGGAATTGATTTCGCCGGGGCTGTATACATAGCCGATGGTTTTCAGGCCGGGTACGAGTTTTTTCATCAGATCGATTTGCGGGCCGACGGGCAGCTCGTCGGATACGCCGACGATGTTGGTGCCCGACGGGGCAAGGCCGGCGACGAGTTTCGCGCCGACGGGGTCGGTAACGGCGGTGTACACGACGGGGACGGTTTTGGTGGCGGCTGCGGCGGCCTGTGCGCTGGGGGTGGTGATGGCGACGATGGCATCGGGCTTGTCGCCGGCGAATTTTTTGGCAATCTGCGCGGCGTTGGCGGTGCTGCCCTGTGCGCTTTGGAAGTCGATAACGAGGTTTTTGCCTTCTTCAAAACCTTCGGCTTTGAGGCCGTCGATTACGCCGGCGCGGATGGTGTCGAGGGCGGGATGGTCGGCGATGGCGGTGATGGCGACTTTTTTTACTTCTGCCGCCGCTGGGGCGGATGCGCCGCTCTCTGCGGCGGCGGTTTGCTGTTCTGCGGGGGAGCAGGCGGCCAGTACGGCGGCGGCGAAAAAGGAGAATACGGCGGCGGTTTTTGCGGTCATGGCGGCTGATTCCGTCGGATGAAAAGGCGCGATTATAGCGTTTTTCCGTCGGGATTGGTTGCAAAGAGGCCGTCTGAAAGCGCGGCTCCGGCAGGGCGGAAACGGGTTTTCAGACGGCCTCTTTGCGGCTTGCCGTGTCAAACGGCTGCGCTGTTTTCCTGTGTTTCTGCGGCGGCTTCGAGTTTGGCCAGTCGCGCTTCCAGGTCGGCCAGCTTGGTGCGGGTTTTGACCAACACCTGCTGCTGGATGTCGAATTCTTCGCGGGTAACCAGATCCATTTTACCGAACGCGCTGCCGAGCATGGCTTTGACGTTTTTTTCCACGTCTTTGGCGGGGCTGTTGGCGATGGTTTCGCTGATTCTGGATGAGACTTCTTCTAAGATTTTGGAACCGAACATGGCTGTTTCCTTTGGTTTGGTTGCGGAGGTTGGGGGAGGTGCGGATTGTATAGCGAAACCGGCCGGCGGCAAAATCACGCCGTATGCGGCCGGAGTTTCGCGCGGCGGCTCGGAAACGGCCGCTCAGGCCGTCTGAACAGCGCGTTGCGGCGGCTTGTGCGGCGGAAATTTTGTTTTTATTTTGATAATGCTTACCATATTACGCAAACTTGTTACAATCGCGCCTTTCCAACCCTTCCGCAAGGAGACCGATGATGAAGAAAACCCTGTTTGCCTCCGTATTGGCCGCCGCAGCCGCCGTTTCGTCTGCCGCGCAGTACGAAATTGATCCGTTTCACTCCAACGCCCGTTTTGAAATCGACCATTTCGGCACCAGCAGCAATGTCGGCGGTATTTACCGTGTAAGCGGTATGGTGCATTTCGACGCGGCGGCAAAAAACGGCTCGGTGGAGGCGGTGCTGCCGCTGGCCAATCTGCAATCGGGCAGCGACGAATTTACCCGCCATTTGAAATCGGACGGCCTTTTCAATGCGGAAAAATATCCGGAAATGCGCTTTGTGTCGGACAGATTCATTTTCAACGGCAAGAAAGTCTCCGCCGTGCAGGGGAAGCTGACCCTGCTGGGGCAGACGCATCCGGTTACGCTTAAAGCCACCAAGTTCAACTGCTATATGAATCCGATGTCGAAGACGGAAGTGTGCGGCGGCGATTTTTCGGCGGTAATCGACCGTACCAAATGGGGCATGGATTATCTGGTGTCCGCCGGTATGGCGAAAAATGTGAAGATTGCCATTCAGATTGAAGCGGCGAAGAAATAAGGCCGTTTGAAAAATACGGAAAGGCCGTCTGAAAACCCTGCGGCAGGGTTTTCAGACGGCCTTTTTGCGCTTTTGCCTTTTACCGCAGTTCGGTGTGCAGGCGGGAAAGCCAGGTTGATGCTTCCGCACCTGTGTAGCGGCTGCCGTCTTTGTTGAGGATTTGCAGGCGTGCGCCGCCGCTCACGGGTTGGAGGAAGACGATGAGGTCGGGCAGGGGCGCGGGGGCTTTGGCTTTTTTGCCGAACAGTCGGCCGATGAGGCCGGGTTTCTTCTCCTGCACCGACGCGCTTTCGTTTTGCGCGGGCTGGACGAGGAAGGCGTGTTTTTCGGTGTTTTGTCCGGTAACGGTGAGGCCGACGCGGTCGAGGGCGAGGGCGGTGCGCCGCCAGTTGCGTTCGTAGTCGCCGCTGATCAGCAGGCTGCCGTTTTCGAGCTTGGCCAGTCCGGCGGCATTGCCTGCGGTGTCGGCGCGTTCGAGCTGGTTTTGGATTTGCTGTTCGTCCGCGCCGAGATATTGCATAAAGCGGGCGAGGAAGGCGGCTTCTAGGTTGGGGTCGTTGGCGCGCGGCTGCCACATGGTGGTGTCTTTGTCGCGGTCGGCATAGGTTTCGCTCATGCCTTTGTGGGCGAAGAAAATGTCGGTGCCGCCGTTTTTGGCTTTTTCGACGCGGACGATAAATTTGTCGCGCTCGCTGGTGGAGTAGATGCCGCCGAGGCCGATTTTTTCGAGAATGCTGCGCAGGCCGCCGCCGCCGAGTTTGGCGCGGTTTTCCGCCCAGTCGGTTTCCATTTGGCCGATGGCGGGCTCTTCGCTGGCGATGGTAAAGCCGCTTTCCTGCCAGAAGGCTTTCAGCAGCGGCCAGATTTCGGCGGGCCGGCGGTCGGAAACGGAGAGCCAGCGTTGGTTGCCGTCGCGCTCCATTTTCACGCCTTTGATGCCGCTGAGGACGGCTTGGCCGGTGTTTTTGCCGGCCGTGGCGCGGCGGGTAATGTCGCTGGCGCGTACCGCGCCTGTACCGGCAGGAAGCTGGTACAGGTTGCCCTGGTTGGGGTTGGTCAGATCGGGCGGGACTTCGAGATTGACGATTTTGCGGTTTTCCGACTGGTAGTCGAGTTTGGGCTGTTCTTTTTTGCTGCCGGAGCAGGCGGCCAGCGCGATGGCGGCGGCAATAACGGTGGGTTTGATGGGATTCATGCAGACTCCGTGTGGGATGAAATCAGTCCGGCTTCGGCCAGTGCGCTGCGCACTTTGGCTTGTCCGGCTTCGGTAAGGGGGATGATGGGCAGGCGGACGTGTCCGGCGCACAGACCCAGCTGCACGGCTGCCCATTTGGGTGCGGCGGGGCTGGGTTCGCAGAACATGACATCGTAAACGGGTGTGAGGCGGCGGTTGAGTTCGCGGGCGCGGGGGAGATCGCCTGCGAGGGCGGCGCGGCACATGTCGGCGAAGAGCTTGGGAGCGACGTTGGCTGCGACGGAAATGACACCGTGTCCGCCGCAGAGGAGGAAGGGCAGGGCGGTGGGGTCGTCGCCGGAGTAGACGGCGAAGCCTTCGGGGGCGCGGTTGATGAGATCAATTTCGCGGGCGAGTGCGCCGCTGGCCTCTTTTACGCCGGTAATGTTGGGGATTTGTGCAAGACGCAGGATGGTGTCGTTGTCCATGTTGACGACGGTGCGGCCGGGCACGTTGTAGACGATCATGGGGATGTCGACGGCTTCGGCGATGGTTTTGAAGTGGCGGTAGATGCCTTCCTGCGAGGGTTTGTTGTAGTAGGGGACGACGGACAGGGCGGCATCGGCTCCGGCCTGTTTGGCGGCTTGGGAGAGTTCGACGGCTTCGGCGGTGTTGTTCGCTCCGGTGCCGGCGATGACGGGAATCCGTTTGGCGGCGTGTTTTACCGCTGCTTCGATGAGGACGGATTGTTCGGGGATGGTGAGGGTGGCGGATTCGCCGGTGGTGCCTGCGACAACGACGGCATCGGTGCCGTTGGCGATATGCCAGTCGATCAGTTTTTCAAGCTGCGGGAAGTCGATGCTGCCGTCTTCGCGCATGGGGGTAATCAATGCAACCAGGCTGCCTGTCAGCATGTTGGAACCTTTGTGGTTGGTGGTGGAAAAAACGGGCGGATTGTAGCCAAGTTTGGTTTTTGGTGCAAAAAGGCGGTTCGGACGGGCGGATTCGGATTTTGCCGCCGCAGGTTTCAGACGGCCTTTTTGTGTTTTACGGATGAGGCCGTCTGAAAAGAGGTGCGGCTGCGCCGCAGTTTGGTTTTCAGACGGCCTCTGGGGGACGCGCTCAGCTTTCTGCTTCTTCTGCAAGGAAGCCGCGTAGTTTCTGCATGGCTTTGGCTTCGATTTGGCGGATGCGTTCGGCAGACACGCCGTATTCGGCAGCCAGCTGGTGCAGGGTAAGGCCGCCGTCGTCTTGCAGCCAGCGGGTTTCGACTATGCGCCTGCTGCGGTCGTCGAGTTTGGCGAGGGCGTTTTGCAGGCCTTCGGTTTGCAGGGCGTGGTGGGCTTTGCGCTCGATTTGGCGGGTGGGCTCGTTGTCGTGGTCGGCCAGCCAGTCGATGGGGGCGAAGTTGTCTTCGTCGTCGCTGTTGTCGGCGAGGAGGGCGATGTCGCGCCCGGTCATGCGTTGTTCCATTTCCATGACTTCGGAGAGTTTTACGCCCAAATCGTCGGCAATGGCCTGAGCCTCTTTGGGGGAGAGGGCGGAGAGGGATTTGCGCATGGAGCGCAGGTTGAAGAAGAGTTTGCGCTGGGGCTTGGTGGTGGCGACGCGCACGAGCCGCCAGTTTCGCAAGATGAATTCGTGGATTTCGGCTTTGATCCAGTGGACGGCGAAGGAGAAGAGGCGTGCTCCACGGTCGTGTTCGTAGCGTTTGACGGCTTTCATCAGGCCGATGTTGCCTTCTTGGATGAGGTCGGCCTGGTTGAGGCCGTAGCCGTCGTAGCCGCGTGCGATGGAGACGACGACGCGCAGATGGGAGAGGATAAGGCGTTTTGCGGCTTCGACATCGCCGCCCATTTTGCGTTCGGCGAGTGTGTATTCTTCTTCGGGAGTAAGCAGGGGGATGCTGTTTACGGTGTGGATGTATTGTTCCAGGCTGCCGTGTCCGCTGGGAACGGGTAGGGTGGTGGTGTGGCCTGTGGTCATCGGTAATCCTCGGTGGTTGGGTGTGCGGCGGGTGCCGTTTTGCGGGCGGCCTGCCAAACGGATATTTGGCAGGCGGTTTCAGGCCGTCTGAAAAAGGGGCGTAGTTTACGCTATTTTTCCGCTAAAAAATGCTTTTGGTTGTTAAGAAGCTGTGTCTGACGGGAATATGACGGGATTTGGGTTGCGTGCCGCCGGCTGTGGAGCGGAATGTGCGGTGCGAGCGGGACGAACGGGTACGGTTTTCACGAAAATCGCGTTTTCAGACGGCCTTTGTTTGTGATGCGGTTGGGAGGCCGTCTGAAAACGGTTTTTCTGTTGCAGGCGGTTTTGTTTTTTCGGATCGGGAAGGTGTGGGAAAAGATGGGAGGCTGCTTCCTTGCGGAGGCAGCCGCTGTGCTTTTGCTTTGTTTTACGGTGTCAGAACAGGTCGTCTAAGTCGGATGACGGGGCGGGTTTGCGGTTGGTGGGTGTGAGTTCGCGTTCGCCGCCGGTGTTGGTGGGCTTGAGTTCGCGCTCGCCTGTGTCTTCCGCGCCGCCGGCGGTGCCGGCGGGTTTGGCCGCGCTGCTTTCGCTGCCGTCGGAATCGGAACGGCTGCTGCTGTTGTCGATTCGGAGCGAGGGATCGGTGGTTTGGTGCTCTTTATAGAAGTATTCTCCGCCGCGCAGCACCATGCCGCCGGGTACTTTCATGCCGGTGGAGGGCTTGCCTTTGAGGGCGTAGCGCATGTATTCGACCCAGACGGGCAGGGCGATGGTGCCGCCGTAGCCGGCACGCCCCATGCTGCGGGGTTTGTCGAAACCGATGTAGACGGCGGTTACGATGTCGGGGTTGAAGCCGACGAACCATGCGTCTTTGTTGTCGTTGGTGGTGCCGGTTTTGCCGGCAATATCGGAGCGGCCGAGTGCGAGTGCGCCGCGTGCGGTACCGTATTTCACTACGTCCTGCATCATTTTGTACATGATGTAGGCATTGCGCGGGTCGATAACCTGCGGGGCGTTTTCTCCGGCGACAAGCGGCTGCATTTGGGCTTTGAGGTGGTCTTGCGAGTCGTAGATTTTGTCGATGACGTAGGCGGAGACGCGGTAGCCGCCGTTGGCGAATACGGCGTAGCCTTCGGCCATTTGTATGGGCGTACTCGCCCCCGCTCCGAGTGCCATAGAAAGATTGGCGGGATGGTTGTTGGGCTTGAAACCGAATTTTTGGATGTATTGCTGGGTGTAGTTGACTCCGGCGGCCATAAGAATACGGATGGAAACCATGTTTTTCGAGCGGGTAAGGGCTTGGCGCAGGGTAATGGGACCGTCGTAGCGGCCGTCTGAATTTTTCGGTGTCCACGGCCGCCCGCCGCGTCCGGCTCCGGGTATGGAAATCGGATCGTCGTTGATTAGGGTGGCCGCCGTCATGCCGCGGGAAAGGCCGGCGGAGTAAATAAAGGGTTTGAATGAAGAACCGGGCTGGCGGAGTGCCTGGGTGGCACGGTTGAAATTTTTGCTGTGGAAGTTGTAGCCGCCGACCAGTGCTTTTACCGCACCGGTGCGTGCATCTAAGGCAACCAGCGCACCTTGCAGGGCGGGTTCCTGGCCGATGCGCCAGCCGTTTTTGGTTTTTTGCAGACGGATGATCGCGCCGGGACGGATTTGCGCATCTTCCAACTTGGCGTTGAGAATGGCACTGCGTGCGCCACCCATTTGCGCAGGGGTAAGGCGGACTTGTTCTCCGCCTGAGGTTTGGGCGGTAATGCCTTTGCTTTTCGAGGCTTCAATGACGACGGCAGGTTCCAGTCCGTCTACGGCATGCATGGTTGAGAGGTATTTGCCGACAGCTTCCTCGATGTCTTCGTCGGTGTCTTTGCCTAAGTCCAATTGGCCTTCGGCACCCCGGTAGCTGCTGCTGCGGTCAAAGCCGCGCAGGGTTTTGCGCAGGGCGTTGGTGGCGACGCGCTGGCTGTCGGTGTCGACGGTGGTGTAAACCTTAAAGCCTTGTGTGTAGGCATCGTCGCCGTATTTTTCATACAGTTCCTGGCGTGCCATTTCGGCAACGTAAAGCGAGGTTTGGTCAATGTCCTGAACATGGCGTTCGTAATGCAGCTCTTCTTTGAAAGCTGCTTCTTTTTCGTTTTGCGTAATCATGCCCAGCTCAACCATATTGTTCAGGATGTATTCTTGGCGTTGTTTGGCACGTTTCGGGTTGACCAGGGGATTGGCGGCAGACGGGAATTTCGGCAAACCGGCCAGCATGGAGGCTTCGGCCAAAGTCAGATCTTGGACGGGTTTGTTGAAATAAACCTGAGAGGCCGCAGCAAAACCGTAGGCGCGCTGTCCCAAGTAGATTTGGTTGAAATAGAGTTCCAAAATCTGGTCTTTGGTTAAAGACTGTTCGATTTTGTAGGCAAGCAGGGCTTCGTTGAATTTGCGGGTAAGCGTGCGTTCGTTGGTCAGATAGAAGTTGCGTGCCACCTGCTGGGTGATGGTGCTGGCTCCGGATTGGACGGCACCGCCGCGTATATTACTGATAACGGCGCGGGCAACACCGATGACATCCACCCCCCAGTGTTCGTAAAAGCGTTTGTCTTCTGCTGCAATGACGGCGTTTTTCAGAACCTGCGGAAACTCTTTGATTTCGGTAAAGGCACGGCGTTCTTCGCCATACGAGCCGATGAGTTTGCCGTCGGCCGAATAAATGGTCAGCGGCATTTTGGGCTGATAGTTTTGAACCGCATCCAGAGAAGGGAGTTTCGGGTAGGTGGTCAGCACCGCAATGGCAAGCAGTCCGACGGCAAAAAGAGCAAAGCCGATAGACAGGCCGAGCAGGGTGGTAAAAATTTTTTTAATCATGACTAAGTAATATTTGCCCCAACGGGCATTAAATAAAGTAAAATGGTCTTAACGTTTCGGCAGTAGGCAGTACGGCTGTCGAGCCATTCTTATCAACCGCTTACGGAAGCCAGTATTGTAACCAATAACACTTGGCAGGGAAATGAGTTATGCGTTTAACAAAAAGTGAAAAAAATACAAAAGGTAAGACCTCTTCCGGTTTTTCCTCTCGTACGTCTGTGGGTATTGATCTGACCCAAGATGCCATTCGGATGGTTCAGCTTTCGGGACGAAATCTGAACCAGCTGCAATTGGACAAATATGTCATCGCACGTCTGCCGAAAAACATCATTAAGGGTTCTACGATACATGATTACGACCAGCTTGTCGCATACTTGCAACATGCATATACCCAGTTAGGGGGCAATAGTCGGAACATTGTCGCAGCCGTTCCCCAAACCTCGGTCACTGTGGAAACGGTGGTTTATAACCAGCGTGATGCGGATGTGGGGTTGGAGGATTTTGTTGAATTGGAAATTGCCCAACAAATGCCGCTGGATGAAGTTAACTACGATTATCAGGACTTGGGTAAGTCTCAGGGCGTGGTAGGTCAGAGAGTGCTGGTTGTTGCTGCACGTAAAGAAGAAATAGAGCCGCGTTTGGAGGCTTTTGATAGTGCGGGTTTGAGTCTTCAATTTTTGGATGTTGATGTTTTGGCTCAGTCTAATGCATTTAATTACTGGATGGATAAGCAGTATCCGGAATTATTGTCCGACAAGGTTATGGCTGTTTATATTTCAGAAAATGAGATGTATTCCCTTGTTTTACAGAATGGACAGATCCTATATCGTCAGGAGTCCTCTTTGGGTGGTGAACAGTTGAATCAATTGATTCAAAGAACGTATCAAGTAAGTGAGGAGCAGGCGAAAGTAATGCGAAAAAGCGATGATAAGCCGGCAGATTACCAAGTGCAGATAGCTGATCGTTTTAATGCTCAAATTGCCCAAGAAATCCAACGTGTCCTGCAATTTTATTACACGACGCAATCTGGTGATCAGTTCTCAAATGTTAGAAATATTTTTCTATCCGGATCTGCTTCATTGCAGCCAAATTTGGCTGAAACGATTTTTTCGCAAACAAATACCGCAGCAGAGTGCGTAAATCCGATTGTTTCCGTATCTTATGGATCTAAGGTGGATATTTCTGAGTTGCAATATGATGCTGCGGAATTGACGGTTGCATTTGGTTTGGCATTAAGAGGGGTATGAAGATGGTTGAGTTGATTAAGATTAATCTACTTCCCTATCGGGAAGAATTGAGTCAAAAAAAGAAACAAAAATTTAAAGCAATGATGGTAGTTTCCGGCTTGCTTGGTTTAGGGCTTTGCGGGGCAGCCTATGTTGGTATAAGTCAAGCAATTTCTGCTCAGGAAGATCGGAATCGATTCTTGGAAAGTGAAATAGCTAAGATGGATGAAGCTATTAAAGAGATAGCAACTCTGAAGGCAGAAAAAGCGGATTTCTTGGCTAAGAAACAGAAAGTTGAAGAGCTCCAAAATAAAAGGTTTGAAGGTGCTCGTATTATAGACACTTTAAATCAACTTCTGCCCGAGGGTGCTTACATTAATTCAATTTCTGCAAGAGATGAGAGTTCTTATGAGATAACGGGCAGGGCATCTAGTGATAACCGTATTGCCATGTTCATGAGGGAACTGCCTTCTACGGGAATTTTCAATCAGCCCGAGCTGTTGAGTATTGAGAAAACAGATAGCGGTCAGAAATTTGTTATTAAAACTATACTTAATCCGTCGGCAGGTGCTCCTTTGGTAGGGGTGGGTGAGCAAAGTGCATCAAGTCCTGCTAATAGTATGAGTGCGGCCTCTTCTCCAAATATGGCAGCATCAGATCAAAATTCCGCAAGTGGGGGAAAATAAGATGGCAAGAAACAAACAAAATTTTGATTTGCAAAATTTGCATGAGTTGAATGCTCCAATAAAGTTAGGCATTGGTGCGTTGTTGGTTTTGGTAATTTTGGGATTGGGCTATTTCTTTTTGTTTAAAGATCAGCTTGCAGAATTTGATGCTGCCAAGGCTAAAGAAGAAGAATTGAAAGAGTCTTATACTAGTAAGAGTATCCAAGCGGCAAGTTTGGAAAATCTGAAAGCAGAATTAGCTGCGCTGCATACGTCGTTTAATCAGTTGTTGCAACAGCTTCCGACAGACAAAGAAATTCCAAATCTGATCCAAGAATTGAATCAGGCTGCATCAACAAATAATTTGCGCTTGGGTGCTTTGTCACCTCTTGATCCTGTTAATGATGGTGCAATTCAAAGATTGCCATATAAGTTAGCTATTAGTGGGCAATATGATCAAGTTGCGAAATTTGCACGAGATATAGGCGGTCTTTCTCGAATTATTACATTAAGTCAGTTGGATATGGCTAAAGATGACAAGACAGGTCAAATTAATCTGAATGCTATTGCGAATACTTATAAGGCACGTCCCGCTGAGGAATTGGCTGCGGAGCAGGCCAAGGCGGCCTCTGCGGTAAATAAAGGGGAGTAAACAATGATGAAGAAAATAATTTTATTATCAGGTTTTTTATTTTTGGCTGGGTGTGAGGAAGAGCCGGGTGATTTGCGTGCATGGATTGACAGTACAAAAAAAGAGGCTGAGAAAAAGATTAAACCTGTTGAGATTCCTGAGGGGGTACCTATGCTTACATATACGCCTGCTCCACAGCCGGCTTTGGATGCATTTAATAGTAAGCGTTTGAGTACCAATCAAAAAGGCATTAATGCTCCGGATCCAAATAGGCCTAAAGAAGTATTAGAGGCTTTTAATTTGGAAAGTATTAAATACGTTGGCTCATTTAAAAAAGGTAGATCGGTTTCAGCTTTTGTCAAGGTAGATGGACATGTGTATACCATAAGTAAGGGTAATTATATTGGTCAGAATTATGGACGAGTTAGTGAAATTCGTGATGATGCATTGATTATTACGGAATTGGTCGAAGATGCTTATGGCAATTGGACATATCGCCCAGCTGAGTTGGTATTGAGCAGCTCTGAGCAAGTAGGAAATTAAAAATTTTTAAGGGGTTTATCATTATGAAGAAAGCAATAGTATTTAACAAAGTGATTCCAACATTGGGCTTGGGATTAATGGGTCAATTAGTATTGGCAGGAAATATCACAGATATTAATGTTTCTGCTTTTCCCAATAATCAGAAAGTTGTTAAGATAAAATTTGATAAGGATGTTGTCCTCCCAAAGGCTTCTGCTGTGGGTGGTGCTACGCAATTGGCATTTGATTTCCCTGCTACGTCTTTAGCGGTATCCCAGCCTGTATTTGAGTATGAAGATCCTCTTCTTAATCGTATTGCGACCGTTGCAAACAATGGTGCAGCCCGTGTTTTAGTCGGTTTGAATAAGGAAAGCAGGTATGCTGCAGAAGTGAAAGGTAACGAAGTTTGGATTCATATTGCTGAAAACGGTGCAGCTCCTTCTTCTGTTTCGGCTAGTCAAGTGCAGCGTAACCGTCAAACACAGAATGTGGCTTCTGCAATGATTGATTTTAGAAAATCTGGAAAAAACGGTGGTGTTGTCGATATAACTGCTCCCGGTTTTTCGGGTCAGCCTGATGTCAAACAAAATAGCGGCAGTATTACGGTTACTTTGAAAAATTATCCGTTGCCTACGCAGGCACAAAGAAATTTGGATGTAAGTGATTTTGGAACGCCTGTACGCAATGTTGTGCTGAAACGTATCGGTAATGACACCCAAGTGGTTATCAAAAATCAAGGAAGCTGGTCGTCTAATCATAAAGTAGCAAATGGGCGTATATCTCTTGATATTTCTCCAAAGCTGAATGCTGATGAGGCTGGTTTGCAATCTAAGCAGAAATCCTTTAAAGGAGGTCGTGTTTCTTTTGACTTCCAAGATATTGAAGTAACTACTATTTTGCAGATTATTGCAAAAGAGTCTGGTATGAATATTGTTGCCAGTGATAGTGTTAAAGGCAGAATGACCCTCACATTAAAAGATGTGCCTTGGGATCAGGCTTTGGATTTGGTAATGCAGGCTCGTGGTCTTGATATGAGAAGATCAGGTAATATTATCAATGTGGCACCACGTTCAGAGTTGCTGGCCCAAGAGAAAGAAATCTTAGTTCAGAAAAAAGAAATTGATGAGTTGGGGCCTTTGTATTCCAGAACTTTCCAATTGCGTTACAAAAATGTTGAAGAATTCCGCAAAATTTTGAAATTAGACGATGCAAGCAGCGATTCTTCGGGAAACAGTAAAACAATTTTGAGTACCAGAGGAAGCGCGTTAATTGATCCGGCAACCAATACACTGATCATTACTGATAACTCGACTGTTTTACAGAAGTTTGAGAAGTTGATAGATCAATTGGATGTTCCCGCACGTCAGGTAATGGTTGAGACCCGTATTGTGGAAGCATCGGACGGTTTCTCCCGTGAGCTTGGTGTGAAATTTGGTTATGCCGGTTCGAACGGCAAAAACAGCTGGGGCAGCAATTGGGCTAATGCTCAGGCTAATAACAATACCAATGTTAATGCGAACCAAAATAACACTAATCGTACATGGACATTGAATCCCAATGTCAATCTGCCGACAACAGCGGCAACTACCAGTGTTGCCTTGGTGCATGCGCTTTCGTCTGGAGCGTTGGCATTGGAATTGTCTGCACAGCAGGCACAAAACAGAGCTAAAGTCATCTCTTCACCACGTGTTTTGACACAAGACCGCAAAGAAGCAGTAATCGAATCGGGTACGGAAGTTCCTTACCAAGAAGCCTCTTCGAGCGGAGCGACTTCGACATCGTTTAAAAAGGCGGTTTTGGGTATGACGGTAACTCCGCAAATCACGCCTGATGGGCAGGTTATTATGGACATTAAGGTAAATAAAGACTCCGTCAACCGCAACTGCGGCGCATCCGAACCCTGTATTGATACCAAACGTTTGGATACGAGGGCAATGGTTGAAAATGGCGGTACCTTGATACTTGGTGGTATTTATGAAGAAGAAAATTCCGAAGGTATCAACAAAGTGCCTTTGTTGGGTGATATTCCCGTCGTAGGCAATCTGTTCAAACACCGTTCGCGTACCAATAGCAAGAAAGAGCTGTTGATTTTCATCACTCCACGGATTGTGGATAATGTCGGCAGCACATTGCGTTATTGATAGTGTAGATTAGAGAATGGTCTAAGGTTTATTCAAAATGAGCCTTAGACCATTAATTTGCTTGTTACAAGCATACGGATTAGGCAGACTGTTCAGATTATTTTATTTGTGAGGACGAAACCGATGAAAAACTATCATGCGCCAAACGGGCAGGGCTTTTTCGGAGAACACGGCGGGTTATACGTTTCCGAAACCTTGATTCCCGCACTCAAAGAACTGGCTGCCGCTTACGCAGAAGCGAAAAACGATCCCGCATTTTGGGAAGAATTCCGCCATGATTTGAAACACTACGTCGGCCGTCCCAGCCCTGTTTACCATGCAGAACGTTTGTCGGCACATTTGGGCGGTGCGCAGATTTGGTTGAAACGCGAGGATTTGAACCATACCGGTGCGCATAAAGTGAATAACACCATCGGTCAGGCATTGCTTGCCCGCCGTATGGGGAAAAAGCGCGTGATTGCCGAAACCGGAGCGGGCCAGCACGGTGTGGCGAGTGCCACCGTTGCCGCCCGCTTCGGCATGACCTGTGATGTGTATATGGGAGCGGACGACATCCAACGTCAAATGCCTAATGTATTCCGAATGAAGCTCTTGGGTGCGAACGTAGTGGCAGTGGAAAGCGGGAGCTGCACGCTTAAAGATGCGATGAACGAAGCGATGCGCGAATGGGTTGCACGCGTGGATGACACGTTTTACATCATCGGCACCGCTGCCGGTCCTGCACCGTATCCCGAAATGGTGCGCGATTTCCAATGCGTGATCGGTAATGAAGCCAAAGAGCAGATGCAAGAAGCCGTCGGCCGTCAGCCTGATGTGGCGGTGGCCTGTGTGGGGGGGGGGTCGAATGCTATCGGTCTGTTCCATCCGTATATCGGAGAAACAGGGGTGCGTCTTGTCGGCGTGGAAGCGGGCGGCTTGGGCGTGCATACGCCGAACCATGCCGCGCCGATTACCAGCAAAGCTCCCGTCGGCGTGCTGCACGGCTTCCGCAGCTATCTGATGCAGGATGAAAACGGCCAGGTACTCGGTACACATTCCGTATCTGCCGGCTTGGACTATCCCGGCATCGGTCCGGAGCACAGTCATTTGGCCGACATCGGACGTGTGGAATATACCGCTGCCAACGACGATGCCGCGCTTGCAGCGTTTGACTTGCTTTGCCGTTTCGAGGGCATCATCCCCGCGCTTGAATCCAGCCACGCGCTGGCTTGGGCAGTGGAGAACGCACCAAAAATGGCCAAAGATCAAATCATTTTGGTCAATTTGTCGGGGCGGGGAGATAAAGACATCAATACCGTCGCCAAACTCAAAGGTATCGAACTTTGAGTTTTCAGACGGCCTTTCGAAATCCAGCTTTATCCAACCCGCTTCGTGCAGGCTGATTTTAATCATTCAAGATGCGGATATAAGGCAGACGCGCAGTAGGCTCTGCATTCATGCCGTTTTAGTACGGAGGGATGACTGAAGTGCGGAATTTGCTGCGTGTCCGGCCGATACAGGCTTCTCCGTATCGGAGGCCGTCTGAAAAACGTTTTGCCGTCATGCGGCAGGCCGAATCCGGCAAAACGGAAGCCTTCGTCCGTATCGCATAATACCTGCCTGCCTGATATTTGAACTCAGAACTGTCCGAAACAAAGGAAAAACATACACCATGACCGAAATACTGCTGTACACCTTTATTTATATGGCGTTTGCCGTTGCTGCCGTACTGGCTTCGCAGAAACTGGGTTTGGGCTCGGTGCTCGGCTATCTGATGGCGGGCATTATGATTGGGCCGATGCTCGGCTTGGTCGGCAAAGAGGCACAGTCCATACAGCACGTTGCCGAATTCGGCGTGGTTATGATGCTGTTTCTTGTCGGTTTGGAGCTTGCGCCGCAAATGCTGTGGCGGCTGCGGCACAAACTTTTAGGGCTGGGCGGCCTGCAGGTGGTGCTGACCCTTGCCGCCATTACCGCTGCGGCTGTCGCGCTGGGCCAGAGCTGGCAGGTCGGCCTTGCAATCGGCTGTATTTTGGCCTTGTCTTCCACAGCCATCGTATTGCAGACGTTCGGCGAGAAAAACCTGCTGCCTACGGCGGGCGGCCAGGCCGGCTTTGCCGTGCTGCTGTTTCAGGATGTGGCCGCCATACCCATGCTTGCGCTGCTGCCCCTGCTTGGCGCGGCGGCGGATCCGCAGAACGGACACGAATCCGCCAATATCCTTTCCGGACAACCCGGTTGGGTAACGGCCTTAGTCAGCGTAGCGGCCATTGCCATCATCGTAATCGGCGTACGTTATCTGGTTCCGGCTACTTTCCGCTTTATCAGCAAAACCCGCCTGCGTGAAATGTTTACCCTGTTTACCCTCGCGCTCGTGGTCGGCATTGCCACACTTATGTCGCTTATCGGCCTCTCTCCCGCGCTGGGTGCGTTCATTGCCGGCGTGGCATTGGCCAACAGTTCCTACCGCCACGAAATGGAAAGCCATCTCGAACCTTTCAAAGGCCTGCTGCTCGGCCTCTTCTTCATCACCGTCGGTGCGGGCATGAATTTCGGCCTGCTTGGCAAAGAATTTCTGCTGATATTGGGGCTGACCCTCGGCACCATGCTGATTAAGGCACTTATTCTGTTCGTACTCGGCAAACTGTTCCGCCTGCCTTCCACGGCCGGCAAGCTCTTTGCCCTCAGCCTTGCGCAGGCGGGCGAATTCGGCTTCGTGCTGCTTTCCATCTCGCAGCAAAACCGTGTCCTGCCGCCGGCATTGTCCGACCGCATCTCGCTGGTGGTTGCCCTTTCCATGCTGCTGACCCCGCTGCTCTTTATTTTCTATGACAAAGTTGTCGCTCCGAAGGGCATTGCGGAAGAAAACCAAAACCGTCCCAACGACGAAGTACACGAAGAAAACCCCATCATCCTGCTCGGACACGGACGCTTCGGCCAGCAGATCAACAGTATGCTTACCGGCTGCGGCTTCCACACCACCGTGATCGACTTCCATGCCGAAACCGTCGAAGGCCTCACCAAATACGGCAGCAAAACCTATTACGGCGATGCCACCAGCCCCGAGCTGCTCAACGCCATCGGCCTGGGCAAAGCCAAGCTCCTGATTGTTGCCATCGGCGACGACCACCAGTCCACCGAAGTTGTCGAATTTGTCCGCCGCCATTATCCCGACCTGACCATCATCGCCCGTGCCCACGGCCGACAGCACGCCTACAACCTGCACCATGCCGGTGCGGACTTCATCGTACGCGAAACCTTCGATGCCGCCATCCGCAGCGGCCGCATCGCGCTGGAAAGCCTCGGCGTATCGCAGGAGCGGGCGAAAGAGTTGAGCGACTTCTACGCCGCCCGCGACCGCTACCACCTCTTTACCCTGTCCGAACTCTACGATCCCGCCATCCCGCCTTTCGCCAACGATCCGCTGATGGAAAAGTCCAGAGAACTCGACCGGGAAACCGCCAACATGATGCAGACCCTGCTCGGCGGCGGAGAAGTGGACTGGCAGCGCGAAGCCGCCGACTGGGCGCACACCAAAAAGAACTGACACGCTCCGGCATCTTGGGAGGCCGTCTGAAAACCGTTTTTCAGACGGCCTCTTCCGTCGGAGCAGGCCATATCGGAGGGGTAGCGCACGCGGTGGGGAATCTTGGCGGCATATCGGATTGAATCGGCAAAACCGCTTCCCGCACAGGCGGAAATTTTGGCGGATTTTTACAGCATATCGTTTTTTAAAAGGGCAACCCCGAACTCGGTGCCCAAAGTCCGAACGCTGCGGAAAACACGGAGAGGCCGTCTGAAAAAGATATTTTTCAGACGGCCTGATTGTCGGACAACGCGGAAAATAGGGCAGGGGACGGAAATTTCTTCAACATCCGAAGCTGTCCGGCCGCCTTTATTTCCCGTCCGTACCGCCTTTCGGGCACAAATAGGGAAATGGCGGATTCGGCGGTTTGGCAAGATTGCGCCTGCCGCCGCTCCGTTCCGCAGTATTCCCCGCGCGGGCGGCAAAACGGCGTGGATTAGCTGTGGAAAACCCGGCTTTGCCTTTGATGCGCCACGCTAATTTTTATCTGCCTGTTTTTTGTGCAGCGTGAATCTGACACGCTTTGCCGGAAAAATTTCCGCCCTGCGGCAAAGCGGCAGCCATGTGCCCGCCAACGGTATAGGCCGTACAGCGCAAGAGGCCGTCTGAAAACCGTAAAACAGGTTTTCAGACGGCCTCTGCCGTTCAGGTAGGTTGTGTTGCGCAGCAACGCACGCGGTTGCGGATATTTTTGCGCAGTTTGGCAAGACGGGAAACGAGGCCGTCCGAACACACGGATGCGGCGTGTCCGACAGCCTGTTTGTGTTTTCAGACGGCCTTTGCCTTATGTCGGGGAGTGCGTGTGTCGCTTTGAGGCGGTACACCCTACGCGGATTCGTCATGGAAAAATGGAAAGAGGCCGTCTGAAAACGTGCAACACGGTTTTCAGACGGCCTCACGGCAAGGGCGGCTCAGTCCAGCGAACCGTATTTGCCTGCGTTGTATTCGCGGATGCTTTCCGCCAGCTCGGTTTGGCTGTTCATCACAAACGGGCCGTAGGCGGCAATCGGTTCGTCAATCGGCACGCCCGACAGCAACAGCAATTCGGCGGCGGCATCGCCCGTGTTGCGGATGCGGATGTCGCCCGCTTCGCGCTCGAATACGGCAAGCTGGGCTTCGCCGATGGCGCGTTCGCCGTTCAGCTCGGCTTCGCCGTGGCGCAGCACGATGGCGAGATTGTGGTTGTCGGGCAGCCTGAAAAGCTGTTCCGCGCCTGCATGGATGCGCACGTCCCACACATTCATTTCGGTGAACGTATCCGCCGCGCCGCGCTGCCCGTCCAACTCGCCTGCAATCACGCGCACGCTGCCGGCATCGGTTTGCACCACGGGAATGCCTGCGGCGGGCAGATGCTGGTAACGGGGCGGCGTGCGTTTGGCATCGCGCGGCAGGTTCACCCAAAGCTGCGCCATTTCAAACGCGCCGCCGCGTTCGGAGAACTCGGGGCTGTGGAATTCTTCGTGCACAATGCCGTTGCCGGCGGTCATCCATTGCACATCGCCCTGCTTGATAACGCCGCCGCCGCCGCTGCTGTCGCGGTGCGCCACTTCGCCGGCATAGGCGATGGTTACGGTTTCAAAGCCGCGGTGCGGATGCCCGCCCACGCCGCGCGGCGTGCCGCTGTTGGGCGCAAATTCCATCGGCGCGGCATAGTCAAACATTAAAAACGGGCTGGTTTGCTTGTCTTCGCCCATATGCGAAAACAGCGGGGAAACCTTGAAGCCGTTGCCTACCCAATGGGTTTGCGGGGCGTTGTAGATGTGTTTGATGCGTCGCATGATTGTTTCCTTTCGTTGTTTCCTGTTTTCAGACGGCCTGCATATTGCGTGCCTGCGCATCGCGCAGTGCGGCGGGGGTTACATCGTTGCCGTCGGGGTCGATTACGGTTACATGAGAGAGGTGGCCGTTGATCTGCCCCTTTACCGCATCCAGATAGGCGCGGCGCAATAGGGCGCGTTCGGACAGCTCGGCGGCGGTCAGACCGCGTGTTTTGGCAAGGCGGGCCAATTCGTTGATGCGGTCGAGTTCGGGGATTCTCATGGCGTTTCCTTTCTTTTTGCTGTGCCGCGAAACCATTTTCAGACGGCCTGTCGGAGCCTGCGGGCTTGCCCGTTTCTTCCATGCCCCGTATTATATGGGTAACGGCTTTTTTCACAAGTACGTACATTTTTTATACTGCAAAAGGAGCGGCAATGGACAAGGGAAACTATGAAGCGCGCTGTCCGGTAAACACCACTTTGGACATCATCGGCGGCAAATGGAAAGCCTTGATTCTGTACCACCTGCTGCCGCAGGCACGGCGGTTTAACGAATTGCAGCGGCTGCTGCCCGGAGTTACGCAGCGGATGCTGACCTTGCAGTTGCGCGAATTGGAGGCCGACGGCATCGTACACCGCGAGGTATATCCGCAAGTGCCGCCCAAAGTGGAATATTCGCTCACGGATTTCGGGCGCACCCTCGAACCGGTCATCGCAGCCATGCACCGCTGGGGCGCGGCTTACGAGGCCGAGTGCGTACGGCGCAAAGCCGGTGGCGGGGCAGGAGAGCCGCCGCGATAGCCTTATCGGGTTTGCCTTTCCGACACATTGAAGGAGCCGCCATGCGCGAAATTCCGTTTGCCCCGCCCGCCAAAACCCTGGCCATGAAACGCATCCTCGGCAACTCGCCGCTTTCCGTCGTCCGCATTGCCGTCATCGCCTTACTCGTCGGCTGCGGCCTGCTCTGGTGGACGGGCGGCGTGGCGCAAGGCATTTATGCCGACTACCAAATCGGCCGTGCTTATCACCAAATCGATGCCGGCATCGGCGGCAAATGCCAAACCCGCAAAATCGTGTTTACCGACTGCGAAATCACTATCCGCCACAACGGCCAAACTATCGAAAAAGAGTTTTTCTTCTTCGGTTTGGCTCCCGGCCACGGCTACAGCCTTGCCACCGTTGCTGCCGACGGCGGCCGCCCCGACGGCATCACGCTCAATCTGGCGTTAGAAAAAACCGCCAACCGCACCCTGTTTGCCGCCTTTTTCGCCTTTCTCGGACTGGGCTGCCTGTGGCTGTCTGCCTATTCCCTGTTCTGCACCCTGCCGCGCCTGCGCCATCTGTTGGACGGCATCAACCACAGCGGCGCGTATCCGTGGAAACTGGTGGAAATCGAAGCCAAGACAAGCGGCGGCAAAGCCGCAAGCTACCGCGCCGACATCGGCGGCAAACCGCGCCGTATCATCCTCAACAGCAGCAGATGCCTGCCGTTTTCCATGCCCTCAGGCAACGGCAAAACCATCCGTATCCTCGCCTTCGCCCCGCGCCACGGCGGCGCACCCGTCCCCTTCGACATAGAACTGCAAACGGTAGAGGGTCTGACCGACGACGAACGCAAAATGCTGGTCATACAGATTGCCGAAGCCGCCTATGCGGCATAAAACACAGAAACAGGCCGTCTGAAACCGTTTCCCAAGCCTCCGAAACAGCAAACCACCCTATGCGGCGAAACCCTGCCCGGCAGCCATCCGCCGCATAGGGAAAATACGTGCCGGCCTTGTTTGTCCCGTAAAGCACCTGCACAAGAAAGTTGCGTTCAAAGTTTGGCAAACGCACGTCCGCCGGAGCTGCGGCATGACCGGCCCCGCCGCAGCGGGATGGCGATTTTTTCTGGCGGCACTATAATCCCGCCTTTTTCAGAATCCCGCCTTTTTCAGGCCGTACGAACATGAGTCCGACCAAAGCATTCGCCATCCCCGGCCCCACCGCCTCCGGCAAAACCGGCCTCGCCCTGCGGCTGGCAGAGCGGTTTCCCGTGGAAATCATCAGCCTCGATTCCGCGCTGGTGTACAAAGGCATGGACATCGGCACGGCCAAACCGTCCGCCGACGAACGTGCCGCCGTGCCGCACCACCTCATCGACATCATCACACCCCTGCAAAGTTACAGCGCGGCACAATTTGCCGCCGACTGCGCCCGCCTGTGCCGCGACACCGCCGCACGCGGCAGGCTGCCCCTGATCGTCGGCGGCACCATGATGTATTTTCACGCCCTCACTGGCGGGCTGAACGACTTGCCGGAATCCGATCCCGCCGTCCGCGCACAATTGCAGGCCGACAAAGCCGCGCACGGCCTGCCCGCACTCTACTGCCGTTTGCAGCAGGCCGATCCCGCCACAGCCGCCCGACTGCAGCCGGCCGACAGCCAGCGCATCGAACGCGCTCTGGAAATTTTCCTGATTACCGGCAAGCCGATGAGCGCGCACCTCGCCGCCCGCAAATCGGCACCGCCGCCGCTCGACCTGCACACCTTCGCCCTGATTCCCAACGACCGCGCCCGTCTGCACGACACCATCGCCGCCCGTTTCCACACCATGATAGAACAGGGATTGCTCGATGAAATGCGCCGCCTGCAAACCGACTACCCTGCACTCACCGCCGAACACACTTCCATGCGCTGCGTCGGCTACCGCCAGGCATGGGACTTTCTGGCAGGCAACGCTTCATACCGCGAATTTGTCGAACGCGGCACCGCCGCCACCCGCCAGCTCGCCAAACGCCAGCTTACCTGGCTGCGGAAAATCCCCGCCGACACCGCCGCCGACCCTTACGGGAACACCGACATCTTTCAGACGGCCTCCACCGCCCTGATGCGGCATTTCGGTCTTTAAGCTGAATGGAAAAAAGATATTGCAGGTATCGGAGGAAGAATGCGGCAGGGAATCGCGGATGCGGTGTGAAAACCCTGCAAACGCCGCGCACCATCCGCCGCCGTTGGCATTGGTGCGGAGGCAAAGGGAGCCGTCTGCGGCTTGAAACTTTTGCCCGGCACCGAATCAGTCCGACTGAGAAAATCCGTTTTCAGAATAAGAAAAAGCCCGAACAACCGTTCGGGCTTGAATATTGGTGGGTCGGGTGGGGTTCGAACCCACGGCCAAGGGATTATGAGTCCCCTGCTCTAACCCCTGAGCTACCGACCCGCTTTGAGGTATGAAGAGAATAAGGGGGCGGATTCTATCTGCAATTGCCGCGCTCGGCAAGTGGGGCGGCGGGTCTAGCGGCGCAGCAGCCGGTCGGCGGCTTCGCGGGCGCGTGCGAGGATGTCTTCGGTAAGGTGGGTTTTGATTTGCGAGTAGGCGATGGCGAGTACGGCTATGTCGTCGGTAAAGCCCAAGGGCAGCAGCAGGTCGGGGATGGTGTCGACGGGGCTGACGAAGTAGAGCAGGGCGGCGGCGATGGTGAACTTGGCTTTGGCGGGGGTATCCGGCGAGCGGTAGAGGTAGTAGAGGGCGTAGATTTGGCGGACGGCGGGTGTGCCGAGGCGGACGGCGTGTCGGGCGAGTTTGCGCAGCAGGCCGGTTTCGTCGATTTTGCGGCGGCGGAAGGCGGGGATGTAGTCTTCGGGAGCGGGTGTGGTCATTTCAGACGGCCTTTCTGTGTTTGGTCGGTTGGGGAAACGGCGGCTATATGGTTTTCAGACGGCCGGTATCAATACCGGCCGTCTGAAAAGTTTGGTAAGCGCGCGTGGGGCGTATGGTTCAGCCGCGACGGATGAAGCGGCGGTCGAGTTTGACGAGGTAGGCGAGCAGGCCGAGGTTGCCGAGGGCGGCGGCAAGGTAGAGGAGGGCGATGCTGTCGGTAAGCAGGAGCAGGACTGCGCTGATGAGGGCGGCGGCCACCATGAAGAGGCCGTTGACGATGTTGTTGGCGGCAACGGCGTTGGCGCGGAATTCGTCGCTGCTGGCGGTTTGCAGCCAGGTGTAGAGGGGGACGGAGAAAAAGCCGCCGAAGAAGCCGATGGCGGTCATGCAGAGGATGACGGGATAGGCATCGGCGCGGGCAAGGAAGCCGGCTATGCCTTGGAGTTCGGCGGGATTGTAGTATTGTCCGTGGGTGAGGCGGACGAGGAGTATGCCGAAGATGGTAAGGCCGATGGTGCCGGCGGAAACAAGGCGCAGGTGCAGGCGGTGGCGGCTGATTTTGCTGCACAGGACGGAGCCTGCGGCGATGCCGACGGAGAAGAGGGCGAGCATGAGGTTGAAAACGCTGTCGTTGCCGCCGAGGTGTTTTTGGGTAAAGGTGGGGAGCTGGGTGGTGTACACCGCGCCGATGAGCCAAAACCAGGAGATGCCGATGATGGCGGTGTAGAGTTCTTTTTGGGCAAAGGTGTCTTTGAGGAGCTGCTTGGTGCTGCGCAGGATGTTGGGGTCGATTTTCTGGGCGGGGTTTTTCGCGCCGACGTAGGGCATAAAGAAGGAGGTGAACGTGCCGGCGGCGGCGATAAGGACGACGAGGGTCATGACGATGCCGTGCGGCCAGTCGGCGGCCATGGTGCCGAGGATTTGGCCGAGCAGGATGGCGAGGAAGGTACCCGATTCGATGAGGCTGTTGCCCATCATAAGGTCTTTTTCGCCGAGGTAGTCGGGGAGGATGGCGTATTTGAGCGGGCCGAACAGGGTGGATTGCGCACCCATGCAGAAGAGCATGGCCAAAAGCAGGGGGGCGGATTGGATGTGGAAGCCGTAGGCGGCAACGGCCATGATGAGGATTTCGAGGATTTTGATGACGCGGGCGAAGCGGGCTTTGTCGAAGCGGGTGCTGAGCTGTCCGGAAATAGAGGAGAAGAGGAAGTAGGGAAGGATGAAGAGCAGCGAGCCGAGGTTGAGCATTTGTGCGGGGGGGAGAATGCTGTTTGCGCCGAGGCCGTGGTAGCTGATCATGACGAACAGGGCGGTTTTGAACAGGTTGTCGTTGAACGCGCCGAGAAATTGTGTGCCGAAGAGGGGGGCGAAGCGGCGGGTTTTGGCGAAGGCGAAGCTGTTTCCGCTCATGGTTGTTCTCCGTTTCGGCTGCTTTCGGCAGGCGTGCCGCTTTTTTGGGGGTGTTGCGGCTCGCGGTAGCTGTCGTCGTCCATCAGGATGCGGTGGGCGGGGCCTTCGAGGTCGTCGAACTGGCCGGTTTTGCCCGACCACCAGAAAAAGTAGATGATGAGTGCGCCGAGTATCAGGCTGATGGGGACGAGGATGTACATGCTCTCCATGTCAGAACACTCCGTCCAGGTCGTTCAGAATGAAGGTCTGCCCGCTTATGGTAAGGTATTCGTTGCGGATGCGGCCTGCGGGTGTGCCTTCGCCGGTGTAGAGTTCGACGCGTTCGCCCTGCAAACGCCAAATGCCCGCGCGGCTGCTGTCGCAAAAGGGGGTGAGGACGCGGACGGCGGCGGCATCGGGCGGGGTTTCGCTTTGCAGTTTGACGAGGAAGCGTCCGGATTGGGGCGGCTGTTCGTGTTCGTTGTCGGGGGTCATGACGAAGAAACCGATGTGCCGGTCGTGTTCGGTGTGGAGGCTGAAACAGTGCATGGGCGTGTGTGTGGTGAGGCCGTCTGAAAACCGTTTTTCAGGCGGCCTGTGTGTTTATAAAAGCTCGAAGTCGATGCCAGCGTTTTGGCCGCGCCGGCTTTTGAGCTGGATGGCCAGGCGCAGGTCGTTGGCCGAGTCGGCGTTTTTGATGGCTTCGGCGTAGGAAATCTGGCCGCTTTCAAAGAGTTCGTACAGGGCCTGGTCGAAGGTCTGCATACCGATGTCGGTGGATTTTTTCATGATTTCTTTGATGCCGTGCACTTCGCCGCGCAAAATCAGGTCGGAAATCAGCGGCGACTGCAACAGCACTTCCACCGCCGCCGCACGGCCTTTGCCGTTTTCTTTGGGCACGAGGCGTTGGGAAACGAAGGCTTGGAGGTTGAGGGAGAGGTCGGTCAGAAGCTGGGTGCGTTTTTCTTCGGGGAAGAAGTTGATGATGCGGTCGAGTGCCTGGTTGGAGCTGTTGGCGTGGAGGGTGGCCATGCACAGGTGGCCGGTTTCGGCGAAGGCCAGTGCGTATTCCATGGTTTCCTGGTCGCGGATTTCGCCGATCAGGATGACATCGGGAGCCTGGCGCAGGGTGTTTTTCAGGGCGGCAAACCAGTTGTCGGTGTCCACGCCGACTTCGCGCTGGGTGATGATGCAGTTTTTGTGGGGATGGACAAATTCGATGGGGTCTTCGATGGTGATGATGTGGCCGTAGCTGTTTTCGTTGCGGTAGTCGATCATGGCGGCCAGCGAGGTGGATTTGCCCGAACCGGTGCCGCCGACAAAAATGACCAGCCCGCGTTTCTGCATGGCGACTTTTTTCAGGATTTCGGGCAGTTTCAGCTCGTCCATTTTCGGGATGACGCTGTTGATGATACGGATGACGAGTGCCGTTGCGCCGCGCTGGATCATGGCGTTTACGCGGAAACGCGCCACGCCGTCGATGCTGACGGCGAAGTTGCATTCTTTGGTGTTTTCAAATTCCTCGCGCTGTTTCTGCGTCATCAGGGCTTGGGCGATCGCGCCGCAGATGCCGGCGGTGAGCGGCTTTTCGGTAATCGGCGTGAGTTTGCCGTCGAGTTTCACGGCGGGGGGGAATTCTGCTGTGATGAAGAGGTCGGACGCTTTGTTTTCGTACATATAGCGCATCCAGCTGTGGATGGTTTCTTTGACGCTCATCGGTTCGGCGGTTGTTATCATGGTTTCAATCCCTGTAATGTGGAAAAGGCCGTCTGAAAGCCGGAACGGCTGTAACGGCGCGGAGACGGAGTGGAAAAAACGGGCGGATTATAGCCGACAAAACGATTGCGGCATATTGTCGGACAGGCCGTCCGAACGCTGTTTCAGACGGCCTGTACCGCGTTTAAAACGGCTTGTATTTCGCCAGATAATAAATGATGCCGATGATGCACAGGCTTATCACGTAAAACAGCCAGGCTTTGGGCGAGCGCGGTTTGGATTTGAGCGCGGCCATGCCGGCGAACACATAGGCCACGACCAGCAGCAGTTTCACGCCCAGCCAGTCGGCATTGCCGAACGGTGTCCAATGGGCGATGGTCATGACCCACAGGCCGGTAAACAGCAGGGTGGTGTCGTTCAGGTGCGGCAGCACTTTGAGTACGGCGGGCAGCGGCTTTTCCGGTTTGGCAAAACGCATCCAGTAGCGCAGATTGAACAGCAGAACGGTCATGGCGACAAAAAACAGATGGCCGTGTTTCGCCCAAATGTACATCATGGTCGGTGTTCCTTTTGATTTTATTGTTGGTTGTGCAGCGGCCGTTTTTCCACCGCCAGCAGCAGCGGCGGGCAGTTGCGCTGGTTGGTAAAGCCGTAGCGCAATACATGAAACCGCTCCTGCGGCAGGTTCCGCGCCCAAGCCTGCACCGCCGCGCTTTCCTCCGCGCCCTGCGGATGGCCGCCGTACAGCACCGCTGTCAGAATGCCGCCGTCGGCGAGCAGGGAAAGCGCGGCTTCGAGTGCGGCGGTGCTGGTGTCGGCACGGGTGGCAAGGCTTTTGTCGCCGCCGGGCAGGTAGCCGAAATTGAACACGGCGGCATCGAGCGGCTCTGCGATATGGCGGGACAGATTGGCGTGGCTGTCGCAAACCAGCCGCACCTGCGCCTCCGCGCCCGCCGCTTTCAGACGGCCTCTGGTGTTTTCCAGAGCCTGCGTTTGGATGTCGAACGCCCACACCCTGCCCGTTGTGCCGACCAGCCGCGCCAGCAGCAGCGTATCGAAGCCGTTGCCCGCCGTGCCGTCTAGGGCGCGTCCGCCGTTTTTCAGACGGCCTTCGAGCAGGCTGCGGGCAAAAGCGAGGGCGGGCAGGAGCATGGCGGCAGACGGGCAAAAAAACGCGGGCAAGTATAAAAGTTAAAGCCGTGTCTGCCAACTGCGGCGGCGCGGTTTTCAGACGGCCTCAAAGCGTGGAGGCCGTCTGAAAACGCATCGGGCAAACCGAATCCGCAGCGCGGCGGCCAACCGTTTTTGTATCCGTATGGCTGCGCCTGCCGTGCGCCAACCTTGTCCGTGCCGCAGGCCGCCGGTTCCGATACGGCTCTTTGCGGGTTTGGCAGCCGCTGCGGCGGAAAAGGCGGAATATTTGTTTTTCAGACGGCCTCTTAAGATTGCCGGTTTACAAACCCAGCTCGTTCAAAAAGCGGACATCGTCCGCCCAGCCGGATTTCACTTTCACCCACACTTTCAGGAACACTTTGCAGCCGAAGAGCTTTTCCATGTCCAGCCTGGCTTCGGTGGAGATTTTTTTCAGCTTTTCCCCGCCTTTGCCGATGACCATCGGTTTTTGGTTTTCCTTGTCCACCAGCACCGCGATGTAGATATGGTTGATGCCCTCCTGCTCGTCGAATTGTTCCACTTCCACATTCATCGCATAGGGCAGCTCTTCGCCCAAATAGCGGAACAGTTTTTCACGCACGATTTCCATGGCGAGGAAACGGGCGGATTTGTCGGTAACCATATCGTCGGGATACAGCGGAATACCCTCGGGCAGGAAAGGCTCGATCGTTTCGAGCAGATTGGCAATGCGCAGGCCGTGTTTCGCGCTGACGACTTCGCAGGCGGCAAAATCGAATCCGGCGCGGATGCCGTCGATAAAATGCTGCAGCGCGGCTTTGTCTTTCGCCTTGTCTTTGTCGATTTTGTTGACGGCAAGGATAACCGGCGTGTGCGGCGGAAGCTGTTTCATGACCGTACGGTCGGCTTCGGTAAAACGCATGGCTTCGACAACAAATACGATGACATCCACGCCGCCCAATGCTTCGGTTACGTTTTGGTTGAGGCGGTCGTTGAGCGCGTTGCGGTGGTCGGTTTGGAAGCCCGGGGTATCGACGAACACGAATTGCGCGGTGTCGCAGGTGTATATTCCGGTTACGCGGTTGCGCGTGGTTTGTGCCTTTTTGCTGGTGATGCTGACTTTTTGACCGATCAAATGGTTCATCAGCGTGGATTTGCCCACATTGGGGCGGCCGACGATGGCGATAAAGCCGCAGCGGTATCCTTCGCGCACGGAGGGGAAAACAGGGGAGGTGTCCATAAAAAATCCTGCGGCGCAAAGGCCGTCTGAAAACGGAAAGCCGCTATTCTGCCTGCTTGCGGCGGCGGCCAGCAAGCCTTTTCCGCCGCTTGCCGCTTATCCCGGCATTCTGTATCATGCCGCGCCTGTTAAAAATCTTTAAGGACACGCTATGTTTGATAAAACTTTTGCCGCTGCGGCCGCCGCTTTGCTGCTGTTGGCCGCCTGCTCGCAGGAAGGTTCGGCGCAGCAGGCCGCTTCGGGCGCACAGGGTGCGGCACAGCAGGAATACATCGTTGCCACCGACGCGGCCTATGCTCCGCTGGAATATATGGAAGGCGAGCAGGTGGTCGGCTTCTCGCGCGACATTCTTGCTGCGGCGGGCGAAAAGGAAGGTATCAAATTCAATTTCGTCAACACGCCCTTTGAAGGCATTTTCGCCAATGTGGCCAAAGGCGACAGCGATGTCGCCCTTGCCAGTATTACCATCACCGACGAGCGCAAACAGATAGTCGATTTTACCGACCCCTATTTCGAGGCGACACAGATGATTGTTACCTCTGAAAAGGGCAGCGACATCCAGTCTTTCGCCGATTTGAAAAACCGCAGCGTGTCGGTGCAGAACGGCACCACCGCCGATTTGATTTTGCAGGATTTGCAGGGCAAAGACAGCAAACTCATCCGCCGTTTCGAGAATATGCCGCTGGCGTTTAAAGAGCTGGCCGCCGGCGGCGTGGATGCTGCGGTGGGAGATAACGGAGTCGTCCAGTATTTCGTCGCCAACAATCCGGGTGTGAAATACAATATGTTTGTCGATCCCTCGTTTCCGAAAGAGCATTACGGCTTCGCGCTGAAAAAAGGCCGCAACGACGGCCTGCGCGAAAAAATCAACAAAGGGCTGGCGGCGGTAAAAGCCGACGGCACGTATGCCGAAATCGAACGGAAATGGTTTAAAAACAATGCTTCTGCGCAAGCTGCCGCCTCTGCCGCTTCGGAAGGAAAATAAGCGGGCAAGGCAGCGCGATACGGAAAAAGGCCGTCTGAAAAATCGTTTTCAGACGGCCTTTTTGTTGTTGCGCGGGGTTTATTTGCAGCTTACGCCGGCGATTTTTCCGTCGTTGAGCTTGATATTGCATCGGGTGGCGTTGCTGCCGGAGATGCTTACGCCGTCGCCGGATTTTTTAATCGTCAGCGGCTCTTTTACGCCCATCGATACGGCGGTGTTGGCCAGATTCTGCGTCAGCGTTTCATCCAGGCCGGCGGAGTTTTCCTGGATTTTGATGTCTTTGGCTGAGGCGGTGTGTACGGCTGCGGTCAGGGCGAGCGCGGCCAGTAAAGCTGTTTTTTTGTTCATATTGCGGTTTCCTTATGTGTCTGCCCGAAGTTTCAGGCCGGCGCAGGGTAAAGCAAATTTTTTGGCACGGCAAGCATTTAACGCGTTTTTATAGTGGAGCAAAATAAAAAGGCTGCGGCTTTGTGCCTTTGCTGTTTCGCCCCGCCGTATCGGGCGGCACCGGGCTGGCGGCGGGTAAATTCGGGTTAACCGGTATTGTCCGCGTCTGTGTCCGCCGATTAAGATGGCGCGGCAGCTTTGCTGCGTTTTCCGTTTTGTTTGTTTTATTTTTTGAGGAGTGAACACATGAAAGCAAAATTCCTGCCCGCTCTGGCCGCCGTTTTGGCTTTGGCTGCCTGCGCCGCACCCGAAGGACGTTCCGAACACGGACACGGACACCATCACGGCCACCGCCACGGACAAGACCGCCACCACGAACACCGTGGGGAAAAACACGAACGCCGTGGGGAAAAAGATGCGGGCAGCCGCTTCGGTTGCCGAAACGGCCTGTCGGTGCAGGTAAACAGCATGGGCAGCGACCGGATCAAGTTGGATTTGGACGGACAGGCCGTGGTGCTCTCCGCCGATGTGTCCGCTTCGGGCGAACGCTATGTGTCGGCTAACGGCCTCTACGGCAAAGCGACCGAGTGGCATCAGAAAGGCGGCGAGGCCGTTTTTGAGTTTACCGATCCCTACGGCAACAAAGTGGAAACCGTCTGCCAAGCCCGCTGATGTTTGATGTTTTCAGACGGCCGGAACGGCTGATACGGGAGGCCGTCTGAAAAAGCAAAAAGGCCGTCTGGAAAAACCTGCTGCCAATCAGGTTTTCAGACGGCCTTTTTTACTGAGACGGCGGGGAGCGCGTGCGTCGCCTTGGAGCGACACACCCTACGCAGGATTGTTGTAGGGTGTGCGGCTTTGCCACGCACGTGTTTCTGCAACCGTCCGCAGCACGCTCCTGCCATTATCTTCCACGCACGTAAAGGCCGTCTGAAAATGTTTTCAGACGGCCTTTGTTCATGCAAAGCGGCTTACAGATTCGGGCTGACGATAATCTTCACCGCAGATTCGTTGTTGTGGATCAGACGCTCGAAGCCTTCGGAAATCAGCTCGTCGAGTTTGATGCGCTGGGTGATGAAGGGCTCGAGGTTGATTTTGCCTTCTTCCACCAGCTTGATGGTTTCCTGATGGTCGTTGCAGTAGGCGATGGTGCCGCGCACGTCCAGCTCTTTCATCACCACGCTGTGTACGTTGATGGTGGCCGGATGGCTCCAAATGGACACGATGACCATTTTGGCGGTGGGTTTGCAGGCTTCGATCAGGGTATCCATCACTTTGTTGACGCTGGTGCATTCGAAAGCCACATCCACGCCTTCGCCGTTGGTGAGCTTGCGCACTTCTTCGACAATGTCGGTTTCCGACGGGTCGAGGATGTAGTCGGCCACGCCGGCTTCGCGGGCTTTTTCTTTGCGCGCTTTGCTCAGCTCGGTAATGATGACTTTCAGGCCTTTGGCTTTCAACACCGCCGCCAGCAGCAGGCCGATGGGACCTGCGCCGCCCACGAGGGCCACATCGCCCGCTTTCGCGCCGCTGCGCACAAAGGCGTGGTGGCCGACGGACAAAGGCTCGATCAAGGCTGCCTGATCCAGCGGGATTTTGTCGGAAATCGGGTGCACCCAGCGGCGTTTGACGGCGATTTTTTCCGAGAGGCCGCCGCCGCGGCCGCCCAGGCCGATGAAGTTCATGTCTTTGGAGAGGTGGTAGTTGCTGCCCGGACCGGTGGGGGTGTCGTCCCGCACGATGTAGGGTTCGACGACGACGTGCTGGCCGACTTTGATGTCGTCCACACCTTCGCCGACGGCATACACCACGCCGGAAAATTCATGTCCCATGGTTACGGGTGCGGACTCGCCGGAAATCGGGTGCGGGTGGCCGCAGGGCGGGATGAAAATCGGGCCTTCCATAAATTCGTGCAGGTCGGTGCCGCAGATGCCGCACCAGGCGACGTTGATGCCGACTGTGCCGGGAGCGACTGTGGGCTCGGGGATGTCTTCGATGCGGATGTCGCCTTTGTCGTAAAACCGTGCTGCTTTCATTGTGAAGCTCCTTCAAACTGAGGTGTTGTAAAACCGGACGGGCTTGCGGCAGGCTCGTTCTGACAACCGAATCCGCCGGAAGCCGCCGGCAGGAGGGTGTTGCGGGTAGGGATTCTACTCCTGTCGGGCGTACTTGGTAAGCGGGTATAAAGAGGGATCTTGCCGTGGCGGGACGGACGGAAGGAGAAGCTGCCGCTGCGGGCGGGATGGGGTACAAGGCGGCGCACGCATTTTCTGCTTTGACGGGCATGGGGCGGCATTTGTGCCGGCTGGCCGGACGGGAGGGACAGGCCGTCTGAAAATACTATTCGGGCGGATGCGTAACCTTGCAAACGGTTGCTTGAAAAGCGGTTTTCAGACGGCCTCTTGGCGGATGATTTCGAGGACGGCCTTGCCGTAACGGGTGGTTTTGTCTTCGTTCATGCCGTATACGGCGGCGAGGGCTTCAGGGGTGTGCGGCTGCTTGGCGGCGAGGGCGCGGAGGGTGTTTTTGCTGAGGATGCGGAAGGTTTCTTCGTTTTCGGCGGCGGCGGTGGCGGCACACCATGCGGTAAGGCGGCGCACAAGGCGGCGGCGGCGTTGCGCTTCGGGGGTGAGGCCGTCGGCAAATGGGCGGCAGAGGGCGAGGATTTCCGTGCCGTATTTGGCGGTGCGGGTGCTGCCGAGGCCGTATACGGTGGCAAGGTCGCCGGCTTCGGCGGGCGGGAAGGCGGCGAGGTCGGCGATGCTGTCGTCGGGGCAGACGGTGTGCGGGGCGGCGTTTTCTTCATTGGCGCGCTGCTGCCGCCATTGTTGCAGGGCGGCTTCGAGTTCGCGGCGGCGGGGGTGGGCGGGTGCGGGTGTTTCGAGGCCGTCTGAAAACGGTTCCGCAGGGTTTTCAGACGGCCTCCCTTCTGCGGCGGCATTTTGGCAGACGGCGAGGATTTGTGCGCCGAATCTGCGGATTTTGGCTTCGCCCAGGCCGTAGATGTCGTGGAGCCGGTCGGTGGTGTGCGGCTGTTTTCTGACCAGATCGCGCAGGGTGGCATCGCCGCAGATCATGTAGGCGGGTATTTCTTCGGCGCGGGCGAGGGTTTGCCGCCATTGGCGCAGCGCCTGCCAGAGGCGTTCTTCGCGCTCGGTGCGCAGCCAGGTTTCTTTCGGGCTGCGCTCTGCGCCTTTTTCGCGCTTGGGCGGGCGCAGCAGGACGGTTTGGCTGCCTTTGAGCACGGGAACGGCGGCTTCGGTCAGGCGCAGGGCGTGGTAGTGCTGCGGGTCGGTTTCGAGGTAGCCCAGGCCGATGCACTGGCGGATGATGCCGCGCCATTCTTTGTCGGACAGGTTGGCGCCGATGCCGTAGGTGGAGAGCTGTTCGTGGCGGTTGTCGCGTATCCATTGGTCGGCTTTGCCGCGCAGGATGTTGGTGATGTAGCCGGCGCCGAAACGTTGGCCGGCGCGGTAGATGCAGCTCAGGAGCTTGCGGACGTTTTCGGTGGCATCCTGCCGCACGGGCGGGTGCAGGCAGTTGTCGCAGTGGCCGCAGGGCGGGATGGTTTCGCCGAAGTGGCGCAGCAGGGCGGCACGGCGGCATTCGGAGGTTTCGCACACGGCAAACATGGCATCGAGCTTTTGCAGCTCGATTTGTTTTTGAAATTCGCCGCTGCCGCCGGTCTGTATGCGTTCGCGCAAGAGGGCGTAGTCGTTGAGGCCGTAGCACAGCCAGCTTTCGGCGGGGAGGCCGTCGCGTCCGGCGCGGCCGCTTTCCTGATAGAAGTGTTCGATGCTCTGGGGCATATCGAGATGGGCGACAAAGCGTACGTCGGGTTTGTCTATGCCCATGCCGAAGGCGACAGTGGCGGCGATGACGAGGCCGTCTTCGTGGGTGAAGCGGTGTTGCGCGGCTTCGCGTTCGGCCATGGACATACCCGCGTGGTAGGCGGCGGCGGCTATGCCGTTTTCGTTTAAAAAGGCGGCGGTGTCGTCGGCTTTTTTGCGGCTCAGGCAGTAAACGATGCCGCTTTCGCCGTTTTGCCGTTTGACAAACTGCAAAAGCTGCTTTTTGCCGCCGTTTTTCTCGACGACTTGGTAGTAGATGTTGGGGCGGTCGAAGCCGGCGACAAATTCGGGGGCGTTTTCGAGGCGGAGGTAGTGTTTGATGTCGGCGCGAGTTTCCGCGTCGGCGGTGGCGGTGAGGGCGATGCGCGGGATGTCGGGATAACGCCCGGCCAAAAGGCCGAGCCGGCGGTATTCGGGACGGAAGTCGTGTCCCCACTGGCTGACGCAGTGGGCTTCGTCGATGGCGAACAGGCTGACGGCGGTGTGGTCGAGAAAACGCAGGAAACGTTCGGTAACCAGCCGTTCGGGGGAGACGTAGAGCAGCTTCAGACGGCCTGTTGCGATGTCTTCGGCTATCTGCCGCGTTTCTTCGGGCGGCGTGCCGCTGTGTACCGCCGCACAATGCACGCCCGCCGTGCGCAGGTTGGCAACCTGGTCGTTCATCAGCGCGATGAGCGGGGAAACCACTACGGCCACGCCGTCGCGCATCAGCGCGGGAATCTGGTAGCACAGCGATTTGCCGCCGCCGGTGGGCATCAGCACCAGCAGGCTCTGCCCCGCCGCGAGCGTTCCGACGATTTCTTCCTGGCTGCCGCGGAACGCGGGGTAGCCGAACACCTCGTTCAGAATCTCAATCGCGCGCGGCTTGGACATAAAGGGTTTTCCGTTATAATGGGCGCGTTATTTTAAAGGCCGTCTGAAAGGATAGCAAATGAACGCCAAACGCCCTCTGCGCCTGTCCGCCGCCGCCCTCGCCGCCGTCCTGATACTGGCCGGCTGCCCCGCCAACGTGCCGCAGACCGGCGGCGATTGGTACAATCTGGGCGAAGCCGGCAACGGCAATCTGATGCTCGCGCTCGACAAAAACAGCATCCGCCGCAACGGCCCGCTCGTTACCTTCCGCGACCGCAAAATCGTCGTCGATATGAAAAACGAACGCTTCGTCAATGTGCCGCCCTACAAAACCGCCATCAGCACTTGGGAAATGCACTGCACCAACAAAACCTTCCGCCTCGTTTCCTCCACCCTCTACGACGACAAAGGCAAAATCGTTTCCGACGAAACCTACACCGCCGTGGACATCCGCCCGATGGCCATCCCGCCCAATTCGCTTACCGGCGAACAGCACAAAATCGTCTGCGCCGGATAGGCCGTCCGACTGCCGTTTTTTGTTTTTTTGTTTAAGGAGAACAGAATGAACGCCCGACCGTTTTTCGCCACACTCGTTTTGGCCGCCGCGCCCTTTGCCTGCGCCGACGCGGCCGACGAGCTGCTCAGCGCACAGGCCGCTTTCCGCCAGGCCCTGTCCGAACAAAACAGCACCGGCTCCAAGCTGGCTTTCGTCGAGGAAAAACTGACCGGCGCGCAGCAGCGCAAAGCCGCCGCCGAGGCCGACATCCAAACCTACACGCAGCAGCTCGAACAGATGCGGCAGCAGAAAGCCGCCGACGACAACGCCCTGCAACAGGCAGGCGAACGCCTCAACGCCGCCTGGCAGGCCGCACGCGGCGGCCGCTAGGCCGCGCCGTTTTCAAACGGCAAAACGCAGTAGAGAGGCCGTCTGAAAGTTTCAGACGGCCTTTTCCCTTTTCCGCTATAATCCGCGCCGCACACGGGTCGGACAGACAGTCGCCGCGTATCGCGTAAGGCATACGGGGAGGAAAGTCCGGGCTGCACAGGGCAGGATGCCGGCTAACGGCCGGGCGCGGCAACGCGACGGAAAGTGGAGCAGAAAGCAAAACCGCCGACGGCCGTCTGAAAAGGCGGCACGGGCAAGGGTGAAAAGGTGCGGTAAGAGCGCACCGTGCACCTGGCAACAGGGCGCAGCAGGCCAAACCCCATCCGCAGCAAGGCCAAACAGAACGCGACGACGCTGCCCGCCGAGCGTTCGGGTAGGCCGCTCGAACACACCGGCAACGGTGTGTCTAGACGAATGACTGTCCGACGACAGAACCCGGCTTACCGTCCGTCCCGCGTGCCCCGTTTTTTGGCCGTCTGAAAACCGTTTTCAGACGGCCTCTTGCCAATCCCACCAATCCGCAAACAAAGGAGCAAACTATGGAACTCGTCTTCATCCGCCACGGGCAAAGCGAATGGAACGCCAAAAACCTCTTCACCGGCTGGCGCGATGTCAATCTCAGCGAAAAGGGCGTTGCCGAAGCGCAGGCAGCCGGACGCAAGCTCAAAGAACGCGGCAACCGCTTCGACCTGGCCTTTACTTCCGTGCTGACCCGCGCCGTCAAAACCTGCAACATCGTGCTCGAAGAATGCGGCCAGCTCTATGTGCCGCAAATCAAAAGCTGGCGGCTGAACGAACGCCACTACGGCAGGCTGCAGGGCATGGACAAAAAGCAAACCGCCGAACAATACGGCGACGAGCAGGTGCGCATCTGGCGCAGGAGCTACGACACCCTGCCGCCGCTGCTCGATGCGGACGACGAATTTTCCGCGCACAAAGATCCGCGCTACGCCCACCTGCCCGCCGATGTCGTTCCCGACGGCGAAAATCTGAAAATCACGCTCGAGCGCGTGCTGCCGATATGGCACGACCGCATCGCGCCCGCCGTGCTGTCCGGCAAACGGGTGCTCGTTGCCGCCCACGGCAACAGCCTGCGCGCCCTGGTCAAGCATTTGGAACACATTTCCGACGACGACATTATGGGCGTGGAAATCCCCACCGGACAGCCGCTGGTGTACCGGCTCGGCGAGCGGCTGGAAGTGCTGGAAAAATTCTATCTCTAACCGTTTGCAAACGCCGCCGCGCAAGATACGGCGGCGGTTAAGCGTTTGCTTAAAGGCAGAGGCCGTCTGAAAAACTGTTTTCAGACGGCCTTTCTGTTCCGTATTGGAAAATGCCGCAAGTGTCCGCAACCGCGTGCGTGGCAGGGCTGCATACCCTGGCTGAACGGCAGGGGCCGTCTGAAAAACAAATCTGCGTTTTCAGACGGCCTGTTTTCATTTCCTCTTGCCGAGTCCCGCGCAGGGTGTACCGCGCACTGCGAGGTACGCGCTTTCTGCCGCAATGCGGCAGGCCGTCTGAAAATCGCAAGCAGGGTTCCAAACCCGCCGAATCCGTGTTTTCAGACGGCCTCTAAGCGTGTGATGCCTGCTGTGCCGAGTGCTTCGGCCAATGCGCCCGCCGTGCCGTGGCGGCCTGTCGGATAGGTGGGGTTGGACAGGGGGGGCGGATTGTTGTTGCGGACAGAACGCGTGCGTCGCCTTAGGGCGACACACGCTATGTTTCGGGGCATATACGGCGGCGTGTTTGTGTTTGCAGCTAAGTTGGAGGCCGTCTGAAAACGAATCGTGCAAACCAAATCCGCCGCGCGGCGGCCAATCGGTTTTGTATCCGTATGGCTTGCCTGCCGTGCGCAAACTTTGTCCGTGCCGCAGGCTGCCCGATTGCGATAAGGCTCTATTTTGTTGCGATAAGACGGCAGGCTGTTTTGACAGGGTTTCAAAGTATCCGGGAAGATTCCCGCCTGCGCGGGAATGACGGATTTCGGCCGGTTTCGGCGTTTTGCCAAGGTTTGCGCCCGCGTTTTGCCGGATGGGCAGGCATGGAAAGGACGGAACGGGCGGACGGCAGGATTCGGGGTGGTGTATCGGTCGGGCATTTTTCAGACGGCCTTTTGTTGTTGCGGCAAGAGCGCGTGCGTCGCCTTTGGGCGATACATCCTGCGTTTCGGGGCATATGCTGCGGCGGGTTTGCGTCTGCCGCCAAGCCGGTGGCCGTCTGAAAACCTTGTAAAACGGGTTTTCAGACGGCCTCTAAGCGTGTGATGCCTGCTGTGCCGAGTGTTTCGGCCAATGCGCCAGCCGTGCCGTGGCGGCCTATCGGATAGGCCGGGTCGAGGTCGGACAGGGGGCGGACGACGAAGGCGCGCAGGTGGGCGCGGGGGTGGGGCAGGGTGAGGGCGGGATCGTCGGATGCGGTGTGTGCGTAGTCGATGAGGTCGAGGTCGAGGGTGCGCGGGGCGTTGGGGAAGGGGCGTTCGCGGCCGAAGTCTTGTTCGGTCTGCTGCATGAGGGCGAGGAGGCTGCGGGCGGAAAGGGTGGTTTCGATGATGGCGGCGGCGTTGGTGAAATCGGGCTGGTCCGCATAGCCGACGGGGGCGGTACGGTAGAGGGGGGAGAGGCGCAGGGACAGGATTTGCGGGTGGGCGCGGAGGTGTGCGGCGGCACGGGCGATTGTGTCGGCAGATGCGCCGAGGTTGCTGCCGAAGGCGATGGCGGCGGTGGCGGGGCGGGTGTGGGGCATGGCGGTTTCCGGTTGGGTTTGGGCGGCGGACGCGCCGGCTTGGTTCTGCCTGTGCGGCGGTGTTTTCAGACGGCCTTTGCATTGGCAAAAGCCGTCCCCGCCCGTATTCCATGCGGGATACAGGCGGGGACGGCGTTTCTGAAAATCAGTTTTTCAGCGGGCGGTAGGCTTCCAGTTCGCGCAGGATCTCGGGCTTGACGATGCCTTTGAGTTTGGCGGCGGGCAGTTTGAAAGCGGGGGTGTCGGTATAGCCGCCGAAGCTGTATGAGTTGTAGGCGTAGGAAAGGGCGTTTTTGTCGAAGCTCCAGCTGCTTTCGAGAACTTCGTCGGTAAGGTAGTGGGAGCTGCGCTTGTTGTTGAAGCCTTCTTCGATTTCTTCGCGGGTGCGGTTGCCTTCTGCCAGGTAGTAGTCGGTGAGGGCCTGGCGGTGCAGGGCGGCAAAGGCGGGTTTTTGGCCGGGCAGGAGGATGTCGTCGAGCCGGAGGGGAACGGGCTTGCCGCTGCGGGGGATGATGTATCTTGTTTCTCTGCCGAGGCCGTGCGGGCCGCCGCCGTAGATGTAGTCGATGCCGGTGAGGACGAGGTAGTGCGGGGTGTAGCCTTCGGGGGCGACTTCCGCGAAGTATTCGTGGCGCGGGTAGGCTTCTTTCCCTTCGCGGCTTTCGTTGACCTGTTTTTTCAGTTTTTGCAGGGCGGCGGCTTTGGTCAGGGTTTTGAGGCCGTCGGTGGCGGTCATTTGGCGGATGAGCTGTTCGGCGAACGCGGTTTGCTGCCGGTCGCGGAAGACGGGTCGGGAGATGGAGAATTTGCTGCATTCGGGGTCGGCTGCGGGTTTGGGGCAGTATTCAGCCTGGAATTGCGCGGTTTTGAACTGCGGCGGCTGCGCGGCGGCGGGCAGGGCGAAAGCGGCAAGGAGGAGGGCGGGAAGGATTTTGTTCATGGCTCGGCCTTTTTACGGTTAAAAAAATCGGTTGTCGGACGGGGTGGTTTTCAGACGGCCTCTGCGCTGCGGCAGGCCGTCTGAACAATCAGTTTTTCAGCGGGCGGTAGGCTTTGAGTTCGCGCAGGATTTCGGGTTTGACGATGCCTTTGAGGCTGTCGGCGGGCAGGACGAAGTAGGACGGGTCGGCGTAGGCTCCGGTGTAGTGGGCGTTGTGGGCGTAGGCGATGCCGTTTTCGGCGAAGATCCATTTTTCGAGGTATCTCTGCGAGATGCGGAAGAACAGGCCGATGTCGGCGGGACGGCTGTCGGGGTCGGGCAGGCCGGCGGCTTTGAGGTAGGCGCGGCGGGAGCGGTCGTAAAGGGCGGCGAAGTCGGATTTTTTGCCGGGCAGGAGGATGTCGTCGAGCGAGAGGGGGACGGGTTTGCCGCTGCGGGGGATGACGTAGCCGTCTATGTTGCCTATGCCTTGATGGTCTTCATATGTGTAGTCGGAGGCGGTGAGGACGAGGTAGCGCGGTGTGTAGCCGGCTACGGAGACTTTGACGGTGTAGGCGGAGACGTTGGCGGTGTATTGGCGGCCGGGGTGGGCTGCTTCTGCCGTTTCACGGAGTCTGCCGGCCCGTTTTTCCAATTCGCTCCGGGCGGCGGCTTCGGTCAGGGCTTCCAGTCCGTAGCCGGCGGAGGTTTGGCGGACGATTTGTTCGGCGAAGGCGGTGTGCGCGGGGTCGGGGAAGACGGGGCGGGAGAGGACGAATTCGCTGCATTCGTAGGCTGCTGCGGGCTTGGGGCAGTATTCGGCGTGCAATTGTCCGGTTTGGAATTGCGGCGGCTGTGCGGCGGCGGGCAGGGCGGCGGCGAGGAGGAGGGCGGGGAAGATTTTGTTCATGGCTTGGCCTTTATCCGGCAGGTGTGCGCTTAAACGGGACGGTGCGGCGGCGGAAGAGGCGTTTTCAGACGGCCTCAGGTACGGGAAGCCGCCCCGATGGTGCGGGGCGGGCTTGGCCGGAAGGTTATTTTTCGGCGATGGCAAAGGCGGAGATGGTGCCGCTGTCGTCGCTGATGCTGAGGTGGACGCGGGCGACACCGATTTCGTCGAGAAAGGCTTGCAGGGGCGGGGCGAAAACGGTTTCCGGCTTGCCCTGCGCGGTGTGGCTCACGCCGATGCTGCGAAAGGATACCGCACCGCGTATGCCTGTGCCAAGTGCTTTGGCAACGGCTTCTTTGGCGGCAAAACGTTTGGCGAGGAAGGCGGCGGGGCGGGCGGCGGCTTCAAATTCGGGCAGCTCGGCCGGATGCAGCACGCGCTCGGCAAAAGTGCGTCCGTGTTTTTTGTAGAGGGCGGCGATGCGTTTTTCCAGCACGATGTCGGTGCCGATGCCGTAGATCATGGGTGTCTCCTTTCGTATGCGGGCGGGTGTGCGTTTGCCCCGCTTGGGCAGGGCGGTGTGGCCGGACGGCGTTTGCTGCTGTTTTCGCAGACGCGTGTCCGACGAAGCCGATTTTAATCGAAACGGGCAAATTCGTCCGCTCCGAGCGGTTCGCGGCCGAGCAGGGCGGCAAAGGCGGCGTAATCGGCGCAGGAGCCTTGTTGCAGCAGGCTGATGCTGTCGGGGCTGAGGAAGCCGTTGCTCAGGATTTTGGTTAGCGGCAGGACGGGGCGCAGCAGGGCGACGGGGATGGGGATTATTTTCGGCTGCGGCCTGCCGTGGCGGATGCGGCGCAGGATGGCGAGATAGCCGGCGAGGGTGGTTTTCAGACGGCCTGTCATATCGACGACGCTGCCGGCGGCGGGCGGATTGAGGACGAGGCGGCAGAGGCCTTCGGCCACGTCTTCGGCATGAACCGGCTGCAAATCGAACGCGCCGCCTGCGGGCAGGGGCAGCAGGGGCAGGCGGGCGAGTTTGATGAAGAGTTCGCAGCTTGCGCCGCCGCGTCCGTATATGACGGAGGGGCGGGCGATGGCGGCGGGCAGCTCGGCGGCAACGGCTTGGTCGCCGCGCCCTTTGCTGGCTACGAAAGCGGCGGATGCGGCGGGGTTTGCGCCGAGGGCGGAGAGCTGCACCCAGTGTTTTACGCCGGCTTCTTTCGCCCAGCGGGCAAGCTGCGCGGGGGTGTGGTGGTGGACGGTTTCCAAGAGGCCGGCGCGGCGGCTCATGATGCCGACGCAGTTGGCGACGGCATCGCAGCCTTCGAGCAGGGGCAGGGCGGCGGCGCGGTCGGGACGGAGTAAGTCGAGTTCGGTGTGTGCGGGGGTGCGGACGGTGTGTCCGGCTTCGCGCAGGCGGCGGGCGGTGCGGCGGCCGATGAAGCCGCTGCCGCCGAGTAGGAGGATGTCCATGATGTTTCCTTTTTGCGGAACAGGGTTGGCGGGGCGGTTTTCAGACGGCCTGTTTGGGCGGCGGAGGCCGTCTGAAAACCGTTTTGCGGAAACCGTTTTATGCTTGCGGCTGTCCGTCGGCGGTTTGCTGTTGGGCGGCAAGCTGTTGCAGGCGGTAGCTTGGCGCGTTTGTGTCTGCGGGGGCGGGCGGCTGTTTGGCCAGGCGGTTGAGACGGATCTGCTTTTGCACCAGATAGGCGAGCATGAGCAGCAGCGACACGCCGCCGAATACCGACCAGCGCAGGGCGTAGAGCAGGTTGTCGGCCAGGCTGCGCCCGAAATTGGGCGCGAACAGCAGGACGCACAGCAGGGGGATGAAGACGGTGAGGCCGCCGTAGAGCCGCTGCCAGAAGCGGCTGCCGGTTTCTTTTACGCCTTCGCGTTCGTCGTCGCACAAAAAGGCGAGAACGCTGCGCAGGCCGGGGCTGACGACAAACCAGCACGACAGGCTGACGGCAAGGGAAACGGCTGCATCCATGAGGATGATGGCGAGGTTTTGCATGGTGTTTTTCCTTTTATTGCTGATATGGAGGGGAAGGTATGGCGGCGGCGGCCGCGTTTTTCATTTTTTCATTCTTTTTTCAGGCGCAAGACAGCAAACACCATCCTGACACGCGGGACGCGGCAGCAGCCAGCGCGGGAAGCGGTAGCGGTGGCGGGCAAACCAGGGGTAGAGGCGGTCGGCCAGCGGCGCGACAAACGGCAGGTTGGCGAGTTTTATCAGAGTGAAGGCTGTGGCGTGTTCGTGCATCAGGCGCACGGCGGCCATGCCGCGCACCATTGTGCCGTCGGCACGCAGAATGTGCAGGTAGGTCATGGCTTCGGCGGGGGTAATGCCGTGCCGTTGCAGCGTCTCTCCGCTATCCTGCACGGGTACGGGCTCAAACTCGGCGGCGCGGCGGTCGGACAGCACCAGCTCCATTTCACGCACGCACAGCGGGCATTGGGCATCATAGAAGATTTGGTGTTTCACGGTGTTTCCTTTCGTAAAGGGTTTTTCAGACGGCCTCTAAGCCGGTTTCAGCACCATCAGGAAGTAGATGACCAGCGTGGCACAGAAGGCGGGGTAGCCCAAAAGCTCCCACAGCCGGGCGTAACGCCAATACTGCTTGGGCAGCACGGTTTCGCCCGCCTCGTTTGCCGCCTGCGCGATTTTGGCCAAACGGATTTGCAGCCACACCACGGGCAGCCAGCACGCGCCGCAGAGCAGGTAGAGCGCGACAGTCCATGCAATCCAGCGTGTGTCGAAAGACAGATTGGCCTGCGACATCAGCCACCAGCCCGACAAGGGCTGGAAAATCACGGCGGGGGTGGTAAACCACCAGTCGGCTTTGATGACCCATTTGGATACCACCGCCTGCGCGGGTACCGAGCCGCTGCGGTTGGCCCAAAAGAGGTAAAACGCCGTACCGAAGCCGGTGCCCACCATCAGCGTGGCCGAGAGGATATGCAGGGTTTTGACAACGAGATAGGCATTCATGGTTTGCTCCTTAGTGGAAAAATGGAAAAACGGTTGGCGGGAAAGCTGCGCGGCGGTGTTTTCAGACGGCCTGCCGCCGCGCCGCCTGCGCCAGATACACGATCAGCGCGAATACCGGCAGGTTTTTTACCAGCGGCGCGAACGGGTGCAGCCACATTTCGGGCAGGGCGCAGGCGATGACCGCGCTGTAAGCGGCCACCGTTGCCGCCTGCGCCGCCCACAATGCGGGCATACGGCGGGCGCGGCTGAAACACAGCAGGCCGAACGACACATCCAAAAGCGAGGCGGCCAGCAACACGGGATACTGCCAGGCCGTCTGAAAACCCACCGCCGCCAGCAGGGCTTCCGATTCCTGCCGTGCGCTAAGCAGCGGCTGCAAGCCGCTCCACAGCCACAAAATGCCGAGCGAGTAGGGCAGATAGTTTGGAATGCGGGGGCGGGTATCCATTATTTTCTTTCTTAATTTCTGTCAAAACAGAAATAACAGGTTAAAAAATTTTTACTGTGGCGCAGGCGGCGGCTTTTGCCAATCCGTCCGCTTTGCCGTTACCGCCTGATGCCCGGCGGCGGCTCGGGCGGGAATCCTGCCCGATATGCGCCAACCGGGTCGGAACCGGCTTTTGTTCCGCATAATCCAATCTTTCTGTCCGTATCCCGGCCGGTGCATAAATGCGGGGATGGGGCGGACGGGCGGATTTGTGCAGGGTGTGGCGCAGCCGCGCACGCGGCTTATGTTTTTCAGACGGCCTTTATGCGCCGCCGCCTGTGGGATGCCGAAAAGTTCCGTTGTGCGGACACCGTTGTCGGATGTTTTTCAGACGGCCTGAATGCAGTGGTTGGCGGCATTTTAATCATTTCAAAATTTCTGTCAATACAGAAATAAAAATAAAATGACGGTTTGTTGTTTCTGTATCATCGTGGGGCAAAACGGAAAGACACAAGGCCGCAGCAGTACGGACGGCGCGGGGCGGATTTTTCCGGCATGGCTTGGTTTCATTCCTGAGAAAATCCGCTTTTCCGGCCGGGGCGCAGATTGCTTATTTGTCCCACCATAACGAAAAGACAGCCGCCCGCAGCCCTTGCCGCGTTTGTGCGCCGTCGGCATAGGGAAGGAAGCGGCGGCGGGCATGGTTTGGCGGCAGGCGGAAGGCTTGGCGCAATCTGCGTCTGCCGGTTTGCGGCGCGGCGGAAGGCGTTTTGACGGCTTTGCTGTCTTGTGCGGCCGTGTCTGCATACGGGGTAAGAGGCGGTTTCATTGTCAAATCCTGTATTTTCATGTGAAAATAGCTCTTATTTTGCAAACCGAACGTCCCCGCCGCTGCGGGGATGCGGTTTGTGCGGCGGCCGTCCGCCTGTTCCGACGGCTGCATTCCTTTCCTTATTTATTTTCTTTCGGGAGTGTTTTTGATGAAATTGAGCCATACCGTTTTGACTTTGTGCTGCGCCGCCGTGCTGGCGGCCTGCGGCGGGCAGGAAAACGCGCAGAGTGCGCAAAATGCGCCGCAGGGCGGTGCATCTGCTGCGGCGCAGAGCGTTCCCGCCGGTTCGGTGGCGGTGCAGACCCTGCGCGGCGAAGCGGTGGTGCCGCAGAATCCCGAGCGTATCGCGGTGTACGATTTGGGTGCAATCGACACATTGAGCAAACTGGGCGTGAAAATCGGCGCGTCGCTCGATTCGCAAAGCCTGGCCTATTTGGACGCGCCGCTGAAAGACGCGGTGAAATCGGGTACGCTGTTCGAGCCGAACTACGAAGCCATCAATGCCTACAAGCCGCAGCTCATCATCATCGGCGGACGCATGGCGAAGGCGCATGACGAGCTGGCCAAAATCGCGCCCACCATCGAAATGACCATCGACTCCAACCGTATGCGCCAGAGCGCGGACGAGCGCATCGATGCCTACGGCGCGATTTTCAACAAGAAAGCCGAAGCCGACGCGTTGAAAAACGAAATCAACCAAGCCTTTGAAGCAGCCAAAGCCTCTGCGGCGGGCAAGGGCAGCGGGCTGGTGCTGCTGGTAAACGGCGGCAAGCTGTCGGCTTTCGGCGCGCAGTCGCGGCTGGGCGGCTGGATACACGGCGACATCGGTGTGAAGCCGGTGGACGAGGCCATCAAAGAGGGTTCGCACGGCCAGCCGGTGTCGTTTGAATATGTGAAAGAGAAAAATCCCGACTGGCTGTTTGTACTCGACCGCACCGCCGCCATCGGCGAAGAAGGACAGGCGGCGAAAGATGTGTTGGACAACCCGCTGATCGCCGAAACCACGGCCTGGAAGAAAGGGCAGGTGGTGTACCTCTTGCCGGAAACCTATCTGGCCACAGGCGGGGCGCAGGAGCTGCTCAATTCGACCAAGCAGCTCAAAGACGCGTTTGACGCGGCGAAATAAGCCGCAGGCCGGCAGGCTCCGGCAGCTTTTCAGACGGCCTCATGCGTTTCAGGCCGTCTGAAAAACGTTTGCGGACAATAAATATCTGACTGTCCGTGTATGTAAAGCTGCTGTGTCTGCCGCACAAACGGCACATTTTCCAAACAAAAACCGCGTGCGCGGCTTAGGCCGCACACCCTGCCTCAGCCGCAGAGGCCGTCTGAAAAACACCTTCCAAGCCGAGTGCAAAGCTGCGGACAAAATCCGTTTTCAAAATTTATGGACAAAAAACCCTTTTTTCTTTACGCGGCCAGCCTTGCCGCGCTGCTGCTGCTGTTCGGCCTCAGCCTGTCGATCGGCGTGGCCGAATTCAGTTGGGCGCAGGTGTTTTCCCCGTCGGACAGCCTGAGCCTGATGGTGGTAAGCCGCCTGCCGCGCACGTTTGCCGTGGTGTTGAGCGGCGCGTCGCTGGCGGTGGCGGGGATGATTATGCAGATTCTGATGCGCAACCGTTTCGTCGAGCCTTCGATGGTGGGCGCGACCCAAAGCGCGGCCCTTGCGCTGGTGCTGCTGACGCTGGCCTATCCGGCGGCGGGCCTGATGCTGAAAATGTCTTTCGCCGCCGCCGCCGCCATGGCCGGAATGCTGCTGTTTATGGCACTGATTTCCCGCCTGCCGCCCACGGCGCAGCTGATGGTGCCGCTGGTGGGCATTATTTTCGGCGGCGTGATCGAATCGCTCACGGTGTTCACCGCCTATGAAAACGAGATGATGCAGATGCTCGACGTGTGGCAGGCGGGCGATTTCTCCGGCATTTTGCAGGGGCGGTACGAGCTGCTCTGGCTCGGCGGCATCGTCGCCTCACTCGCCTACCTCATTGCCGACCGCCTCACCATCGCCGGCATGGGCGAAACCGTGAGCGTCAATCTCGGCATCAACCGCCGCGCCATCCTGTGGGCGGGATTGCTGATTGTGTCGCTGATTACCTCGCTGGTGGTGGTAACCGTGGGCGGCATACCCTTTATCGGCCTCGTCGTCCCCAACATCGTCAGCCGACTGATGGGCGACCGCCTGCGCGCCGGCCTGCCCGCCGTCGCCCTGCTCGGTGCGGGCATGGTGCTGTTTTGCGACATCGTCAGCCGCACCGTGCGCTACCCCTTCGAGATACCCGTGTCCACCGTGTTCGGCGTGTTCGGCACGGTGCTGTTTCTCTATCTCCTGATGAGAAAGCCTGCCCATGCCGTCTGAAAACATATTTTCGCGCAACAAGCCCCTGTGGATTGCGCTCGCCCTGCTCTTGGCCTCCTGCGCCCTGTTTCTCACCCTCAATGTGCAGGGCGGCTGGGAATTTGTCCTGCGCCGGCGCGGCACCACGCTGGCGGGTCTGCTGCTGGCTGCCTACGCCGTGGGCGTATCCACCCTGCTGTTCCAAACCCTCACCAACAACCCCATCCTCACGCCCTCCATTCTCGGCTTCGACTCGCTCTATATTTTCCTGCAAACCCTGCTGGTGGTGATGCTCGGCGGCGCGGGCTACGGCATGATGCCGCCCACCGGCAAATTCGTCCTCGAACTGGCGGCGATGATGGGCGGCTCGCTGCTGCTGTTCAACACCCTGCTGCGGCAGGGCGGGCGCGATTTGGCGCGGATGATATTAATCGGCGTGATATTCGGCGTATTCTTCCGCAGCTTTTCCTCCCTGTTGAAACGCCTGATCGATCCGGAAGAATTTGCCGCCGCCCAAAGCAGCAGCTTCGCCAATTTCAACACCATCCATTCCGATCTGCTCGCCGCAGGTGCGCTGGTGATGGCGGCCAGCGTCGTGTTTGTCTGGCGCGAACGCCACCGCCTCGACGTATACCTGCTCGGCCGCGACCAGGCCGTGAACCTCGGCATCAGCTACACCCGCAACACGCTGTGGCTGCTGGTGTGGATTGCCGCCCTTACCGCCACCGCCACCGCCGTTGTCGGCCCGGTGAGCTTTTTCGGCCTGCTCGTGGCCGCGCTGGCCGACCGTTTCAGCCCGAGTATGCGCCACAGCCAACGCCTGCCGATGGTGTTTCTGACCGCCGCCGTGCTGCTTGTCGGCGGACAGGCTTTGTTTGAACACGTGCTCGGCATGAAGGCCGTGTTGAGCGTCGTCATCGAATTTGCCGGCGGCCTGGTGTTTTTGTGGCTGGTGTTGAAAAAGAAAAAATAGAACGGGACAAAAAAATATGCCTTGCCGTACGGGCTGTACGGCAAGGCATATTTTCTGTTCCGACGGTTTTCAGACGGCCTGCAAGGCTTTCGAGGCCGTCTGAAAACGGACAAAGCAAACGCAGGATGCGCGGTATCGGCCGCGTATCCTGCGTTTTTTGTCGGAAAGATTTTTACTGTTTGGGATAACGATAAAAACGCTGCGGAGGCGGATGTTGCGCCCGCCGTCAGGCAAAGCGTTTGCCGAAGGCGGTAAATTCTTCCTGTTTGGCTTTTGCCCTGCCCGAATCGATGGCCGCGCGTGCCGCTTCCGCTCCTTCCGCCAGCGACGGCACCACGTTGCCGGCATACAGCGCGGCGGCGGCGTTCAGCAGCACGATGTCGCGTGCCGCGCCGTGTTCCCCGTTTAACACCTCGTTGATTTTACGCAGGGATTCTTCGCTGCCGGATACTTTGATGTCGTCGAGGTTCGGGCGGACGGCAATGCCGCAGGAGGCCGGATGGAAATCGTATTCGCTGATTTGGCCGTTTTTGAGTTCGGAAATGCGGGTCGTGCCGGTGAGGGTGATTTCGTCCAGGCCGTCGCAGCCGCAAACGGCGAGAACGTGCTTGGAGCCGAGCTGCTGCAACACGCGCGAGAGGATGCCGCACAGGTCGGTGTGGAACACGCCCAATACCTGGTTTGCCGCCCCTGCCGGATTGGTGAGCGGGCCGAGGATGTTGAAAATGCTGCGGAAGCCGAGTGCGCGGCGCACGGGGGCGACGTGGCGCATCGCGCTGTGGTGGTTTTGCGCAAACATAAAGCCGATGCCGGTTTCTTCTATGCTTTGCGCGATTTGTTCGGGCGTGAGGGCGAGGTTTGCGCCCATTTGTTCGAGTACGTCGGCCGCGCCGCTGGACGAAGACACGGAACGCCCGCCGTGTTTGGCCACTTTCGCGCCCGCCGCTGCGGCGACAAACATGGAGGCGGTGGAAATATTGAAGGTTTTCGCGCCGTCGCCGCCCGTGCCGACGACATCGACCAGGCTGTCGGCATCTTTCACCGGCACTTTGGCGGCAAATTCGCGCATCACGGCGGCGGCGGCGGTGATTTCCGACACGGTTTCCACTTTAATCCGCAGGCCGGTGATGATGGCGGCGGTTTGTTCGGGCGCGACCTGCCCGCTCATGATTTGGCGCATCAGGTCGGTCATTTCGTCGTAAAAAAGCTCGTTGTTGCCGATAAGGCGTTCGATGGCCTGCTGGGGGGTGATCATTCGGGTTTTCCTTTTGTCGGGTTGTATCGGGGCGGGATTATAACGCGGCAGGCCGTTTGCAACCGCCTGCGCGGCAGGGTTTTCAGACGGCCTAATCGCGCGAAACGGCGATGCTGTGCTTGATGTGTTTGAGGTGGGCAACGATGGTGAAGGTCATCATCACCAGCAGCGCCCACGAGCTCCATTTGCCGATGTGCACGGCCGACCATGCGCCGATTTGGTTGGGATAACGCCACAGGCCGGCGAAAGTGGCGGCGTTTTCCGCCAGCCAGATGAAAAAGCCGATGAGGACGAAGGCCAGCAGCAGCGGCATTCTGCGTTCGGTGTCGTAGGGGGTGAACAGCACGGCGGTGCGGGCGTAGAGGCCGAGGGCGAAGGCGGCAAGATACCAGCGGTAGTCGCCGATGTAGTGGTGGGTGAAGAAGTTGGCGTAAATCAGCAGCGAGCAGAGCGCGGCCAAAAGATGGGGCGGGTGGCTTTTGATTTTGAGGCCGAACAGCCGCCAGGCCTGGATGATGTAGCTGCCCACCGCCGCATACATGAAGCCGGCAAACAGCGGTACGCCGCCGATTTTGCTCCAAGCGGGTTCGGGATAGCTCCACGAGCCGGCGGCGGACGAGGTTTTGAAGAGTTCGAGGGCGAAGCCGACGATGTGGAAGAGGGTGATGGCTTTGACTTCGTCCCGGGTTTCGAGTTTGAACAGCAGCATGGCGGCCTGCATGGCGAGGGCGGCCAGCAGCAGGATGTCGTAGCGGGCGATGCCGAACCATCCGCCGCGCGGCACGGCAAACACGGTCAGGAAAAACAGCCCGGCAAACAGGCAGGCGCGGGCTTCTTTGAGGCCGAAAAACCAAAATTCGACGGCAAAGCGGCTCAGGCCGCGCAGCTGCGGGCGCGGCGGGTGGCGCGTGAGCCATGCGTCGAGGCGGTTTTGCGTGAGGGGCTGCATTGTACGGACGGCCTTTCAGGGTGCGGGGACGCTTTGAGGCCGTCTGAAAACGGATTTCAGACGGCCTGCTGTCTTTGTGCGTTACGCCCGCCTTATTTGTTTTCCTGGGTGTCGCGGCTGCCGCCGGCATCGGTGGAATCGGGCTGCGGTTGTTCGGACTGCGGGGAATCGGGCTGCTGGTTTTCGGGCGGGCTTGCGCCGTCGGTTTCCTGCACGGGTTTGCCGTCGATTTTGTCTTTGAGCTGGGACACGCCCTGGTTGATTTGTTTGACGGCATGGGAGACGGTGCCGGCGGCGGCTTTGGTGCTTTCGCCGATAAACTGTTGCAGTGCCTGCGTGTCGTCGCGGGAGAAACTTTGTGCCTGCAAGTCGAATTTTTCGTCGTCGGTGTCGAAGTATTGGATGATGTCGAAAGAGAGTTTTTGCGCAACGAGGACGACGGGGAAGGAGTTGCGGTAGCTGTTGTAGGCATTGACGCGGTTGTTGTAGTTTTCGCGGCGGGCGAGGATGTCGTTTTCGAGGTTTTCAAGCTGCTGCATGAGCTTTTGGTAGGTGGCATCGGCTTTCAGCTCGGGAAAAGCCTGGGCGAGAACCTGCATCTGGCCGGGGTTGTTTTGTGCGACTTTGAGCTGGGTAAGCTGTTCGTGCGCCATATAGCCGGAGGCGATTTCGATGATTTGGCCGCTGAGCTGCTGCCGCTTTTTGAGGCCGGCTTGCAGGTTGGAATACATTTCGCGGATGTTCTGCATACTGGTTTGCAGGCGGTTGTAGGTTTTGACCAGCCAGAAAGCGGCTGCGGCCAGTATGATGAGGATAAGCGTAAGGATGCCCATGGTTTTCCCTTAGTTGAAAAAAAGAAAGAATCGCTGACAAACGTGCGGCATTGTGCCAAATCGGGGCAGGGGCGGCAAGCGGGTGAGGCCGTCTGAAAACTGCAAACACAATTGCACCCCCGAATCCGTGTTTTCAGACGGCCTCGTTTTCCATCGCGCCAAACGCCGCCGTTTGCAGAAAACGCGTGCGCCGCTTGGGCGGCATACCCTGTCCGGACGGCCACATGACCCACCGTGCCGAAACAATGTAGGGTGTGTCGCACAGCGACGCACGCGCCCCCTCCCGCCGCACAAACGGCAGAGGCCGTCTGAAAACCCGCCCCGGCTTTGCCCAAGCTGGGTTTTCAGACGGCCTTTCTTGCGTTTTCACACGCCGAGAAACCAGAATTTTGCCGCCCACAACACGGCCACCAGCCACACCATAGGCGGCACGTCTTTGGTGCGTCCGCACAGGAGCTTGATGGCGGCATAGCTGATGAAGCCCATGGCGATGCCGTCGGCGATGGAGTAGGTAAAGGGCATGAAAACGATGGTGATGAAGGCGGGGGCGGCTTCGGTCAGGTCTTCCCAGTCGATTTCCAGCACCGAGCGCAGCATGTGGATGCCGATGTAGAGCAGGGCAGGGGCGGTGGCGAAGGCGGGAACGGTGGCGGCCAGCGGCGAAAACCACAGGCAGGCGAGCATCAACACGCCGACGGTTACGGCGGTGAGGCCGGTGCGCCCGCCCGCCGCCACGCCCGCCGCGCTTTCCACATAGGGGGTAACGGAGGAAGTGCCCATGGCCGCGCCGGCGATAATGGCGGAGGAGTCGGCCAAAAGGGCGCGTTTGAGGCGGGGCAGTTTGCCGTTTTCCAGCAGGCCGGCGCGGTGGGTGGTGCCGACCAGCGTGCCGGTGCTGTCGAAAAGATCCACCAGAAAGAAAACGAAGACGACGGCAATCATGCTGCCGTGGAAAAGGCCGTTGAAGTCCATCGCCAGCAGGGTGGGTTGCAGGCTGGGGATGGCGGACACCACGCCTTTAAACTCGGTCTGCCCCAGCGGGATGCCCAAGAGGGTTACGGCCAGGATGCCCAGGATGATCGCGCCGCGCACGCGCAGGTAGTCGAGGAGGATAATCAGAAAAAAGCCGAGCAGGGCGAGCAGCAGCGGCCAGTTGGGGCTTTTCGCGCCGTCGGCGGCTTTGATATAGATGTCGTTCATTTTTACCAGCGTGGCATCGCTGGATATGATGATGCCGGCGTTTTTCAGGGCGATGAGGGCGAGAAAGAGGCCGATGCCGGCGGCAATCGCCATTTTCAGGCTCATCGGCAGGGCGTTTACCAACATTTCGCGCAGCTTGAAAAAGCTGAACAATAAAAAAATGATGCCGGAAACAAACACGGCGGCCAGAGCCACTTCCCACGGCACGCCCATGCCTTTGACCACGGCATAGGTAAAGTAGGCGTTCAAACCCATGCCCGGGGCGAGGGCGATGGGATAGTTGGCCGCCAGCCCCATCACAAAGCAGCCGATGGCGGCGGAAATGCAGGTGGCGACAAACACCGCGCCGAAATCCATGCCCGCCTGCGACAGGGTGGCGGGGTTGATGACGACGATGTAGCACATGGTGAGGAAAGTGGTGATGCCCGCCATGATTTCGGTGCGCACGTTTGTGCTGTGGGCGGAAAGGCCGAAGAGCCGTTCGAGCAGCTTGTTTGCCGGTGTATTCATTATTTAACAAACTTTAAGTCGGGTAAAGGCGGCATTATAGCGGAATTGTGTACAAAGTCGGGCAAGGGCGCAGGAAGGTTTCAGACGGCCTAATGTTTTCCGATTCCGCCCAACCCTCTGCCCGCAAAAACCGCGTGCGCCGCTTGGGCGGCACACCCCACCCGAACGGCCACATTACCCGCCATGCCGAAGCAATGCAGGGTGTGCCGTACAGCGACGCACGCGTTCCCCTCCGCATAAGGAATTTTGCCGACCGCCGCGCAAACGCGGGCGGTCGTCTGAAAAACAAAAAACACATCCCACCCCCCGCGTAGGGTGTGTCGCCAAAGCGACGCACGCGTCCCCGAATCTGCAACAAACCTACCTCCCCTGCGCCCGCGCGGGGGGGGGAGTTGGGGAAGGGGCGGCAGTTTGCAAAACCGCCTTGCCCGCCGCTCTGCTTTCCTGCAAATGTCGGCCAATCGGCAACAGCCCCCACCCTGACCCTCCCCCGCAGGCGGGAGAGGGAACAAACGGCAGAGGACGTCTGAAAAACAAAAAACACATCCCGTACCCCGTAGGGTGTGTCGCCCAAGCGACGCACGCGTTCCCCGCTGCAAATGTCTGCCGAGCGGCAACAGCCCCCACCCTAACCCGCAGGCGGGAGAGGGAGCAAACGGCAGAGGCCGTCTGAAAACCCGCAAACAGGTTTTCAGACGGCCTCTTTCTGACCATACAGGCTGCGTTACAGGCTGTAATACATTTCAAATTCCAACGGATGCGGTGCCATACGGATGCGGCGCACGTCTTCTTCTTTGAAGGCGATGTAGCTGTCGATCCAGTCTTGGCTGAACACGCCGCCGCGCAGCAGAAACTCGTGGTCGGCTTTGAGTGCGGCGAGGGCTTCTTCGAGCGAGGCGCATACGGTGGGTACGAGTGCGTCTTCTTCGGGCGGCAAATCATACAGGTTTTTGTCGGCCGGTTCGCCCGGGTGGATTTTGTTTTGAATGCCGTCCAAACCGGCCATCAAGAGCGCGGCAAAGGCCAGATACGGATTGGCGGTGGGATCGGGGAAACGGGCTTCGATGCGGCGCGCTTTGCTGCTGCCGACAGACGGAATGCGGATGGAGGCGGAGCGGTTGCGGGCGGAATAGGCGAGTTTCACCGGTGCTTCGAAGTGCGGCACGAGGCGTTTGTAGGAGTTGGTCGAGGGGTTGGTAATCGCGTTGAGTGCTTTGGCGTGTTTGATGATGCCGCCGATGTAGTAGAGCGCGGTGTCGGAGAGGCCGGCGTAGCCGTCGCCGGCAAACAGGTTTTGGCCGTTTTTCCAGATGGATTGGTGGACGTGCATGCCGCTGCCGTTGTCGCCCATGATGGGTTTGGGCATGAAAGTGGCGGTTTTGCCGAAGTTGTGGGCGACATTTTGAATGACATATTTCATGTCTTGGGTTTGGTCGGCGCGTTTGACCAGCGTATTGAAGCGCGTGCCGATTTCCATCTGGCTGCCGGTGCCCACTTCGCTGTGGTGTACTTCTACTCCGATGCCGATTTCTTCCAGGAGGTTGACCATGGCCGAGCGCAAATCCTGGCCTGCGTCGATGGGTGCGACGGGTGCGTAGCCGCCTTTGACGGCGGGACGGTGGCCGGTGTTCTGGCCGTCGAGGTGCAGGCCGCTGCTCCATGCGCCGCTTTCTGATGTGATTTCGTAGCGGGTTTTGTGCATGGTGGTTTCAAATTCCACGCCGTCGAATACGAAAAATTCCGGCTCGGGGCCGAAGAAGGCGGTGTCGCCCACGCCGGAAGATTTCAGATAGGCTTCGGCGCGTTTGGCGATGGAGCGCGGGTCGCGGTCGTAGCCCTGGCCGTTGGCCGGGTCGATGACGTCGCAGGTGAAAACCACGGTGGCATCGTCGTAAAACGGGTCGATAAATGCGGTGGACGGGTCGGGGCGAAGCTGCATATCGGAAGCCTGGATGCCTTTCCAGCCGCCGATGGACGAGCCGTCGAATGCCTGGCCGTTTTCAAACCATTCTTCGGGGTCTTCGAGCACTACGCGGGCGGGCACGGTGAAATGGTGCTGCTTGCCTTTGGTGTCGGTAAAGCGCAAATCGACGAAGCGGACTTCTTTGTCTTTGATGAACCGTACGACGGAATCGATGGTTTTTGGGGTGTACATGGCTGGCTCCTGGGTGGCTGGAAAAAGGACGGGCGGGAATATAAACACACCGCGTAAAATTATCAACAATTTTACTTTAAGCCCCCGTTTTGGCGGCAGAGGCCGTCTGAAAACGGGTTTTTGCCTTTTCAGACGGCCTCTTCGTTTGTTCCCTCTCCCGCCTGCGGGGGAGGCGCAGGGTGGAAGCTGTTGCCGCTCGGCAGACATTTGCAGCGGGGAACGCGTGCGTCGCTTTGGCGACACACCCTACGCAGGGGATGCGGGGTTGGCGGTGTTTTTTCAGACGGCCTCTGCCGCTAAGGTAGGGTGTGTGGCGCAGCCACGCACGCGGTTTTTTGTTTTGGGAACGGGGTGTCTGTTGCGTGGTTTGGGGAACGCGTGCGTCGCCTTTGGGCGACACACCCTACGGGGTACGGGATGTGTTTTTTGTTTTTCAGACGGCCTCTGCCGTTTGTTCCCTCTCCCGCCTGCGGGGGAGGGTTAGGGTGGGGGCTGCTGTCGCTCGGCAGACATTTGCAGGAAAGCAAGGCGGCAGGAAAAGCGGTTCTGCAAACCACCACCCCCTCCCCAACCCTCCCCCGCGCGAACGCAGGGAGGGAGTAGGTTTGTTGCGGGGCGGGTGTTTTCAGACGGCCTTTGCGGTTGGGGTAGGGTGTGTGGCTCTGCCACGCACGCGTTTTTTTGTTTTGGGAACGGGGTGTCTGTTGCGGCGGTTTGGGGACGCGTGCGTCGCTTTGGGCGACACACCCTACGGAGACGCCGCGTCGGGTTGGGATACAGGCTGAGTTTTTTGTTTTTCAGACGGCCTCTGCCGTGGTTTTGTTAAAACGCATATTGCAGTTTGAAGGTGATTTCGTTGCGTTTGTAGCGGTTTACCCACGAGGTGCTGTGGTTGGAGGTGCGTTTCAGGGAGAGGACGGGGATGAAGCCGCGCAGGGCGGGGCGGTCGTATTTCAGGTCGATTTGCATGGTGCGTTCGGAATCGCGGCGGCGGGTGTCCAGCCAGGCGTGGTAGTCCTGATAGGCGGTTTGGCGCAGGGTGGCGAGCAGGGTTGCGCCTATGCCGGATTGGAAGCGTTTGTCCAAGCCGAGCCGCAGGCCGTGGCGGCGGTAGGAATCGACTTTTTCGCGGCTGTTTTTGCGCAGGTAGTCGTAGCCGCCGAAGAGGACGGCGTTTTCCGTCAGGGCGTAAACGGCGGTGGCAAAGAGCAGGGTTTGCGGGCCGTTGAAGTGGCGGTAGCCGCCACGGTAGCGGTCGTATTTGTGTTCCGCCTGAACGGCCAGCGAGGCTTTGCCGGCGAAGGTGCGGCTGTATGACGCGCTGATGCCCGCGTTGCTGTCCTGCATCGCGCCGCCCGACCAGTCGTATTGGAGCTGCGGGCCGATGCTGAAAGAGGTGTCTTTGTTTTGGAAGCTGTACGCGCTGCCGAGGCTGACGCTGTGTTCGGCGTATTCGCGCTGCTGCGGATAGATTCTGCCCAGCGCGTAGCCGGAAAACTGTATGCCGTGGTGGCCTTGGAGCGAGATGCGGCGGCCGGCGGCGGCTTCGTATGCCCATGCGCGGCCTTCGATTGCGTCGGGCGTTTTGACCGGCAGCCATTCGCTGCGGCAGGTAAGGTTGCCGTGTGCGTCGAGTATCGGCTGCCCGTTTGCGTCGAAGCCGCAGCTTTGCTGTTCGCGCAGTATGGTGGCGGCGGAGGAGCGGTTGATATTGGAATCGTATCCCGCGCCGAGGGAAAGCGAGCCGTTCCATGCGTCGCGTTCGGCCAGCGCGGCGGAGAAGCCTTGGATTTTTTCGTTTACCGCAGGCCGTTCGGGAATGTCGGTGCCGGCGAAAAGCGCGGCCGATTCCCTGTTTTGTTTGTCGGCAAACAGCAAACGCGCCAAATCGAGCTTGGCGCGGACAAATTGCGGATTGCTTTGGTAAAGCCTGCGGTACAGCGCGATCGCGCCCTGCATATCGTTGCGGAACAGAGCCAGATTCGCTTCGGCAAACAGCACCATATCGGGATCGGCATCGGGCTGCGTTTTGTAGATTTCCAGCAGGCGCAGGGTTTCGGCTTCGTTTTGCGCGTTTACCGCCTTCATCAGAGCCAGCGGCAGATCGTCGGCCTCCTGCGGCGCGGCCGTGCCGAAAGACAAATCCCCCACTTTCTCCCCCTCCTGCCGCTGCTGCCGCGCTTCGATGCCGTATTTCAGTTGCAGGCGGGTGTCTTCGTTGTCGGCGAGGACGGACAGCGGAGCAAACAGCAGAGGGAGGAAAAACAGGCGCGGATTCATGGGTTTCGTGTGGGCGGATTTTGTTGTGTGGTTTCAGGGGACGCGTGCGTCGCCTTTGGGCGACACACCCTACGTGTTTTTTCAGACGGCCTTTGTGGTTTGGGTAGGGTGTGTGGCGCAGCCACGCACGCGGTTTTTGTTTTGCGGCGGGTGTGTCTGTTGTGGTACTGGGGGACGCGTGCGTCGCCTTTGGGCGACACACCCTACGTGTTTTTTTTCAGACGGCCTTTGTGGTTTGGGTAGGGTGTGTGGCGCAGCCACGCACGCGTTTTTTGTGTTTGCGGCGGGTGTGTCTGTTGTGGTACTGGGAGACGCGTGCGTCGCTGGGACGATACACGCTACGTGCTAGCCTATACGGGTTCTTACTTGCTTTTTGGGAACGCGTGCGTCGCCTTTGGGCGACACACCCTACGTGTTTTTTCAGACGGCCTCTGCGGTTTGTGTAGGGTGTGTGGCGTAAGCCACGCACGCGGTTTTTGTTTTTGCGGCGGGGTGTGTCCGTTGCGGGGTTTGGGGGACGCGTGCGTCGCCTTTGGGCGACACACCCTACGTGTTTTTTCAGACGGCCTCTGCGGTTTGGGTAGGGTGTGTGGCGTAAGCCACGCACGCGGTTTTTGTTTTGCGGCGGGTGTGTCTATTGTGGCGGTTTGGGACGCGTGCGTCGCTTTTGGGCGACACACCCTACGTGGGTTCTTGCGCGGGTGTTCCGTTATTTTGCTATTCGCCGAAGTTCATTATTTCCGTTTCCCGTGTTCCGCCCCAATCGGGTGGCAGTATTCCCGCGCGGACGAGGCGGTGGAACGATGAAAACGGCCAGTCGCGCACGGTAGCGGCGAAGCCGTGTCTGACCGGGTTGAAATGGATGTAGTCGGCACACCGCTGCAAATCGGTTTCATCGCGCACGGTGTGTTCGTAGAAACGCCGCTGCCAAATGCCGCGCTCGCCGCGCCGCAGTTTGCTGGCGGAGCGGTCGGCGGCGGGCAGGTGTGCGGAGAAGCGGCTTTTTATCAAACGCCAGCGCAGGGAGTAGTCCGCATCGCCGAGCGGCAGCGTCCACACGGAGTGCAGGTGGTTGGGCATGACGCAGACGGCAAGTGTTTCAAAGGGATACATTTTGCATACGTCGGTATAGGCCGTGCGCAGCAGGCCGATGTGTTCTACCAGCAGACGGGATTTCGGGTCGGCCAGTTTCACGGTAAAGAAAAAGGTGCCGCCCGCGACGAAATTGCGGCGGTAGCGCGTCATGGTGTGTCCGTTTGCGAATCAGGCGGGATGGTGCGGATTATAGGCCGTCTGAAAAGCGGGGTTTGGGTTTTTGGGGTGTGGTTTTGTTTTTTGAGTCGGGTTTTGTTGCGGGGTTTGGGGAACGCGTGCGTCGCCTTTGGGCGACACACCCTACGTGCTAGCCTATGCGGGTTCTTACTTGCTTTTTGGGGACGCGTGCGTCGCTTTGGGCGACACACCCTACGTGCTAGCTCTGCGGTTTGGGTAGGGTGTGTGGCGCAGCCACGCACGCGGGTTTTGTTTTTGCGGCGGGTGTGTCTGTTGCGGTACTGGGGGACGCGTGCGTCGCTTTGGCGACGCACGCTACGTGCTAGCCTATGCGGGTTCTTACTTGTTTTTTGGGAACGCGTGCGTCGCTTTGGCGACACACCCTACGTGCTAGCCTATGCGGGTTCTTGCTTGGTTTTTGGAACGCGTGCGTCGCCTTTGGGCGACACACCCTACGTGCTAGCCTATGCAGGGTCTTGCTTGGTTTTTGGGACGCGTGCGTCGCTGGGGCGACACACCCTACGTGGGTTTGGGTTTTGGGTTAAAAAGGCGGGCGGAAAGTTTTTTCCGCCCGTCGGTCATGATTGTCCTGTAAAAATAAAAATTTATTTCTCTTCCATTTTTTTTTGTAAACAAGGTGTTGTTTGTTTGAATCAATTGCTTATTTCTTTGCGCCGCCGTATGCGGTGTTCAGTTTTTTATCGTTGAACTGGGCGATGCCGGCGAGGCCTGCGGCGTTGTTGCCGAAGAATTTGCCCGAGGTGGTGCCGTTTACGCTGTTGTTGGCGACGGCTTTGCCCGAGAAGGCGGCTTGGGCGGTTTGGATGTTGGCGTTGATGCCGAGGGTTTTCAGGTCGCCGCCTGCTCTGGACAGGGTGCCGGTCAGCGTTTTTTTGCCGAAGTCGGCTTTCAGGTCGCCGCGCAAGACAGCCGTGCCTTGTTCGTAGTGCTGGTTGATGCCTTTAACGTCGTAGGTGGCGGTGCCGCTGGTGGGCATTTTGGCGGTTTTGCCTGTGCCGCTGTAGAACACGGTGTAGTTGTTGGTGGCAACGTTTTTATTGACGGCACTCGCACCGGACTTGGTGTTGTCCCAGTCGCCGAAGTACACGTCCAAATCGCCCACTTTGGCATAGGACATGCGGCCGAGGTGGGAATGGTCGGGCATTTTGGGGATGTTGTCCCACAGCAGGCCTTTCATTTTGTACATATGGGCTACGGTTACATTGTTGCCGTCTTGACCCAAGATGCTTTTGGCAAACCATCTGACCATAATATTGCCGGCGGTTTTGTCGATTTTGGCAAAGGAAACATGCTTGTTGTTTGCCAAGCCCTTGCTGTTATTTGTTGTAGCATTTTCATCGTGGACATAAATGGCGGCTTTGCCTTTGTAATCTCCGCTGTCTACAACAGATACACCAATGTGTTTTTCGCTATTGATTGTATTTGCTGCGGATGTCGCACCATCGGGATTGGATTCAAATTTATCCGGTAACGCATATACGGAGGAAGCAGCAAATACAGTGGCCAAAGCGGCAACCAGTTTCAAATGTTTCATGATTAAACTCCTTAAAAAGAATAAAGATTTAAAAAAAACAAACTCAACGTGTCATATGCGGGCATCCGAATCAGACGGTTTTAATTCGTATTCCCTCATTGGCAGGCGAATTATACAGCAAGTTTTTAAGTGATTGTAGGAATTTTTATCTCTAAAATAAGAAAAAAATTTTATTGCTTAATTTGGTAAATTTTTAGTAATAAATTTTATTTAGAACCTTGCTGTCAGGCCGAAGCGCAATGTTCTGCCGGGTGCGGGCATATAAGAGGGGCTGAGTGGATCGAGATAATAGCGATCAGTCAGGTTGGTGCCGACCAGTTCGGCGGTTACGTTTTTATTGATTTTATAGCGGATATATGCGTCGTAGGTAGCGACAGGCTGCCATTCCTGGCCTGTAATGCGAAGTCGTGATGAGGTGCCGTTGTACTCCCTGAATTTATCCCGCCAATGATTCCATGCCTCGTCGCGGTTTTTCTTAATGCGGCTGTGGTAGTGGAAGCGCAGCCCCGTTTCCAGCTTTTCGCCGAAGAAACGTGCGCCCAAATCGGCGTTGATAGACCAGCGCGGCTGCAGGGCGGAGGCAAGATAGCCGCTGCTGCTGAGGCCGCCGTGGTTGCAGGAGGGCGTAGTAACCGTTTCCCCGTTGTGTACCCATACGAGGTCTCCATCGGCATATGCAGCGGTGCTGTCGCACATTTCGTTTTTAATATTACGCAATATGCCCAGTTCGCCGAACAGGCGGCCGCTGTCGAAGCGGGCGGAAAGCTCCACGCCGGTGCGCACCTGTTTGTCAAACTGCTCAAATTCCAGGTTTTCGTCGCGGTCGATGATGTTTTTGGTTTTGTTATGGAAGTAGTTGATGCGGAAATCGGCGCGGCGCATTTTGGGCAAAAGGCCGGTGAGGTCGTGGATGTAGCCGACTTCCCAGTTTTTGGCGTGTTCGGGCTTCCAGCCGTAGCCGGCGCGGGCAAATGTGCCTGCGGCGTTGGAAAAGCCGTAGGTGCCTTCGAAGATGCTGGGGTAGCGCAGGGTTTCGGTGTAGCGCAGATAAGCGCGGGCGTGGTCGGTGAGATTGACGGTGGCGGAAAAGGCGGGCGCCCAGCCGCCGTCGCTCTGCCGCTGGGCGCGGCGGCGTTCGGCGGCAGTCATCGGGGTTTTATAGTGTTCGATACCCCCATGAGGATATTTGTTTACCATAGGCCGACTGTTGGGATCGTTTGGATCATAAGCGGGATTTTCAACCTGCGCGTACAGATCGGGAATGCTGCCGTTCAGCAAAGGTTGGTCTTGAAGGTTCAAATGGCCTGTTTGATCTTTATTCCATTCAAAAATCAATGGTCTCGCCAATTCAGGCTCAAACGTATTTACCCAAGGTCTGTTAATTACGGGAACGCCGTTCTCAACACTAATAAAATTGAAGTCTCTTTCACTAAAATCATCCCCATTATTCCTTGCCTCGACTGCCCGAAGATGGGCGGCATATTCGTCTCTTGTGGCTACACGGGTTAAATGAAACTTGATGCCCCGATTCATCGCAAGCGGTTCCCCCCATTTGTCCACGCCTTCTTTCAGCATTCTGCCGTCGTCGTTGATGCTGAAGCGGGTGTAGCGCGCGCCTGCGGTGAGGCTGAGCCATTCGGCGGGCTTAAAATGAAAATTAAAGCCCAAATTGGCTTCATGTCTTCTGCCGTTACGCGGCAATCCGTATCCGTTTAGTTCGTAGTTGGCCCTTATATCGTCGCGCTCTATTTCCTCCCTATATTTGTCGTAGCCCCTCCAGCGCAGTTCGTCGGAATAGTTGTCGCGCGATCGGAGCTTTTCGTATTGGTAGTCGCCCATGACGGTGAGGTCGAGCTTGGGGGTGAGCTTCATGCGGTTGGAGAAGGTGAAGCCGTTGCGGTCGTTTTTGGCATAGTAGGCCTGGCCTTGGATGGTGTTGAAGCGGCCGTCGGTGTTGGGGGTGATGGGATCGACGCGGGGCTTGTTTTCGGGGCTGATGCCGTTGTCGCGCAGATACTGGCGTTCGGCATCGCTGAGGTTCGGCCATTGCCGCATCAGCTCACGCCATACGCCGACTTCGCTTTCGTAGCGGCGGTGAAATTCGCGGTCTTCGTAGAGGGTGTCGCCCGGGGAGCCGCCGGCGGTGTTGGTTTTGGATTTGGTGCGGGTGGTCCAGAGGGTGGCGTTGAAGTCGATCCAGCGGCTGTTTTCGGGCTTGAAGGCGTAATCGATGTTGGCGGAATTCTGTTTCACCCAGGAGCGCGGCCATTCGGCGATTTTGTTGAGGTTTTCATTGTTGGAGATGGGGCCGATGATGCGGGAGGGCATCACGTCGCCAAATTCGGTGCGGGTGCGGCGCAGGCCGAGTTTGACGCTTTGGCCGTGGGGCAGGCGGAAGGTGGTTTTGCCTATCCAGGATTCGGTTTCGAGCGAGGTGTTGGATACTTCGCCGCCGGGGTGGAAGAAGAGGCCGACTTTGGCGATATTGGGCGCGCCGAGCATGTTTTCGCTGCCCCAGAAGCTTTCGCCGCGATCGCGGGCTTCATCCGCCAGCCTTTGCAGCTCGGCGAGTTTTTCGGGGGTGAGCGGGCCGATGTAGCCGTAGCGTTCCGCGCCTTTTTTGCCGGAGAAGTAGTTGCCTTTGCTGCGGTAGGCATAGGCGAGCATGGCATCGAAGCTGTCTTGCTTGGTGGCGGCGGCAATGCGGTAGGCTTTGTCTTTGAGGAATTTGCTGCGGCCGGAGAAGCGTTGGTCGATGCGGTCGGTGTCGTCGAGCAGGGCGCGCCAGATGCCGCCGGTGGCTACGGAAGGCTCGGGCAGGGTGCGGTAGTCTACGGAATCTTCGTAGGCATTTTTGCGCCGGCGGATGGAGTTGTTGGAGGTTTCGAGTTTGACTTCAAGGCCGTATTTCTGCCCTTCGGGGACGATGTCGTCGGCATCGATGGTTTTCATGGCCACGGAGCCGCCGATGCCGCTTTTCACGTCGCGGCTGAGGGAGGGGCCTTTTTCGGCATAGACGCTGCCGATGAGGTTGGGATCGACGTAGTTGCGGTTGTTCGCGCCGGCGTAGCCGCGCCATACGGTGATGGCCTGCTCGGTACCGTCTACCGTTACGGGAATACGCCCCTGCCCCTGCACGCCGCGTATGTTGGGATCGATCGCGCCGCTGTTGCGCGCGTCGCCGCTGTATACGCCGACCATGCCGCTGAGAAGATCGGAGACGGTGTTGCCTTTGAAGGTTTCGACTTCTTCTTTGCCTTTGTAAAGATTGACGATTTCGCGGGTGTAAACGCGATCCTCGCCGCGCTGGTCTTTGCCGCGCGCGCTGCCTTTCACCGTTACCGCATCGAGGGCGGTGGATTCGGCGGGGGTGTCTGCGCTGTTTGCGGCAAAGGCGGGGGCAATGCCGAGCATTCCGATGCAGGCGGCCAGGGTGGTGAGGCGGGTTTTCGCTTTGCTGTGTTTCATGATGTTGTCCTTTGTATGGAGACGGAAAAATATGCGGGATGAGCTATGCCGCACAGCTATTGATTAGTAGTGATTTCTTTTCTGTTACCAGGGGTAATTGTAGCGTTTTTTTAACGTGATACAAACACATTCAGGCGTGTTTTTACATTTGTGTGCGGTAAAAAGGCCGTCTGAAAACTTTGGTGGCGGTTTTCAGACGGCCTCTGACATTTGTTCCCTCTATTCGCTCTTCTGCTTACGGGGCCGGGGGCTTTTGTTGTTTGGCTGATGTGTGCAGGGTGGGCAAAGCGGTTTTGCAAACCGCCACCCCCTCCCCAGCCCTCCCCCGCGCGGGCGCAGGGGAGGGAGTAGGTTTGTTGCGGGGTTTGGGGGCGCGTGCGTCGCTTTGGCGACACACCCTACGCGGGGATGCGGGGTTGGCGGTGTTTTTTCAGACGGCCTTTGCGGTTGGGGTAGGGTGTGTGGCGCAGCCACGCACGCGGTTTTGTTTTGCGGAGGGTGTGTCCGTTACAGGTTTGGGACGCGTGCGTCGCTTTGGCGACACACCCTACGCAGGGATGCGGG